>NZ_JBEXHU010000029.1:0-63407 GCF_040608175.1 Micromonospora sp. NPDC005206
CCGCCGATGCGAACACCGCCTCCTACGAGGTCACCGTCGAGCACCTCGCCGACTGGATCGCCACCCGCGGCTACGCCACCAGCTGACCCAACCACCAACAACGACAAGGGCCGGACCCCAACCAGGGGTCCGGCCCTTCGTCATGCCCGGGTCAGTGTTCGCTGCCCGCGCGGATCGGCTCGGCGTCCGGGGTCGGTTCGGTCGCCTCGAACCGGTGGGCCCGTCGGCGCAGCCACCACGTGCTGGCGAGACCGGCGAGCACCGCGAGGGCCAGCCCGGCCCAGGAGATGTCCTTGAGCCAGTGCTCGGCCGCACGGCCCACGGTGAAGAGCAGGTAGGTGGTGCCGAACGCCCAGACCAGGCCGCCGGCCGCGTTGGCCAGCAGGAACCGCCGGTACGGCACGTGCAGTGCCCCAGCGAGCGGCCCGGCCGGGATCCGCAGCAGTGCCACGAACCGGCCGAAGAAGACCGCCCAGACGCCGTACCGGGCGAAGCTCTGTTCGGCGCGGGCGAGCTGTGCGGGGCCGAGATGTCGGGGGAAGCGCCGGCCCAGCCGGGCCAGCAGCGGACGGCCACCCCGGCGGCCCACCGCATACCCGACGGAGTCCCCGATGATCGCTCCGGCGGCAGCGGCGGTGGCGACCCACTCCGGTTCTACCACACCGGTGGCGGCGAGCAGGGCGGAGCTGACCAGGACGATCTCGCCGGGCAGTGGGACACCCATGCTCTCCACGCCGATGACCCCGCCGACGAGCAGGTAGACCGCGATCGGCGGCAGCGACACGAGCCAGTGCTGAACGTCGAACACCGTCGACCCCCTCCCCGTCCGGCCTCGAACCCTACCGTCGGCCGGTCGCTCGGACCCGACGTCGGGTTGCGCAACTAGCAAGACGGACGTACGGTTTTGTTGAGAGCGGAATCGGCGGTAAGTGTCACCTAACCTCGGCGGCACCCTGGCCGGTGCGACACACTGCTCAGGACTACTCACGGTCGCTGGTGTGAAGGAGTACGACGTGGCGAGCCTCGACACCTTCGGTGCGAAGACCCAGCTACGCGTCGGAGACGCGAGCTACGAGATTTTCAGGATCGACAAGGTGGACGGCCACGACCGGCTGCCGTACAGCCTGAAGATCCTGCTGGAGAACCTGCTGCGGACCGAGGACGGCGCGAACATCACCGCCGACCACATCCGCCAGCTCGGCGGGTGGGACTCCACCGCCGCCCCGAGCGTGGAGATCCAGTTCACCCCGGCGCGGGTGCTGATGCAGGACTTCACCGGCGTGCCCTGCGTGGTCGACCTGGCCACCATGCGCGAGGCGGTGCGCGACCTGGGCGGCGACGCCACCAAGGTCAACCCCCTCGCCCCGGCCGAGCTGGTCATCGACCACTCCGTCATCGCCGACCTGTTCGGCCGCGAGGACGCCTTCGAGCGCAACGTCGAGCTGGAGTACGAGCGCAACAAGGAGCGCTACCAGTTCCTGCGCTGGGGCCAGACCGCGTTCAACGAGTTCAAGGTCGTCCCGCCGGGCACCGGCATCGTGCACCAGGTCAACATCGAGTACCTGGCCCGCACCATCATGGAGCGCAACGGCCAGGCGTACCCCGACACGGTGGTCGGCACCGACTCGCACACCACGATGGTCAACGGCCTGGGCGTGCTCGGCTGGGGCGTCGGCGGCATCGAGGCCGAGGCCGCGATGCTCGGTCAGCCGGTCAGCATGCTGATCCCCCGCGTGGTGGGCTTCAAGCTGCACGGCGAGATGCCGGCCGGCACCACCGCCACCGACCTGGTGCTGACCATCACCGAGATGCTGCGCAAGCACGGCGTGGTCGGCAAGTTCGTCGAGTTCTACGGCCCCGGCGTCAGCGCCGTGCCGCTGGCCAACCGCGCCACCATCGGCAACATGTCCCCCGAATACGGCTCCACCGTGGCGATCTTCCCGATCGACGCCGAGACGGTCCGCTACCTGAAGCTGACCGGTCGCGACGAGCAGCAGGTCGCGCTCGTCGAGGCGTACGCCAAGGAGCAGGGCCTCTGGCACGACCCGGACGCGGAGCCGGAGTACTCCGAGCGCCTGGAGCTCGACCTCAGCACCATCGAGCCTTCGCTGGCCGGCCCGAAGCGCCCGCAGGACCGGGTGCCGCTGGGCAGCGCCAAGACGCTGTTCCGCTCGGCGCTGACCGACTACGTCGCCGACGACTCCGTCGGTGAGCGTGACCTCAAGCCGGGCGTGCCCCGTGAGGAACTGCCGCGCGGTGCCAACGGCCCGGCCGACGAGGCCAGCGCCGAGTCCTTCCCGGCCAGCGACCCGCCGGCCAACGAGTTCAGCGACCCGGCCGACGAGCCGCGCGACCTGGAGACCGCGGCCGTCGGCTCCGGCGGTCGGGCCACCGACCCGATCCGGGTCACCGGCGCCGACGGCGTCGAGTACGAGTTGGACCACGGCGCCGTCGTGATCGCCGCGATCACCTCCTGCACCAACACCTCCAACCCCCAGGTGATGATCGGCGCCGCACTGCTGGCCCGCAACGCGGTCGAGAAGGGCCTGACCCGCAAGCCGTGGGTCAAGACCACCCTGGCGCCCGGTTCCAAGGTCGTCATGGACTACTACGAGCGGGCCGGCCTCACGCCGTACCTGGACAAGCTCGGCTTCAACCTGGTCGGGTACGGCTGCACCACCTGCATCGGCAACTCGGGCCCGCTGCCCGAGGAGGTCTCGGCGGCGGTCAACGAGAAGGACCTCGCCGTCGTCTCGGTGCTCTCCGGCAACCGCAACTTCGAGGGCCGGATCAACCCGGACGTCAAGATGAACTACCTGGCGTCCCCGCCTCTTGTGGTCGCGTACGCGCTCGCCGGCACGATGGACATCGACCTGGCCAACGAGCCGATCGGCGAGGACAGCGACGGCAACCCGGTCTTCCTGCGTGAGATCTGGCCGAACAGCGCCGAGATCCAGGACGTCATCGCCCAGGCGATCGGCGCCACCGGGTTCAGCGCCGCGTACGCCGACGTCTTCGCCGGCGACGAGCGCTGGCAGTCGCTGCCCACCCCGACCGGCGACACCTTCGCCTGGGCGGGCGACTCCACCTACGTGCGCAAGCCCCCCTACTTCGAGGGCATGCAGCAGGAGCCGAGCCCGGTCACCGACATCGCCGACGCCCGGGTGCTGGCCAAGCTGGGTGACTCGGTGACCACCGACCACATCTCGCCGGCCGGCTCGATCAAGGCCGACTCCCCCGCCGGTCAGTACCTCGCCGAGCACGGCGTGCCGCGGCACGAGTTCAACTCGTACGGCTCCCGCCGGGGCAACCACGAGGTGATGATCCGGGGCACCTTCGCCAACATCCGGCTGCGCAACCAGCTGGTCCCCGGGGTGGAGGGCGGCTTCACCGTCAACCACCTCACCGGCGAGCAGACCTCGATCTACGACGCCTCGGTCGCCTATCAGGAGGCCGGCATCCCGCTGGTCGTGCTGGCCGGCAAGGAGTACGGCTCGGGCTCGTCGCGGGACTGGGCGGCCAAGGGCACGATGCTGCTGGGCGTCCGGGCGGTCATCGCCGAGTCCTACGAGCGGATCCACCGCTCCAACCTGATCGGCATGGGCGTGCTGCCGCTGCAGTTCCCGGTGGACACCACCGCCGAGTCGCTCGGCCTCACCGGCACCGAGACGTTCACCTTCACCGGGGTGACCGCGCTCAACGACGGCGAGACCCCGCGCACGGTGAAGGTCACCACCGACACCGGCGTCGAGTTCGACGCGGTGGTCCGGATCGACACCCCGGGCGAGGCGGACTACTACCGGCACGGCGGCATCCTGCAGTACGTGCTGCGCCGCATGATCGCCAACTGACGTACCGCGTCCACCAGGGCCTCTTCCCGCCTCGGCGGAGAGGGGCCCTGCGGCGTCCTGGCCGGCCATGCTGCCCGTTGTCGGGGTGACCCCCTATGGTGTCGGGGTGGTCGACCGGCGTCAGGTGATGAGGTTCCGCGTCCAGGCACAGCAGCTCGCCCGGGCGCACGGCACGCTGGCGGACACCGCCGTGCTCGACGCCGGCGTGCAGGACACCGGCCCCGACGGCGGCCGCTGGGCGCTGGCGCTGCGCGGGGTCGACCGGGCGGCGTCGTCCGGGGCCGACCTGGTGCTGCTGTGGACCGTGCGCGGCGCGCCCCACCTCTACCGCCGCGCTGACGCGGGGGAGGTGGCGTCCGCGGTCGCACCCTGGTCCGACGCCGACGCGGGCAAGCGCATCTACGACGCCGCCAAGCCGTTGAGGGCGGCCGGCATCGCCAACCTGGAGGCTCTCGACACAGTGGCCGCCGAGCTGCGGGCCACCGTCACCGAGCCGATGGTCAAGGGCGACGTGTCGGGCCGCCTGAGCGCGGTGCTGCCCGGGCCGTACCTGCGGTTCTGCCGCCCCTGCGACGCCACGCACATCTTCGAGATGCCGTTGCGGCTGGCCGCGGTGCGCGCCGGGTTGGAATTGCAGCGCGACACGTCGCCGCCGGTGCTGCGGCGCATCCCCGGGTTCCGTGCGGCGGCCGGCGCGGGCGACCGGTTCGACCTCGTGCGCGCGTACCTGCGGCTGCTGGGTCCGGCCACCCCCGGCCACGTGGCCACCTACCTCGATGCCCCGGTCCGGGAAGTCAAGGCACGATGGCCCGAGGACGTGATCGAGGTGACGGTCGACGGCGAGAGGCGCTCGCTCCTGGCCGCCGACGAGCAGTCGCTGGCGTCGGCCGCAGCGGCGGTGACCCGCCTGCTCGGTCCCTTCGACCTCTTCCTTCAGGCCAGAGACCGGGCGACGCTGGTGCCCGATGCCGCGCGCGCCAAGGAGCTGTGGCCGGTGCTGGGTCGCCCCGGCGCCGTCCTGGTCGACGGTGAGCTGGTCGGCACCTGGCGGCCCCGCAAGTCGGGCGCCAGGATGACAGTCGCCGTCCAGCCCTGGCAGAAGCTGCCCGAGAGCAGGCGCAGGGCCGTCATCGAGCAGGCCGAGCGCCTCGCGGCGCACCGCGCCGCCACTCTCGCCGGCGTCGAGTTCCTGGACTGACGACGGACCGGACGCGTCGCGAGCGGCGCGGCCAGTTGCAGCCCACGGACGCAGCGTCATCCACCTGCGCGAGGATCACCCACCTCGGTCGCCGCTTCCGCGTCCGGCTCCTGCCGGGTCGACGTGCGGAGGTTCTTGCGCATCTGCTGGGTCGTCACCCGGTACCCCGACGAGTCGTACAGGTTGAGCGCCGTCGTGTTGTATCCGAACACGTTGAGTTCGAGAGCGTGGGCGCCCTCCTCGCGAGCCGTCCGCTCGGCGGCCGTGAGCAGTGCCCGCCCCAGACCCTGCCCGCGGCGCTCGGCGACCACCTCGATGTCGTAGAGGTAGGCGCAGTGCGCGACGCCGCGCGGATGCGTCAGCCCGATCCACAGGCGTCCGACCGGTGTGCCGTCGGCCAGCACGCCGAGCAGGAAGATCATGCCGGGCGTGGCCATCCCCTGTGGCAGCAGGGCTCTGTTGGCTTCCTCGGAGCGGCGCAGAGCCTCGTCGGCCGTCCAGGTGCCGGCCTCGACGTGGTCCTGCGCGTAGGCGGCGACGACGTCGGTCTGCCACCGGTCGAATTCCGCGCGGGACATCGGCCGCACATTCAGGTCGATCATGCGCGGGATCCTCTCACGAATCCCCTCGGCGAGGAGGACCTGCCGATCCCGCCGGCCCGGGGTGCGCGTACCACCCGGCTACGAGGCGAGGTCGGCGGCGCGGTCGAGCAGGGCGCGGCGCTCGGCGGCGGATGTCACCTCGGCCGCGGCCCTCCGGAACAGGGTGGCGGCGCGGACCCGGTCGCTTTGCTGGGCCACCAGGTCCGCCTCCACCGCGACGGCGAGCGGGTAGCCGTCCAACGCGCCCCCGGCGCGGGCCGCGCCGAGCAGCGCCAACCCGGCCGCCGGCCCGTACGCGTAGCCGTGCGCCACGGCCCGGTTCAACCCGACCACCGGCGAGGGCCGATCGCCGGCCAGGCTGTCGTAGGCCCGGGCGATCGCCGGCCAGTCGGTGGCCTCGGCGGACGCGGCGGTGGCGTGGCAGGCCGCGATCCGGGCCTGCCACGCGTACGGCCCGTCGTGGTGTACCCGCGCCAGCGCGTCCAGTCCCTCGGTGATGGCGGCCCGGTCCCACCGGCCGCGGTCCTGCCGCTCCAGGGTCAGCAGGTAGCCGGCGGCGTCGCGGCGGGCGTCGGCGCGCGAGTGCTGGAACAGGAACAACGCGAGCAGGGCGGCCACCTCGGACTGCCCCGGCATCAGCCGGTCGAGCAGCCGGGCCAGCCGGATCGCCTCGTCGGCGAAGGCCGGTTCGCCGTCGGCGACGTAGCCGCGGGTGAAGAGCAGGTACAGCACGGCCAGCACACCGGGCAGCCGTTCGGCGAGCGCCGGCCCGGCCGGCACCCGGTACGGGATGCCGGCCTCCTTGATCCGGGTCCGGGCCCGGGTCAACCGCCGGGTCATCGTCGACTCGGTGACCAGGAAGAGCCGGGCGATGTCGGCGGTCGACACCCCGCAGACGGTACGCAGCGTCAACGCCACCCGCGCCTCCGGCGCCAGCGCCGGGTGGCAGCAGGTGAAGATCAGCCGTAGTCGGTCGTCCACCACGTCCTCCCCCGCCCCGGGCGCGGGCTCCGCGTCCGCCGGCGCGAGCACCGCCAGGTCGTGCAGCTTGCGGCGCTCCACGGCGGCCCGGCGCAGCACGTCGATCGCCCGGTTGCGGGCCACCGTCATCAGCCAGCCGCCCGGGTTGGCCGGCACGCCGTCACCGGGCCAGCGCTCCAGGGCGACGGTCAGCGCCTCCTGGGCGCAGTCCTCTGCCAACGCCCAGTCCCCGGTCACCCGGATCAGGGTCGCGACGATCCGTGGGTACGCCTCGGCGCCGGCGGCCGCGACGGCCTCCGCCGCCGCAGCCGCACCCGTGCCGATCGCCCGGCCGGCGTTTTCGTGCCGCTCACCGGCCGGCGTTTCGGTGCGGGTCACCCGATCAGCCGGGCAGGCCCGCGAAGGGGCGCAGTTCCAGTCGGCCGTGCCGGGCCATCGGGTGGGCCCGCGCCACCTCGATCGCCTCGTCAAGGTCGGCGCAGTCGAGCAGGTCGAAGCCCACGATCACCTCCGTGGTCTCGGCGAACGGCCCGTCGGAGATGAGCAGTTCGCCGCCGCGCACCCGGACCGTGGTGGCCGCGGTGCTCGGCGCCAGCTCGTCGCCCTGGAGGCGGCGGCCACGGGCGTCGTTCTCGGCCACCCACGCGTGGATGTCGGGTACGTCGGTCGGGTCGGTGTCCGGCTCGGCGTCGGTGCAGACAAACATCATGTACTTCATCTGGCGCTCCCTGGTGTGTCCGGGTATCGCCAGCATGACGATCGGCCGCGGCCGTTCCGGACACCGGGTGCCGGAAAACCTCGCGGGTTGTCGGTCAGTTCGCGCCGGCGGCGCGGCGTCGGGCCTCCCGGGTCTTCATGGCGTGCTCCATCAACGTGACGAGCACCTCCTTGCTGGACGCGCGCTGACGGGCGTCGCAGAGCAGCACCGGGACCCCCGGGTCCAGGTTCAGCGCGGACTGCACTTCGTCGAGCCGGTACTGCCGGGACCCCTCGAAGCAGTTCACCGCGACCACGAACGGGGTGCCCCGGCCCTCGAAGTAGTCGATCGACGGGAAGCAGTCGGCCAGCCGGCGGGTGTCCGCCAGCACCACCGCGCCGATCGCGCCCAGCGCCAGCTCGTCCCAGACGAACCAGAACCGGTCCTGCCCCGGCGTGCCGAACAGGTAGAGCACCAGGTCGTCACTGATGGTGATCCGACCGAAGTCCATCGCCACGGTGGTGGTGGTCTTCTCCTCCACCCCGGACAGGTCGTCGATGCCGACCCCGGACTCGGTCAGCACCTCCTCGGTGCGCAACGGCCGGGTCTCGCTCACCGCGCCGACCATGGTGGTCTTGCCGACGCCGAAGCCACCGGCGACCAGGATCTTGATCGCGGTGGGCAGTGGGGTCGCTCCCGCCGGCCGGTCAGAGTGCCCGTAGTCCATTGATTACCGCCTCGAAGATGCTGTTGTCGGGAAGACCGGCCGTGGTCTGTGGTTCGCGGACCTGCACCAGGCTGCGGGCCGCCAGGTCGCCGAGGAGCACCCGGATGGTGCCCACCGGCAGGTCGAGATGGGCAGCGATCTCGGCGACGGACTGTATTCGTTGGCACAGTCCGACGATCGCCAGGTGCTCCGGACCGAGGCCGACCTCCGGTGTGACGTCGCCTCGGGTCGCGGTGACCAGGGAGATCAGGTCGAACGTGCCGGTGACCGGGCGGGCGCGCCCGCGCGTCACCGCGTACGGGCGGACCACCGGGCCCGCATGGTCATCCACCCACTGATGGTCCGCGGACTCTCCCTGCACCGTCATGGCCGCTACTTCTCGCCGGCCGGCTGGTCGGCGCCGCGGGATGGGGAGGCAACGTACTTGCCGACCCTGGTGACCAGCATCGCCATCTCGTAGGCGATCAGGCCGACGTCGGTGTCCTCGCTGGCCAGCACCGCCAGGCAGGCGTTGCGCCCGGCCGCGGTGACGAACAGGAACGACGATTGCATCTCGATGATGGTCTGCTGCACCTGCCCGCCACCGAAGCGCTTGCCGGCGCCCCGGGCCAGGCTCTGGATGCCGGCCGCCATCGCCGCGAGGTGCTCACCGTCGTCCCGGCTCAGCCCCTGCGAGGAGGCCATCAACAGCCCGTCGGTGGAGAGCGCGACCGCATGCTCGGCCTGCTTCACCCGGCCCACAAGATCATCCAGCAACCACGTCAGGTCGGCACTCGAAGCCGTCTTCTGGGCCACTCGTCGTCCTCTTCTCCCCCGGCTGTTGTCGCCGTGCTCGTCTGGGGCTGACCATCACGCCGCGCGGAAACCCGCATTGCCGGCGTCCGATCAGGTGGTGCGCGGGTCCTCGTCGGTCGGCTCGGACGTCTCCGCTGGCGGGGCGCCGGAAGCGCCGTCGAGCAGTCGTGCCGCGTCGGTCCGACCTCGCCGCGTGCCGCTCTGGTAGGAGCTCATCATCCGGCGCACCTGCTCGGGCGGGCGCGCCACGTCCTCCTCGTCGGTCTCCGTCGCCGCCGGGTCGTCGCGCAGCTCGGGCACGATGCTCGCCTGCCGGACCCGCACCGGCAGGCCCGAGTCCGTCCGGTCCGCCTCGGCCTGGGCGGGCAGTGGCCCGCCGTCCGCGCCCGGCTCGCCGACGCTGGTGCTGTCCGCTGGTCCGGCACGGTCGAAGGCGGGCAGGCCGGTGGGCACCGTCGGGCCCTCCAGGGCCGGCTGGCCCAGCGTGCGCCGGGCCCGGCTGGGCAGCTCCGACAACCCGGTAGCGGGCGTCGTCCGCTGGCGGGTGGGCAGAGCGGCGTCCACATCGGTCGCGTCGGTCTGCGCCGTCGGGCTGGTGGTGTCGGTCGTCGCCGGTGCGTCGGCCGGAACCGCCGCCGGGGCGGTCGGGGTCACCAGATCCGGTACGTCCGGCGCCGTCGTACCCGCTGCCGCCGGTGGCGCGGCCAGCGCGAGGAGGCTCGGGCGACCGCTGTCGGCGGGACCTCCGGTCGACGACGGGGCCAGCGGGATGGCCGGTGACCCGGCCCGCATCGCGCCGGAGTCCTCCGGGGCAGCGCCGTTCTCGGTGACCAGCTCCAGTGGGATCAGCACGACGGCGGTGGTGCCGCCGTACGCCGACTCCTTGAGCCGGACCCGCACGCCGTGCCGCTCGGTCAGCCGGCTCACCACGTAGAGGCCGAGGCGGGCGGCGTTGGCGAGGTTCAGCTCGGACTGGTCGACGATCCGGTGGTTCGCCGCGGCCAGGTCCTCCTCGCTCATGCCGAGGCCCCGGTCCTCGATCTCGATGGCGAACCCGTTGGCCACCAGTTGGCCACGAACCTCCACCGTGGTGTGCGGCGGGGAGAACGACAGGCCGTTCTCGATCAGCTCGGCGAGCAGGTGGATGATGTCGCCGACCGCGCGGCCGGCCAGCGAGACCGGCCCGAGCGGCAGCACGTTGACCCGGGTGTAGTCCTCCACCTCGGCCACCGCGCCGCGCACCACGTCGACCATCGGCACGTTGCGCCGCCAGGCCCGGCCCGGGGTGGAGCCGGAGAGCACGATCAGGTTTTCCGCGTTGCGCCGCATCCGGGTGGCCAGGTGGTCGACCCGGAACAGGTCCTCGAGTTCCTCCGCGTCCTGTTCGCGCCGCTCCATCGCGTCCAGCAGGGTGAGCTGGCGGTGCACCAGCGCCTGGGTACGCCGGGCCAGGCTGAGGAAGACCTCGCGGACGTTGCGGCGCAGGTCGGCCTGCTCGACGGCGGTGCGCAAAGCGGTCTCCTGGACCGCGTTGAACGCCTTGCCGACCTGGCCGATCTCGTCGGTGCCGAACTCCAGGGGTGGCGCCTCGGTGGCCACGTCGACCTCCTCGCCGCGACCGAGCCGTTCGACCACGCTGGGCAGCCGCTCGTTGGCCAGGCGGAAGGCCGCGCCACGCAACCGTTCCAGCTGCCGTACCAGGGAGCGGGCGGTGGTGATGGACACGACGATCGAGGCGATGACGGCGAGCAGACCGAGGCCGGTGGCCAGCGCCAACCGGACGACGACGCCGATGGCGACCGGGGTCGCCCGGTCGACCACGCCGTCGCCACCGGCCAGCACGACGTCACTGATCTCGGTCAGCGCCGGAGCAATGGTGTCGGTCCACTCCGTCGCGGTCACGGACGGCCGGCCGGCACCACCGCCCTGCATCACCTGGGTCTCCAGGGCGGTCAGCCGGCTGAAGGTGTCGCCCGTCGACATCGTCTCGTAGCGGCGCTGGTCGGTGCCGGGGAGCCGGACCAGTGCCGAGGCGGCGACGAACTGTCGGGCGCCGACGATCCGGGTGAACTCCGCCCGCTCGGCCGTAGTGATGCGCCCGGCGGCCAGCACGCCGGCCAGCAGCGCGTCCTCCTGGGACAGCAGCTCCCGGGACCGGTTGAGGCCGATCAGCGCGGCGGTGTCCTCGGCGACCTGCTCGTCGTCGAGGTTGCCGAGCGCGTCGTACACCCGGTAGATCGACTCGATCACTCCGGTGAAGGTCGCGATGGCCCCGGCCCGGTCGATGCTCCGGTCGTCGACCGCCGTACGGGTCTTGTCCAGGTCGTTCAGCCCGGTGATGAGAGCCTTGATCCGCTGGTCGAGGGTGTCGCTGCCCAGCGCGTCGACCTGCCAGTTCTCGGTGGACTTCGTAAACTTCGCCGCCAACTGGTCGGTGCGCTGCCGCATCTGCGCCAGCGTGGCGCGCTGCGCGTCGTCGGGTCGACCGAGGTAGGTCAGCGACGTCCGACGCTCCAACTGCAACTGCAACAGCAGCGGCTCGGTGGGATCGAAGACCTTCGTGTCCAGGGTCTGCACGCCGAGCAGGTTGACCCCGTCCCGGACGGTGACCCAGGCCGTAAAGCCCCAGAGCGCCACGAGTGAGACCAGTAGAGCAACGACCTTGGTACGCAGATTCGTACTGCGGGAACCCATTACACCGTCCCTGGCGCGACCTGTGTGATTGATCAGTCAGAAGTGCGGAGTGCACGCATCGACCCGGCGCACGCTAGCAGCGTCCGGGGCCGCGCTCAAGCGCTGCTGATCATGAGACCACCGTACGTGGCCGGAGCGGGGCCCTGTCCATCTCGTTGACCAGGTCGGATCTGGTCAGGGCCAAGTGCCGGACCGCGAGAATGGCCGCACGGACGATCAGCACAGGTGTGTAGAGATCTTTGTCATGCCACAATGGAGGATGATCGTGGTGATCGTCTACCTCGGTCAGGTGACGCAACCCGCGACCGATCGCCTCCCGTACGCCCGGCCGGGCCGGTCGATGGACCCCCAGCAGCACGTGCAGGGCGTACGCGGTCTCCTCCACGGTGCCCGCCCAGCGTCCCCACGCCCCGTCCGCCCGTTGGGTGGCGACCAACCAGTCGACGGCGCGATCCACCGCCGATCCGGCGATCCCGGCCGGGGCGTACCGGTCGAGGGCTGCCACGACGCACGAGGTGGCGTAGTAGGGCGAAGCGTGCCAGCGGTCCACCCAGGAGCCGTCGGGCTGCTGCTCGTCGCCCAGCCACCCGGCCAGCGCCGCCGCACGGCCGCCGTAGCGGCTCGCGGCCGCCGACGTGTGACGGGCGTGCCAGCCGAGCGCCTCCAGCACGTGCGCGTTCGTGGTGACCGACCGCCCGTCCTCCCCCCGCCAGGTGCAGAAGTGGCTGCCGAGGTCGAAGTGGAGCAGGCTCGCCGGATCCACCGGGTGACCGAGGCGGGCGAGAGCATAGAGAGCGACCGAGGTGGTGTCCGCGTCGGCCGGTAGTCCTGGCCCGGTCGGCGTGCCATGCGGCCCGAGCGCGGCGGCCAACTCGGCGATGAGCTTCGGCGCGGGCCGGACCGGCACCCCCACTCGGGCCAGACTGCTCAGCGCCCAAGCCCGCTCGAACACCGTGATCGGCGTACAGCAGGGCACCGGTCCGTCGAGGAGACCGACAGCCGCCCCCAGGTAGGCCAGCGCCTCCGGGTCCGCGCCGGGCGTCGCCGGGTCGCCGATCCAGGCGGCGGTGGCCGCCGGCGAGGCACCGACGGCCCCGGCGACCGGGGACACGCCGCCGTGCCGGCGCGCGACCGGTCCGAGCACCTCGAAGGCGTGCAGCAGCTTCTGCGGCACCGGATGTCCGGCGCCCACCAGCGCGTGTACCGCGTCGAGCCGCCGTCGGTCCACGCCGGGCAGGGCGCGGACCCCGTCGACAAACCCCCGACCGGGGCGTGCGGCAAAGAAGGTGAGGTGGTCGTTGATCCGCTGCACCAGGGCCGCCACGATGAGGTCGGCCGCCGGCGTGTCTGGGAGCGGCGTGCCCCTTCCGAGCCAGTCGGCGAGCACGCCCAGCCCGCGGCTCGCCGCGGCGGCCAGCTCGGGCCGAGAGGAGCCCTGGGTGCCCCGCAGCGTGCCGAGCAGCGCCTCCACCGCGCTCACCGTCGGCACCACGGCGTAGCCGCTGGCGCCACCCCACCCGCCATCGGAACGCTGTTCGCCCAGCAGATACCGCAGCCGCCGGTCATGCCCGGTGAGCCACGGCGCGTCCGCGACGACCCGGCCGGTCTCGTACACCGACGGGGTGACCCGGCCCGCCGGCTCGAGCACCATGGCGGCGAGCAACTCCCGGGCCGATGCGGCCACGTCGGACTCGTCCCCGGCATCGGCGGCGGCTGGTGAGGTGGTCACAGCACGCCCCAGAAGTCGGTCGACCGGTAGAAGCCGGTGCTGAAGCCGATCTGGCGGGCGAGGTAGTCGGCCTGCACCGGGCAGCTTGTGCGCAGCGGGTCGAGCAGCTCGCGGGCGTACGCCACCAGGCCGGTGATCTGGCGCTCGATGTCGGCCCGCTCCGGCACCAACATCAACGCGTTGAGGTCGCCCCACCGCTGGTCGCGTTCGTAGGTCGCGAGGTCGTTGACGAGTCGGAGGATCCGCTGCACCTGGTCACTGGCCGCGACGAGCGCGTCGAGGTGGGTCAGCGTCGCGGGATCGCCGGAGTGGATCCAGTGCACGACGTTGACCACCGTGCAGGCCAGGTTCGCCGCGTTGGCCAGGTACTCGTCCAGGGTGGGCAGCACGCCGGTGCTGGCGGTCTGCTTCCAGTCCCACTCTCGCGCCATGGCGTCGAGCATCGTCCGCAACTCGTTCCGCCATACCGCCCCGTGGGTCGCGTACGCCGGCACGGCGGCCAGTTCGTCGTGCAATTCGGCGAGAAAACGGCCGAGAGAGTCGTCCTCCGCCGGTTTCCCGCCCTCCGCCACGGCGAGGCAGCCCGCCGCCAATCGGTCGATCTCGTCACGGGTACGCGCCTCGTGGTCGACGAGCCAGTCGACCGCGAAGCCCCACAGCACGGCCCGGTTCGTGACGCGCAACTGGGCAAGGTCACACCAGGGCGCCCCGAATGCGATCGCCATCGCGACGTTGCCGAACAGCGCCGGGTCGAACGGTCGCGCCGGGAAGAGATCGGGGTACGCCGCAGCACGTTCGGCCAGGTCACGTTGGCCCTTTGCGGCGAGGGCACAGATCCGGCCCTGCTCCGCGGCCAGCGCCATCTGGTCGCCACCGGTACCCGGCAGCGACGCGAGCCCAGCGGTCATGCGGAGACACTCCGTACCGGCTGTAGGGTCACCTCGACACGCTCGAGGGGCCGCAGCGCGGCGGCCACCTTGATACCGGGCAGAGCCTGCCGCTCCAGGCGGAACCGGAACCGGCTCAGGACGGTGGCCACGATCAGCATCGCCTCCAGGTAGAACAGGTGCATGCCGATGCACTGGTGTGGGCCGCCGCCGAACGGGAAGTGCGCGTACCGGTGCCGGTTGCGGACCTGCTCGGGGTCGAAGCGGTCGGGGTCGAAGACCTCGGGCCGGTCCCAGAACGCGGACATCCGGTGGGTGATCAGCGGGCTGACCACGAGAGTGGCGCCGGCCTCGATGCGTACGCCGCCGATCACGTCGGCTTCCAAGGCGCGGCGCGGGAAGAGCCAGCCGATCGGATAGAGTCGCAGCAGTTCGTCGAGCACCTGCCGGGTGTAACGCAGCTCGCGCAGGTGCTCGCGCCGGACCGGCGCGTCGCCGACCACCCGGTCGATCTCCTCGTACAGTCGCTCGGCGATCTGTTCGTCCTGAGCGATGTGCGGCCAGAGCCAGGTCAGTACGCTGATCGTGGTCTCGGTGGTGGTGGCGACCATGGAGACGGTGTCGTCACGGACCTGCCGCTCGTCGAGCCGGCCGCCAGCCTCCGTGCGGCCCCGCCACAGCGTGGCGATGATGTCGTCGCCATCGGTCTCGGCCGTTCCCCGGGCGGCGCGGACGATCGGGAGCACAGTGTCGTCGATGAGTCGAACTGCCCGACGGAACGCGCGGTCGCCGGGCATCGGCATGGCCAACGGCGCCCACGGCACCATCAGCCGCGGCATCACCGACCAGGCGATCGCGTCCTGCGCCTCCATGATGCGCATCGCCTGCGGCACCGAGATCTTGTCGGCGAAGAAGACCCGCATGATCGCCGAGCAGACGATCCGGGCCTGCACGGTGCCCATGTCGACGGGTTGGCCGGCGCGGGCCGGCTCGTCCAGTTCGTCGACCACTTCCTCGATCGCCTCGGCCAGCCGGTCGACCAGCGAGTCGACCCGCCGAGCGGTGAACAGCGGCTGGAGCACGTGGCGGCTGTTCTTCCAGTAATCGCCGTCACTGAGGATGCCGTCGCCGAACAACCGCTTCAGCGGACGCCACTGGAGACCGTCGCCGGCGCGGACGTAGTTGTCGGACTTCTCGCGCAGAACCCGCTGCAGGTGCTCCGGTCGCGTTATCAGGTAGGGCCGGAACGCGCCGAGGCTGAGCTTTACCACCTCGCCCTGCGACCGCTCGCCCAACTCGACCAGGGTGCGGGCCGGATCGCGGAACAGATTGGGCACCACATGGCGCAGCGGGACCGAGCCCGCCCGTCGCGGCTGAACCGGCACTGTCCGAGGTGCTGCCACGAGAACCGACACTCCCTTGTGGATGCTCTGCGTCGCGGAACGACTATGCGGAGTTAGGTGTTCGTGGAGCATGCCATCGCTCGGTCACCTTTCTCTAGGCGCAGTACGTGAAATTTTCATGCGCAAGGATCGCGCCTCCGCAGGATTCAATCCGCGGGAAGTGCGCGTGCCACAGATCCCGCAGGTAGCGGTGGTCGCGACGACCAGCCGGCATCCGAGGCGCTCGATAGTGACGAACATCACTCACTCGCCGCCCCTGAAGCGGGCCTGCCCAGGGACGCGCCGGCTCGGCCCGGGACCGCGTCACTCGTCACCCGCGCCATGCGCGCCGACCCGGCGGAACGACCGAATCCGGGCGACACCCGGCACCCTGTGCCAGGCTCTTCTCATGGACGACAAGACCATCCTGAACCGGATCTCCGAACTGGTCGACGAGGAACACAAGCTGCGCGCGGCGGCTCAGGCCCACGAGTCGGGCACCGAAGGCGAGGCCAGCGAGCGGCTGCGCAACCTGGAGGAGTCCCTCGACCAGTGCTGGGACCTGCTGCGCCGCCGGCGGGCCGCCCGGCAGACCCACGGCGACCCGGATTCCCAGGGCGAACGCCCCAAGCCCGAGGTGGAGCGCTACCTGCAGTGACCGGCGCGGAGGGTCGGGCGGCCGGTGGGGCCGCCCGACCCGTCCCGGTCAGCGAACGCCCGCCTCACGCAGCAGCTCCCCGGTCAGCGCGGCGGGATCGACCTGCTCGGCGGCCAACCCCCGGGCCACGAACCAGGTGCCGACCACGCGCACGTCCCGGGCCAGGAACTCGGGCCCCTGCGGGTTCGCCACCACGTCGACCACCTGCGGCAGGTCGATCACGACCAGCCGGCCGTCGTGCACGAGCAGGTTGTACGGCGACAGGTCGCCGTGCGCGTAGCCGGCCCGGGCCAGCACCCGCAGCGCCTCCACCAGCTGGCCCCACAGGTCGCGGAGCTCGGCCGGACCGGGCCGCAGCTGGGCCAGCCGGGGCGCGGCCTGCCCCGACTCGGCGTCGCCGACGAACTCCAACATCAACTCGGTGCCCCGCAGCTGCACCGGGTACGGCACGGCGATCCGGTCGTGGCCGGCGCCGATCTCCCAGAGCCGGGCCAGGGCGGTGAACTCGGCCGCTGCCCACTGCCCGGCGATCATCTGCCGGCCGAAGGCCGTCCGGCCGGCCATCGCCCGGTTCTCGCGGGACCGGCGCACCCGCCGGCCCTCCAGGTAGCCGGCGTCCCGATGGAACAGCCGGTGCTCGGCGTCCCGGTAGCGCTTGACCGCCAGCAGGCAGGACCGGTCCGTGTCGGGCACCGCCCGACGGACCAGGTGCACGTCCGCCTCCTTGCCGGTCTTGAGAACACCCAGCTCGGTGTCCTTGGCGGCCAGCTCGGTGACCAGCCAGTCCGGGTACGGCTGCGGGCCGTGCACGGCGTCGTCCCAGGTCGACCAGTGGTCGCCGGTGTCCGGGTCAGGTTCGCCGTCCGGGTCGGCGGGCGGCTCAGTGGGCCGCCCGCGCTTCAGAAACTGCGGCTCGTCGTCGTCGAAACGACTCTTGCCGCGGGTCCGGCGCTCCAGCGCCGGAAGGTCATGATCGCGCACTGTGGTGAGGTTCCCTTGGTCGAGGCTGATGAAGGCAGCTGGAAGCGACCTGCGAAGACGGCCATGACCGACCCCCTCTCCTCGACCGGGCGCACGCCCGGGTGCACGATGCGTCGACCATGCTCGCCGTCGCCACGGCAGCCGGTCAATCGAATTACCGAAACCCCACCGCGAGCGGCACGGGCGGCGACGCGCGGGCGGCCCGTCAGCCGCCGAGCACGATGGCGACCGCGGCGATCAGCCCGTCCACGGATCGGCTCGGCGCGAACCGGGTGTCCGACCAGGTACGCCCCCGGTGCAGCCAGACGCTGGGCAGTCCGACCGCGGCGGCGCCGCCGATGTCCGCCTCCGGGCCGTCGCCGATCACCCAGGCGCCGCGCAGCGGCATCCGGACCCGCTGCGCGGCGAGCGCGAAGATCCGCGGGTTCGGCTTACTGACCCCGGCCTCCTCGGAAATCACCCAGTCGGCGACGTAGCGGTCCAGGCCGGTCTGGCGGATCTTGGCGTCCTCCACGCGTACCGTGCCGTTGCAGACCACCACCGGCACCCAGCCGGCGTCGTCGGCGATCCGCAGGGCGCATGCGGTCAGCGGATCGAGCCGGGTCTGCGCCACCACCCCGTCGTGCAGCTCCTCCACCAGATCGATCGAGGGAATGCGCAGCTCGTAGCGGTCCCGGATGGCGTCGGCCAGATCCCAGCGGTCGGTCAACCCGTCGGCGTCGATCGAGACCAGCCAGTCGATGTCGGCGGGGGGCGCTCCGATGCCGTCCAGGAAGCGCTCACCCCAGCGGCGGAACGGCCCAGCCCGATCCAACAGGGTGTTGTCCAGGTCCAGCAGGAGCAGTGGCACTCGGGCACCCTACGGGACCGACGTGTCCGCCAACAGGGCCGGCGGGTGTCGACCTGACGGTGGGCTCAACCGGACATCGACACCCGCTGGCCGCCCTGGTCCGGCAGTCGATCGGCGAGCATCGAATGGGCCGCGCGGGTGGCGGCGAGCGTGGCCGGATCCAGCGTGGCCACCAGCACCGCCGTGCCCTCGTCGGCGCCCCGGGCCAACGCCCGCCCCTGCGGGTCGTAGATCGCCGCGCCTCCGTTGAAGCGCCACGGGTCGACGCCCCCGACCGCGTTGGCGAAGACCACGAACATCGTGTTGTCCAGAGCGCGCGCGGCGTAGTACAGGTCCCGGCGGTGCTCGGAGCCGGCCAGGTAGCCGCTGGGGCACAGGTAACCGTGCGCGCCGTCGAGGGCGGCGGCGCGGCCGTGCTCGGGGAAGCAGCCGTCGTAGCAGATGCCCAGCCCGAGCCGCCAGTCGTCGACGAGCAGCGTGGCGCCCCGCCCACCGGGGCTGAAGAGGTCGCGTTCACCGCCCCACAGCTGCTGCTTGTCGTACCCGACGCGGACCACGCCGACCCGGTCGATCACCAGCGCGGCGATGGTCCGCCGGCCGTCCGGGTGCCGGGCCGCGGCGCCGACGACGGCGGTGACGCCGGCCTCGCGCGCCGCCGCGCGCAGCGGATCGAGCCGGGGGTCGGCGACCGCCCCGGCCGCATCGACCGTGACGTCGGTGCCGGCCGGGTCGGCGGCGAGGGTCGGCGGGTGGTACGCGCAGAGGTACAGCTCCGGCAGGACGGCCACCCGGGCGCCCTGCCCACCGGCCCGGCGGACCAAATCGGCGGCGGCGACCGCGTTGCCGGCGACGTCGCCGGGAGTCGGTGTGGCCTGGACGGTGGCGACGGTCAGCGGGGCAGCGGGGGTGCGGGGCGGGGTCACCGGGCGATGGTAGCGGTGCCGACTCGGGGCGATATACCAAGCCGTACGTACGGTTTGCGTGACGCGGGGTGACCTGCGACGATCGACGCGTGCCCAGAGTAAGCCAGGACCAGCTCGACGCGCGCCGGCAGGAAATCCTCGCCGCCGCGCGGGCTTGTTTCGCCCGGCACGGTTACGAGGGGGCGACCGTACGCCGCCTCGAGGAGGCCACTCGGCTCTCCCGGGGTGCCATCTTCCACCACTTCCGGGACAAGGACTCCCTCTTCCTCGCCGTCGCCGAGGACGACGCCGCGGCGATGGTCGAGACGGTGGCCCGCAACGGTCTGGTGCAGGTGATGCGCGACCTGCTGGCCGGCGCCGTGTCACCCGACACCACCGGCTGGCTCGGCAGCCAGCTGGAGGTCTCCCGCCGGCTGCGCACCGACCCGGCGTTCGCCCGGCGCTGGGCGGAGCGGTCCGCGGCGATCGCCGAGGCGACCCGGGACCGGCTGGCCCGCCAGCGCGACGCCGGGGTGCTGCGCGAGGACGTGCCGATCGACGTGCTGGCCCAGTTCCTCGAGCTGGCCTACGACGGCCTGGTTTTGCACCTGGCGATGGGCCGACCGGCCGGCGACCTGGGCCCCGTGCTCGACCTGGTCGAGGAGGCGGTCCGCCGCCGCTGAGCGGACCGCCGCCGCTGAGCGTCCAGCTCGGACGCCGGGTCCCCGACCGTGGCGGCGCTGCTCCACAATGAGGCCGCCGATCCCTCCGGCGACAGGAGCAGCCAATGACCGACCTCGCCGCGTCGGGCGACACCTGGGGCATCCCCGGCCCGACCTTCCTCCGGCTCTACCTCGTGGCGACCGCCGTGATGGTCGCGCTCGCGGTGTGGCACCGGTTCCGCCGGCCGGCCAGCGCCTCGGTCAGCGTGTCGGAGCCGCTCAGTCCGCAGCAGGCCGCGTACCTCAACGGCGGTCCCCGCCTCGCCGTGCACGCCGCGGTCGGCGGCCTGCGCGGCGCTGGCGCGATCGGCGTCGGCCCGGACCGCCGGCTGCTCACCACCGGCCCGGCGCCGACCGGGCTCACCCCACTGGACCAGGCGGTGCACTGGGCCGCCCACCAGCGCGCCCGAGCCGGCGACCTGCCTGGGGACCAACGGGTCCGCACCGCGCTCGACCAGCTCCGCGCCGGTCTGGAACAGCGTGGACTGCTGCTGAGCCACGAGCGGCGCGCCGCAGCCCGGCACTGGACCCTGGGCCTCGTCGGCCTGCTGGCCATCGGCGGATACCGGCTCTTCGCCGGGCTCTCCAACGGACGCCCGGTCGGCTACCTGCTGCTCGCCATGGTCGCGGTGCTGGCGGCGGCGCTGGTGCTGTGGCGGGTGCCGAACCTTACCCGGGCCGGTCGGGCCGCACTGCGCGACCTGCGAGGTCAGCACGCCCACCTGTCCCCCGCCTCGTCCCCCGCGTTCGCCACCTACGGTGCGGCGGGCGCGGCGATGGGCGTGGCGTTGTACGGCACCGTGTCGCTGTGGGCCCTCGACCCGGGCTTCGCCGAGCAGGCCGAGATCCAGCGCCAGGCGGCGGCGTCCAGCAGCGGCTGGTCGTCGGGCTCCAGCGGCGGCACGTCGGGCGACGGCGGGGGCAGCTCGTGCAATGGTGGCAGCTCGTGCGGCGGTGGCGGTGGCGGTGGATGCGGCGGCGGGGGGTGCGGCGGATGACCGGTCCGTACGGCGTCGGCATCGGCTGGCGCCCGGAGATCGCCGGCTTCGTGGCCGAGCTGCCCGGCCTGCGCTTCGTCGAGGTGGTGGCCGAGTCGGTGTCCGCGACCGGGCCACTGCCACCGGGCCTGGCGCAGTTGCGCGAGCGCGCGGTGACCGTCGTACCGCACGGGGTGCGGCTCTCCCTCGGCGGCGCTGAGCCGGTCGATCCGGCCCGGGTCGCCCACCTGGCCGCGGTGGCGCAGCGGGTCGACGCCCCGCTGGTCAGCGAGCACATCGCCTTCGTCCGGGCCGGCGGCCTGGAGGCCGGGCACCTGCTGCCGCTGCCGCGCAGCCGGGAGGCGGTCGACGCGGTCTGCGCCAACGTCGCCCGTGCACAGGCCGACCTGCCGGTGCCCATCGCGCTGGAGCCGATCGCCGCACTGGTCGACTGGCCCGACGACGAGCTGGACGAGGCGGACTTCCTCACCGAGATCCTGGACCGGACCGGGGCGCTGCTGCTGCTGGACGTGGCGAACGTGTACGCCAACGCCCGCAACCGGGGCACCGACCCGCTGGCTCTGCTGGATCGGCTGCCGCTGGACCGGGTCGGATACGTGCATGTGGCCGGGGGCGCGGAGCGTGGCGGCTTTTACCACGACACGCACACCGACCCGGTGCCGCCGGCGGTGCTGGAGCTGGTCGGCGCGCTCTGCGCCCGGCGACGACCGCCGGCGCTGCTGCTGGAGCGCGACGGTGACTACCCGCCCGCGGCCCGGCTCCGCACCGAGCTGGACGCCCTGTCCGCCGCCGCGAGCTTCCCGGTCGTGACTTAACGCTTCCCCAAGGATGAATCCGGGGGATTTCCGGCTCGGACCGCATTCGACCCCTCATCCCGTAGGGAGGTGATCGCATGTCTCACGTCGTCAGCACCGGCACGGTCGCGCTCTACCGTGGCGAGGATCGTCCTTGCGGCGTTGAGGTCACGGCAGGCGGTGAAACCGCAGGCCGCGCACTCGAACACTCTGACATTCAACCCGATGCGCTGCTTGGCTCTCGCCGCGCACGAGGAACACGTCATGGTCGTGTAGGCGGGCGGAACCAGCACCACCTTCCGGCCCGCCCGCATGCCCTGCTGGATCAGTTCCCGCTTGGCCGCGCCGATCGCGGCGTCAGCGGCCTTACGTGCCATCGTGGACCTGGCCAGGAACGTCGGTTTGAAATCCTCCACGGCGATCACCTGATGGTGGTCGACGATCCGTTTCGCCCACTGCCGGGAGTCGTGGCTGTTCTGCCGGGCGGATTTCTTGTGCAGCTTCGCCGCCGCACGCTTGGCCCTGCGGTAGCCGTTGGACTGTCCATGCCCGTTGGGTCGGCGGCGACGGGACATCTTTCGCTGCACTTTGGCCAGTTCGGCGGCGCACCGCTTGCGATGCCCGAGGTGCGGCAGGTCGAATCGGGCGTCGGTGGTTGTGGCGGTGGTCTTCACACCCCAGTCAATACCGATCGCCCCGGACACCGCGGGCGTGGCGGCCACCTCGCGGCGCACGACGAACGACGCGTACCAGTGCCCGAGGCTGTCTTGGTAGACGCGCACGCTGGTCGGCGGGGACGGCAGATCCCGCGACCACACGACGGGCACGAGGATGCCACCGGCAAGACGCAGCCGCCCGTCGGCGACGGTGAAGCCACGCAGGGTGTATTCCATGCTGGGCAGCGACCGTTTGCGGGTTTTCACCGTCGGCCGCCCACGGCCTTTCACGGTGAACGAGTGGCGCAGCGCGCCCGCGTAGGTGCGCAGCGCTTGTTGCTGGACGACTTGCGAGCCGTCACGCAACCACACGTTTCGGGCACGGGCTTCGGTGAGCATCTTGGACAGGCCGCCGAAGGTGGGCTTCGCACCGATCTTCTGCTGGTGCACAGCCTCGTTCCACAGGAACCGGCAGCGACCCCATTCGGCGAGCAGTGCGGCCGTCGCGGTCGCGCCGGGGCGCAGCCGGTAGGTGTAGCGCACTGTCTCCATCACAACAATCACTATAAAGCACAGCGCTATATAGTGCCGGGATGGATGAGGTCAGATCCAACAACAACGTCGTCTACCGCTGCAAATACCACGTCGTGTGGTGCCCGAAGTACCGCCGCCCCGTCCTCACCGGGGCAGTGGACGACCGGCTCAGACAGATCATTCGCGAGGTGTGCGCCGAACGAGACGCTCCCATCGAGGCAATCGAGACCATGCCCGATCAGGTCAACCTGCTGGTCGTCTGCGACCCGCAGTACGGCATCCACCGACTCGTCAAGCAGATCAAGGCCAGGTCGTCGCGACTTCTGCGGCAAGAATTTCCGCACCTCAAATCCAGGCTTCCGACCTTGTGGACCAACAGCTACTTCGTCGCCACAACCGGCGGCGCGACCTCAGAGGTGGTCAAACGCTATGTCGAAAACCAGCGCGACGTGTGAAACGGTCTCTTACCTCTCACGGCAAAAGCCGGGTTTCTCGGGACCGACCCGATGACCGACGCACGCGACGGCACCGGCACGCGGCCACCCGTCGATCTCACAAGGCTCGCCGACCGGCAGGCGGAGCTGGTGGCGACCCTGGTCGGCGGAGGGCCGCCACCGCCGGGGTTCGCACCGACCCAGCTCGCCGCCACGCGGGCGGCCCTGCTGCGCAAACGTGCCGGCGAGGTGGCCCGGCACTGGCCACTGCTCGCCGCCGGCCTCGGCGCCGGGTGGTCGACGACATTCGCCGGCTGGGCCGACCGGCGACCTACCGCCGGGTCGCTGTGCGACGGTTGGGACCTGGCCCGTGCGCTGGACGAGCAGCGTGCGCTGCCCCCGGCGGCCGCCGAGGAGCTGGCCGTCCGGGAGTCGCGCCTGCGCTACGACGGGCATCAGGCGCCGCGTCCCCGTCGGCTGCCGGCGGTCGCCCGCGCCGGCGGCGCCGTCGCGGTGCAGATCGCCGGCCGGGTACGCCTGCTGCGGCCTGCCCCGCGTCCCCCGGCGCCGCAGCCCGCCGGTGGCGACGGCGTACCGGATGCGGCAGGATCGGCGGCATGGATCTCGGACTGACCGACCGGGTGTACGTGCTCACCGGCGCCTCCCGCGGCCTGGGTTACGCGACGGCGCAGTGCCTGGTCGCCGACGGGGCCCGGGTGGTGCTCTCGGCCCGGGACGCCGACGCGGTGGCCGCCGCCGCCGAGCGGTTGGGCGGCCCGGAGCGGGCGGTCGGCTTGGCCGCGGACCTGGCCGACCCACAGACCCCCGGTCAGCTCGTCGCGGCGGCCCGGGAACACTTCGGTCGGCTCGACGGCGCACTCATCTCGGTCGGCGGCCCGCCCGCGGGCAACGCCGCGTCGGTCACCGACGAGCAGTGGCGGCAGTCCTTCGAGACCGTCTTCCTGGGCACCGTCCGCGCGGTACGCACGGTCGCTGACGCGCTGCCCGAGGGCGGCGCGATCGGGCTGGTGCTCTCCACCTCGGCCCGCGGCCCGGTGCCCGGCCTGGGCATCTCGAACGGCCTGCGGCCCGGTCTGGTGGGGGTCGCCAAGGACGTTGCCGACGACTACGGTCCGCGTGGAGTGCGGGTGGTCGGGCTGCTGCCCGGCCGTATCCTGACCGACCGCAACCGGGAGCTGTTCGCCTTGACGGGCGACCCGGAGCGGGCCCGAACGGAGGCGGAGGCCGGCATCCCGCTGCGGCGCATCGGCGACCCGGCCGAGTTCGGTCGCGTGGCCGCGTTCGTGCTCTCCCCCGCCGCGAGCTACCTGACCGGCCTCACCGTGCCGGTCGACGGTGGCGCGCTGCGCGGGCTGTGACGCCCGACGCGCTCCGGCGAGCCAGCGACGCGGCCGGGCACCCCCGGCCGACCCGGGCGGAGCTGGCCGCCGCCGCGGACCGGACCATCCCCGACGTTCTCGCGCCGGGGATGGCGGTGCTTTTCGTCGGCATCAACCCCGGTCTCTGGTCGGCCTCGACCGGCTGGCACTTCGCCCGGCCCGGTAACCGGTTCTGGCCGGCGCTGCACCGGGGAGGGTTCACCCCTCGACTGCTGCACCCGAGCGAGCAGGACGAGCTGCGCGCTCTCGGCCTCGGCATCACCAACATGGCCGCCCGGGCCAGTGCCCGCGCCGACGAGCTGACCACCGAGGAACTGCTCGACGGTGCCCGGCTGCTCACCGCCACGGTGGACCGGTACCGGCCGCGCTGGGTGGCGGTGGTGGGTGTGACGGCGTACCGGATCGGGTTCGGCCGGCCGAAGGCCACCTTCGGGCCGCAGCCGGAGTCGCTGGCCGGGGCACGGCTGTGGGTACTGCCCAACCCGAGCGGGCTGAACGCACATTTCACGCCGGTGACCCTGGGCGTCGCGTTCGCCGAGTTGCGCCTGGCGACCGGGCTGCCGGACCGCCGCCCGGGCTGAGCCGGCGCGCCGCCGGGGCCGGTGGGTCAGTTCGCCGCCGCGGGCGGCAGCGCCTCGTCGGCGACGTAGGTGCCCAGCGGCATGATCACCGGCTCGGGGCCGGTCGCGTCCACGTACGGGGTGGGCGAGTCGGCGATCGCGAACTGGGTCCGGTACAGCTCGGCGTAGAGCCCGCCGACCGCGACCAACTCCTCGTGCCGCCCGCGCTCCACGATCCGCCCGCCGTCCAGAACCAGGATCTGGTCGGCGTCGCGGACGGTGGAGAGCCGGTGCGCGATCACCAGCGCGGTTCGCCCGGCCAGCGCCACCGACAGCGCCCGCTGCACCGCCGCCTCGCTCTCCGAATCCAGGTGTGCCGTCGCCTCGTCGAGGATCACGATCGACGGGGCCTTGAGCAGCAGCCGGGCGATGGCGATGCGCTGCTTCTCGCCGCCGGAGAACCGGTAGCCGCGCTCCCCCACGGTGGTGTCGAGCCCGTCGGGCAGCGACCGGACCAGGTCGGCGACCTGGGCGCCGGCCAGCGCGGCCCAGATCTCGTCGTCGGTGGCGTCCGGCTTGGCGTAGCGCAGGTTCTCGGCGATCGTCTCGTGGAACAGGTGCGAATCCTGGGTGACGACGCCGATCTCGTCGCGCAGGGAGGCGAGCGTCGCGTCCCGCACGTCCACCCCGCCGACCAGCACCTGCCCGTCGGTGACGTCGTAGATCCGGGAGATCAGCATGGACAGCGTCGACTTGCCGGCGCCGGACGGGCCGACCAGGGCGACCATCTGCCCCGGCTCGACGCTGAACGAGACACCCTTGAGCACCGGCTCGTTGACGGTGCGGTCGAGCGTCGCGACCTCCTCCAGTGATGCGAGGGAGATCTCGGCGGCGCTCGGGTAGCGGAACCGCACGTCGCGGAAGTCGACCCGGCCGGTGCCTCGGGGCACCGGCACCGCGTCGGGCTTCTCCACGATGCCCGGCTTCAGGTCCAGCACCTCGAAGACCCGGTCGAAGGAGACCAGCGCGCTCATCACGTCCACCCGGACGTTGGAGAGCGCGGTGAGCGGGCCGTACAGGCGGGTGAGGAGCAGCGCGAGGGTCACCACCGTGCCCGCGCTGACACCGCCGGTCACCGCGAGCCAGCCGCCGAGGCCGTAGGTGAGCGCCTGGGCCAGCGAGGCGACCAGCAGCATCGCCACGAAGAACGTCCGCGAGTACATGGCGGACTGGATGCCGATGTCGCGCACCCGCTCGGCCCGGCCGGCGAACCGGCGGGCCTCGATCTCAGGCTGGCCGAAGAGTTTCACCAGCAGCGCGCCGGCCACCCCGAACCGCTCGGTCATCGTCGCGTTCATCTTGGCGTCGAGGTTGTACGCCTCGCGGGTGATGTCGGCCAGCCGCCGGCCCACCCGGCGGGCCGGAATGATGAAGATCGGCAGCAGCACCAGCGACAGCGCGGTGATCTGCCAGGAGAGCGTGAACATCACCGCGGCGGTGAGCACCAGCTGGATGACGTTGCTGACAACCCCGGACAGGGTGGACGTGAACGCCCGCTGGGCGCCGAGCACGTCGTTGTTGAGCCGGCTCACCAGCGCGCCGGTCTGGGTGCGGGTGAAGAACTGTAGCGGCATCCGCTGCACGTGGTCGTAGACCCGGGTGCGCAGGTCGAGGATGATGCCCTCGCCGATCCGGGCGGAATACCAGCGCTGGGCCAGCGAGAGCAGCGCGTCGGCGACCGCCAGCGCGGCGATGAACAGGGCCAGCTTGACCACCAGCCGACCGGCCTCGGTGCCGCCCCGGTTGATCGCGTTGATCACGTCGCCGGCGAGCACCGGGGTGGCCACGCCGATGATGGCGGCCAGCACCACGGTGGCCAGGAAGACCACGATGTCGCGCCGGTAGGGCTGGGCGAAGGCGACGATCCGCCTGGCCACCCCGTGCTTCAGCCGGTGGGTGGAGACCTCGTCCCGGTTACGCATCGACCGGAGCATGCTCCAGCCCGCCATGCCACCGCCGGACATCGGGTTGGACACCGTTCACCTCCGGGTTGTCGGGCAGACCGCATCGTCAGGTCAATTCTCCCGACGACTGTGACAACCTCGGTCGTAACCCGGATCTTCCCGTACGGTCCTTACTATTCTCCCTGGCCGGCGAGATCACGCAGCCGGCGGGTCTGTGCCTCCCGCTCGGCGCGCTGCTGGTCGGCGTGCGACCGCCCGGCGGCCCCGGCGAGCAACGCCTTGATCTCCACCACCGCGTCCCGGGCGCCCGCGAGCAGGCCGGCGGTCAGGTCACGGACCGCGCCGTCCAAGTCGATCGGCGGCACGACGAGGGTGGCCAGCCCGATCCGGTCCGCCTCGGCGGCGTCCAGCCGACGGCCGGTCGCGCAGATCTCCAGCGCCCGGGCATAGCCGACCAGCTCGACGAGCCGCTTCGTGCCGGCCAGGTCGGGCACCAGACCGAGGGTCACCTCGGCCATCGACAGCTTCGCGTCGGTGGTCAGGACCCGCAGGTCACAGGCGAGCGCGAGCTGGAACCCGGCGCCGATCGCGTGCCCCTGCACGGCCGCGACAGAGATGACATCCGGGCGGTGCAGCCACGTGAAACCGGCCTGGAACTCGGCGATCCGGTCCGCGCACTCCTGCTCGGGCAGCGTGGCCAGCTCGGCGAAGGACCCCGGGCCGGAAGCGCCAGCGACGGAGAGGTCGAGACCGGCGGAGAAGGCACGCCCCTCGCCCCGGACGACGACCACCCGCACGTCACCGGGCAGGTCGCGGGAGAAGTCGCTCATCGCCCGCCACATGGCGGGAGTCTGGGCGTTGAGTACGTCGGGCCGGCACAACGTCACCGTGGCGACCGGCCCGTCGCAGGTCAGCCGGACCCCGGTCGCCTCGGCGGTCACCGGGCGGCCCGGGGAGCGGAGCTGTCGGACGACGCTGGGGGGCGGGTCACGCCTTCTTGCGGCGCCGGGCACCGCCGCGCTGGCGCAGCTGCACCCCGGACTCAGTGAGCACTCGGTGGATGAACCCGTAGGAACGGCCGGTCGAGGCCGCCAGCGCGCGGATGCTCTCCCCCGAGGTGTACCGCTTTACCAGGTCCTTGGCGAGCGTCTGACGCTCGGCTCCGACGATCCGGCGACCCTTCTCAGTGCTGGTGGCTGTGCCAGTGGCTGCCATGCTGTGTCCTCACGTCCCAGACTGTGCGGTTCGGATACGGTCCCACCTATTAGACCGCCTCGAACGATCATGCGCCAGATATCAACTCTTCGCCAACCGACACGCTATGCAATGTCAGCTTCCCGATAGAGTGATCCTGGCGATCGGTCCCGCCGCACCGGCCGGGCGTACCACCATCGCCGCGCGACGATGCCCGTCGACGACCCGTACCCTGCGGTCGTGACCGACCTGTTGGGCACCGCGGCCGGGGCGGCCGTGGTCTTCGCGGCCACCGACATCGACGACATCGTCATCCTGACGCTGTTCTTCGTCACCGCCCGCCGCACCGGCCGACTGCGGGTCCGGCAGATCGTGGCCGGGCAGTACCTCGGCATCGGGACGCTGGCGTTGGCCAGCGTGGTGGTCGCCGCGGGCCTGCTGGTGGTGCCGGACCCGTGGACCGGGCTGCTCGGGCTGCTGCCGATCGCGCTCGGGGTCCGCGCTCTCGTTCAGCGCGACGGCGACGAGGAACCCGTCGTGGTGTCCTCCACACTCGGGGTGGCCGGAGTGACGATCGCGAACGGCGCCGACAACGTGGCCGTCTACGTACCCGTGTTCCGGGCCCTCGGCCCCGCCGACAGCGCGGTCTTCCTGCTGGTCTTCGTGCTGCTCATCGCGCTGTGGTGCGCCGTCGCGGCCTGGCTGGGCGGGCATCCCAGGATCGTCCGGCTGGTCGAGCGCGCCGGCCACTGGCTGGTGCCGGCGATCTTCGTCGGCATCGGGGTGGTGATCCTGGTCAGCTCCGGCGTGCTCGGCCGGCTGGTCGACCTGCTCGGCTGAGGGCGGCCCCGGATGTTAGGAAGGGCCCCTTCTTATCGCCTCGCGATAAGAAGGGGCCCTTCCTAACAGGCAGCGACCGGGAGCGGTCAGGCCAGCTCGACCAACTCGAGCAGGTCGTCGCTCCAGGCGTCCTCGTCGCCGTCCGGCAGCAGGATGGCCCGGTCCGGCTTGAGCGCCAGCACCGCGCCCGGGTCGTGCGTGACCAGCACGATCGCGCCCGGATAGTTGGCGATCGCGTCCAGCACCTGCTCCCGGCTGACCGGGTCGAGGTTGTTCGTCGGCTCGTCGAGCAGCAGCACGTTGGCGCCGGAACAGACCAGGGTCGACAGGGCCAGCCGGGTCTTCTCGCCGCCGGAGAGCACCCCGGCCGGCTTGTTCACGTCGTCGCCGGAGAAGAGGAACGCGCCGAGAATCTTGCGCAGGTCGGTGTCGGACTGCTCGACGGCAGCGGCGCGCATGTTCTCCAGCACCGTCCGCTCCACGTCCAGCGTCTCGTGCTCCTGGGCGTAGTAGCCCAACCGCAGCCCGTGCCCGGCGTGCACCTCGCCGGTGTCCGGGGTGAGCAGGCCGCCGAGCATTCGCAGCAGCGTCGTCTTGCCGGCGCCGTTGAGCCCCAGGATGGCCACCCGCGAGCCGCGGTCCACCGCCACGTTGACGTCGGTGAAGATCTCCAGCGAGCCGTACGACTTGGACAGGCCGGTCGCGGTGAGCGGGGTCTTGCCGCAGGGCGCGGGGCTGGGGAAGCGCACCTTGGCCACCCGGTCGGCGACCCGCACCTCCTCCAGGCCGGAGATGAGCTTCTCGGCCCGGCGGGCCATGTTCTGCGCGGCGACGGTCTTGGTGGCCTTGGCCCGCATCTTGTCGGCCTGCGCCATCAGGGCGCCGGCCTTCTTCTCCGCGTTGGCCCGCTCCCGGCGGCGGCGCCGCTCGTCGGTCTCGCGCGCCTCCAGGTAGGCCTTCCAGCCCAGGTTGTACACGTCGACCACGGACCGGGTGGCGTCGAGGAACCAGACCTTGTTGACCACCGACTCCAGCAGCGCGCCGTCGTGGGAGATCACGATCAGGCCGCCCTTGTGGTTGGCGAGGAAGCCGCGCAGCCAGGTGATCGAGTCGGCGTCGAGGTGGTTGGTCGGCTCGTCCAGCAGCAGGATGCCGCCGCCGTTCTCGCCGGCGTCCCGGAACAGGATCCGGGCCAGCTCGATGCGCCGCCGCTGACCGCCGGAGAGGGTGCCGATGGTCTGCGCCAGCGCGCGGTCCGGCAGGCCGAGGTTGGCGCAAATCCGGGCGGCCTCGGCCTCGGCCGCGTACCCGCCCAGGGCGGCGAACTGGTCCTCCAGCGCGCCGTAGCGGCGAACCAGCTTGTCGTCGGCGTCCTCGGCGAGCCGGGCCTCGACCTCCTGCATCTGGGACATCAGCACGTCCAGGCCGCGCGCGGAGAGGACCCGGTCGCGGCCGGTCACCTCCAGGTCGCCGGTGCGCGGGTCCTGCGGCAGGTAGCCGATGGCGCTGCGCTGGTCGATCTGCCCGGCGTACGGCTGACCCTCGCCGGCGAGCACCTTCAGCGTGGTCGTCTTCCCGGCGCCGTTGCGGCCCACCAGGCCGATCCGGTCACCGGGCTGCACACGCAGGGTGGTGTCGGACAGCAGGATCCGGGAGCCGGCACGCAGTTCCAGGCCGGTGGCAGTGATCATCTGTTCGGGGCTCGCTCTCGGGGTCTGGAAGGCTGACTCGGGGCACGCGAAACGGCCGGCGGGCTCGGTGGCCCGACGGCGCGGGGCGGTTCAGCCTTCGCAGCGCAGCACCCAACCAGTGTACCGGGCGCTCCTGGACGTCCCGCCCGGATTACCAGCCAAGATCATCGGGTACGGGTAACGGCTATCCGGACCAGTCCGGCACTGAGGCGACACAACGACATTCACACGACAATCACCGGCATACGGCGATCGGGGTCAGCATGGAACTCAACGAGCGGGCCGAACTCGACACCTCCCAGGTCAACGACCTCGGTCGGGGCGGCGGATCCGGCGGCGGCATCGGCATCCCGATCCCCGGCGGCGGCGGTCGGGGCGGGATCATCGGCATCGTGGTGGCCGTGCTGGTCGCGCTGCTCGGCGGCGGGTTCGGCCTGAACGCGATGACCAACGGCGACGACGGCGGGCAGGCCGGCGGCACCAAGCTGGAGGGGTGCGACACGAGCAACGCCCAGCGCTTCGAGGACGTGCGCTGCCGCAACCTGCTCTACGTCAACAGCATCCAGGACTACTGGGAGAAGGCGTACCCGGAGCTGGGCAAGGGGACGTACGAGCCGACCACCACCAACTACTTCGAGGCCGCGGTCAACACCGGCTGCGGCCAGGCAGACTCCGGCGTCGGCCCGTTCTACTGCCCGGCCGACCGGAAGGTGTACATCGACCTGAGCTTCTACAACGAGCTGGCCTCCCGGTTCGGCGCCAAGGGCGAGTTCGCCGCGCCGTACGTGCTCGCCCACGAGTACGGCCACCACGTCCAGAACCTGCTCGGCACCAACGAGCGGGCCGGCCAGGGCGACCAGAGCGGGCCCCGCTCCACCTCCGTACGTCTGGAACTGCAGGCCGACTGCTACGCCGGCGCCTGGGCGAAACACGCCACCGAGAGTAAGGACAAGACGGGCCAGGAACCGCTGTTCAAATCGGTCACCGAGACCGACATCAGCGAGGCGGTCCAGACCGCCGAGGCGATCGGTGACGACACCATCCAGCAGCGCTCCGGCGGTCGGATCAACCCCGACCAGTTCACCCACGGCACCTCCGAGCAGCGGCAGCGCTGGTTCCGGCAGGGTTACGACCGCGGCGACCCGAACACCTGCGACACCTTCGGCACCAACCAGCTCTGACACCGCACACCTGTCGTGGCAGGCCCTCAAAAGGCCTGCCACGGCCACTTCCGGCCCAACTGGTCGCGGTGACGGCCATGGCGGTCGTCATCCTCGCCGCCTGACCAGCCGGCGCGTCAGCCCGTACCGCGCGGCGTCGAACCGACGCCCGTGGTCAGGCCGGGGCGGGGTCGCGGACCAGGATCCGGACCGCCCGGGCGGCCGCGATCGCGGCGACCAGCACGGCGTGCCGGGGCTCGGGCACGTCCAGCAGCCGCTCCGCGCGCAGCGCCGCCAGCGGGGCGAGCCGCCGGTCGGCCAGCACGGTGTCCACCGCCCGCCGGTCGCCGCCGCAGACCAGCGCGCTCAGCGACGACGCCTCCGGCAACAGCAGCCGTACGGCCAGCTCGGCCGCGTCGCCCAGCGCTGCCTTCGCCTGGTTGTCGCGTCGTCGGGCGAAGCGCTGCTGGGACCACCCTCCGGCCGCGGTGCGGCCCTGCACGTACCGGGTGTCCACCTTGGAGACCGTCAGCTCCTCCCCCGCCGCGACACCGACCGCCACCGCGCCCTTGCGTGCGAGCAGCAGGCCGATCCGGCGGGGCGTGGCCACGGCGGCCACGAAACCGGGTACGTCCGGGGCGGCCGGCGCGCCAGGTGGGGCGTGCAGCTCGGCGGTGGCCCCGTCGGGTGCGGCGAGCAGCAGCCCGTACCCCTGGACGGTCGTGGTGGGCGGGCCGTGCCGGTCGGCGAAGCCCTCGACCCAGCGCCCGACGCGGGCCGGGTCGACCTCGACCCACCGGCCGCCCCCGGCTGCGGGTCGACTGGTCACCGCCCGACCGTACGGCACGGCGGGCCCGGCCGGACCGTCGGGCGGGGAACGCTCAGCCTGGCAGCAACGCGACCACCGCCAGCGCGGCGATGAGCGCGCTGGAGACCAAGCCGGTGACCAGCCGGCCGCGCGGCCCGGCCAGCGCCCGACCGACCACGGTGCCTCCACCGGCGATGAGCAACTGCCAGCTCGCCGACGCCAGGAAAACGCCCGCCACGAAGAGCGCCGCGGAGCCCGCATGCGCATCGGTGGTGGCACGACGGCCGAGCACCAGCGCGGCGAAGTAGAGCACCGTCATCGGGTTCAGCAGGGTCAGCCCGAGCAACGCGGCGTAGGCCCGACCGGGAGTGCTCAGACCTCGACCGGCGGGTGCCGTGGGCGCCTGCCGCGAGCGGTGGGCGCGCCAGGTCCGCCACAGGCCGTGCGCGGCGAGACCCAGCAGGACCACCGCGGCGACCACCCGCAGCGGCCCGGCGACCGGCGCGATGATCCCGACCAGACCGGCACCGCCGAGCACGGCAACCGCCGCGTAGAGCCCGTCGGCCGTCGCCACCGCGAGCGCCGCGGCCGCACCGACCCGCAACGAGGTACGGGCACTGAGCCCCAGGATGAGGATCGCGATCGCGCCGACGGGGATGGCGACCCCGTAGCCGGCCACGAGACCGGCGAGGAACGCCCCGCTCACGACGACGGGCAACGGATCGAGGCGAGCCCAGGCCCGGTGCGCTGTCGGCGCGCGGCGGTGGCCGCGCGGACAGGAACCTGCTTCGGGTACGCCTCAATCACATGCGCATCCTGTGCGCCGAGGTCGCGCACCGCCACCGGATTTCCGCGCCCCGCGCCAAGATCGTGCTCGATCCAGGAAGTAGTGGCCTCATCAACTGGCGGTAGGCACTCTTTCCAAGATCGAGCACGATCATGGGATCCGATTGGGCCGCCAGGCCGATCAGGGCCTTCCGGCGAGCCCCTGGGGGTGGCGACCGAGGTAGGAGAGCAGGACGCTGACGTCGTCGGCCTCCGGCCCGGGGTCGATCGCCGGGGCGTACGCGCCATAGGCTCGCAGCGGCTCGACGATCTGCCGGGCGACCACCAGCAGGGGGCGGGCCAGTTCGTCGCTGAGCGGAGACGGCTGCTCGGTGGCCGCCGCGATGTCCCAGGCGTGCACTGCCGCGTCGAGGGCGCACGCGACGGCACCAACCTGGGCCGACAGTTTGCCCTGGGGCAGCGGCGTGGGCACCTGCGGGTCGTCGTCGGCGACACCTGCCCAGGCTCGTGCGGACGCGTCGAGGGCGGCGCGTAGGCCGACCAGCTTGTCACCGTCGACGCGGCCGGAGGGCGAGAACGGGTCCTCCGCCGGCCCCTGCCCGCCGACGATCGCCGCCGCGAAGGCGATCTGGTCTCCGGTCGCGTGCTGAAGCACCTGGGTGACCGTCCACCGCTCGCACGGGGTGGGCCGATCCCAGGCGTCGGCCGGAACCCTCTCGACAACCGTCCGGAGCGCCTGGTGCGCCTCGTCGAGCACGGTCCGCCACTGCCCAGCTGCCATCTCGCTCATCGTCCTGACCTCTCCGCCGACGCCGTCAAACGAGCGACTCCACTCGCTTGCGGAGCGGAATGTTCCGCTCCGTCGTGCTGAGATCAGCTTAGCAGACCGGAACGATCCGTTCCACTATTGGTTCGCACTGGTTCAGAACGCATCGAGCGCGGCACCCAAACGGGCGCCGCGCTCGACGAAGGTGAGACGAAAACGGGTCAGACGTTGAAGCCGAGGGAACGGAGCTGGTCCCGACCCTCGTCGGTGATCTTGTCCGGACCCCACGGCGGGAGCCACACCCAGTTGATCCGGATGTCGTTGACCAGGCCGCCGCCGGGGCCGGTGGTCAGCGCCTGCCGGGCCTGGTCCTCGATCACGTCGGTCAGCGGGCAGGCCGCCGAGGTGAGCGTCATGTCCAGGGTCGCGACGTTCTCGTCGTCGACGTGCACCCCGTACACCAGGCCCAGGTCGACCACGTTGATGCCGAGCTCCGGGTCGACGACGTCCTTCATCGCCTCCTCGACGTCGGCGATCATGGCCTTGCTGACGCCGGTCGTCGGGGTGGCGGCGTCGCCGGCACCCGCCGTCGCGGCGCCGTCGGTCGTCACGGCGTCGGTCTGCGCCGCCGCGGTGGCGTCACCGGCCTCCGGCGTCGCTGCGGTAGCGGTGTTCTCGCTCATGCCTTCACCTCCGGGCTCACGCCCACACCGGCGCGTGCCGCGGCGTCCTTGAACGCCATCCACGGCAGCAGCGCGCACTTGACCCGGGCGGGGTAGCGGGCCACACCCGCGAAAGCCACCCCGTCACCGAGCACGTCCTCGTCCGGCGTGACCTGACCACGCCCGGACATCAACTCCACGAACGCCTCGTGCACCTCGAAAGCTTCCCCAGCGCCCCGACCGCGCAGCAACTCGTGCAGCACGCTCGCCGACGCCTGGCTGATCGAGCAGCCCATCCCGTCGTACGAGATGTCGTGCAGCACGGCGCCGTCGGTGGCCACCCGGACGGTGACCTCGTCGCCGCAGGTCGGGTTGACGTGGTGCGCCTCGGCGACCTGGTCGCCCGCGTCGTCGGCATCACGCAGGCCACGGCCGTGCGGGTGCTTGTAGTGATCCAGGATGATCTCCTGGTAGAGCTGGTCGAGTTGCATCAGTCGAACACCTTCCGCACCTGCTCCAGACCAGCCACCAGAGCGTCGATCTCCTCGGTGGTGGTGTAGAGGTAGAACGAGGCCCGGGTCATCGCCGGGACACCGAACCGGCTGCACACCGGCTTCGCGCAGTGGTGGCCCACCCGCACCTGCACGCCGAGCGAGTCGAGCACCTGACCCACGTCGTGCGGGTGCACGTCACCCAGCGCGAACGAGATGGTGCCGCCCCGGCCCACCGGCACGGTCGGGCCGAAGATCCGCAGGCCGCGCACCGAACCGAGGGCGTCCAGCGCGTACGCCGTCAGCTCCTTCTCGTGCCACTGGATGGCCTGCATCCCGATCCCGGTGAGGTAGTCCACCGCCGCGCCGAGCGCGACCGCCTCGGCGATCGGCGGGGTGCCGGCCTCGAACCGGGCCGGTGGAGCGGCGAACGTCGACCGGGCCATGGTGACCGTCTCGATCATCGAGCCGCCGCCGAACACCGGCGGCATCGCCGCCAGCAGCTCGGCCCGGCCCCAGAGCACGCCGATGCCGGTCGGGCCGCACATCTTGTGCCCGGTGAAGACGATGTAGTCGGCGTCCAGGTCGACCACGTCGACGGGCAGGTGCGGCACCGACTGCGAGCAGTCCAGCAGCAGCAGCGCCCCCACCTCACGGACCCGCGCGGTGATCCGGGCGGTGGCGTTGATCGTGCCGAGGATGTTCGACATGTGCACCAAAGAGACGATCTTCGTCCGTTCGGTGACCAGGTCGTCGAGGCCCGACTCGTCGAGCCGGCCCTGATCGGTGACCGGGAACCAGCGCAGGGTCGCGCCGGTCCGCTCACAGAGCAGCTGCCACGGGACGATGTTCGAGTGGTGCTCCATCTCGGAGATCACCACCTCGTCGCCAGGCCCGAGCCGGAACCGGGGGTCGGCGTCCGGGCGCAGCGAGGCGTTGGAGAAGGCGTACGCCACGATGTTGATCGCCTCGGTGGAGTTCTTGGTGAACACCACCTCGTCCGAGCTCGACGCGTTGAGGAACGCGGCGACCTTGGCGCGCGCCCCCTCGTACGCCTCGGTGGCCTCGGAGCCCAGGGTGTGCACCGAACGCGACACGTTGGCGTTGTGCCGCGCGTAGTGCTCTCCGAGCACGTCGAGCACCTGCCGTGGCTTGTGCGAGGTGTTGGCGCTGTCGAGGTAGACCAGCGGGTGCCCGTTGATCTCCCGCTCCAGGATCGGGAAGTCGGCGCGCACCCGGGCCACGTCGAAACGCGGCACGTCGTCGTACTGCGGCATCCCCGAAGGGATCGCGATGCTGGTCATCTCGGCAGCGCCTCTCCCGCTCAGGCCCGGGCCGTGCCGGCCCCGGCGGCGTACCGCTCGTAGCCCTCGGCCTCGAGCTTGTCGGCCAGCTCCGGGCCGCCCTGCTCGACGATCCGGCCGGCCACGAAGACGTGCACGAAGTCCGGCTTGATGTAGCGCAGGATCCGCGTGTAGTGGGTGATCAGCAGCACGCCGGTGTCGCCGGTGTCACGGACCCGGTTGACGCCCTCGCTGACGACCCGCAGCGCGTCCACGTCGAGGCCGGAGTCGGTCTCGTCGAGGATCGCGATCTTCGGCTTGAGCAGCTCCAGCTGGACGATCTCGTGCCGCTTCTTCTCACCACCGGAGAAGCCCTCGTTGACGTTGCGCTGGGCGAACGCCGGGTCCATCTGGAGGCGCTCCATGGCACCGCGCAGCTCGCCGCCCCAGGTGCGCAGCTTCGGGGCCTCGCCGTCGATGGCGGTCTTCGCGGTGCGCAGGAAGTTCGCCACCGAGACGCCGGGGACCTCGACCGGGTACTGCATGGCCAGGAAGAGGCCGGCGCGGGCCCGCTCGTCGACGGTCATGGCGAGCACGTCCTCGCCATCGAGGGTCACCGTGCCGCCGGTGATCTCGTACTTGGGGTGGCCGGCGATCGAGTACGCCAGGGTGGACTTGCCGGAGCCGTTCGGGCCCATGATCGCGTGGGTCTCACCGGAGCGGACGGTCAGGTCGACGCCCGACAGGATCGGCTTGAGCTCACCCTCGGGCAGCTTGACCGACACCTTCAGGTCGCGGATCTCCAGGGTGCTCATTATCGGGTCACTCCATTACTCGGCGTCAGGCTGAGGTAGATGTCGCCGTCGCGGACTTCGACGGGGTAGACGGGTACGGGTTCGGTGGCCGGCAACCCGGAGGGCTGCCCGGTGCGCAGGTCGAAACGCGAGCCGTGCAGCCAGCACTCGAGTGTGCAGCCGTCGACCTCACCCTCGGAGAGGGCGACCGAGGCGTGCGAGCACTCGTCGTAGGCGGCGTAGAACTGGCCGTCCTCGCCGTGCACCAGCGCGATCGGGGTGCCGTCGACGTCCGCGCTGATCGCGGTGCCCTTCGGCACATCCTCGGTGGAGCAGATCCGGATCATCAGGCGCCAGCCTTGGTCAGCCGGGCCTCGATCGCGTCGCCAAGACGCTCCCGCAGTGACTCCACCGGGATCTTGTTGATCAGCTCGGCGAAGAAGCCGCGAACCACCAGGCGGCGGGCCTCGCCCTCCGGGATGCCCCGGGCCATCAGGTAGAAGAGCTGCTCGTCGTCGAAGCGGCCGGTCGCGCTGGCGTGGCCGGCGCCGGCGATCTCGCCGGTCTCGATCTCCAGATTGGGTACGGAGTCCGCCCGCGCGCCGTCGGTGAGCAACAGGTTCCGGTTGATCTCGTACGTGTCGGTGCCGGTCGCCTCGGCCCGGATCAGCACGTCGCCCACCCAGACGGTGTGCGCGTCCTCGCCCTGCAGGGCGCCCCGGTAACCGACGTAGCTGCGGCAGTCCGGCACGCTGTGGTCCACCAGTTGCCGGTGCTCGAGGTGCTGGCCGGAGTCGGCGAAGTAGACGCCGTACAGCTCGGCCTCGCCGCCGCGGCCGGTGTACTCCACCGACGTGTACTGCCGGACCAGGTCACCGCCGAGGCTGACCTGGACGTGCGTCACCCGGGCGTCCCGACCCAGCTTGATCTTGAGGTGCTGTGCCTGCACCGCGTCGTCGGCCCAGTCCGCGACGGTGACCAGGGTCAGCTTCGCCCCGTCGGCCACGGAGACCTCGACGTTGTCGGCCAGGGTCACCGAGCCGACGTGCTCCAGCACCAGGGTCATCTCGGCGAACCGGCCCACCTCGACGAAGGTGTGCCCGAAGGCCACGCCCTCGGCGTTGTCGCCGACCACCCGCAGGCTCACCGGCGCACCCACCACGACGTCGCTGGCCACGCTGAGCAGCAGCGCCTGACCGGCACCGCCGTAGGCGAGCGCGCTGACCCGGTCGACCGGGGTGAGCACGCTGCCCACCCGCGGGTCGTCGGTGCCGATCCGCTCGACGGCCACGCCCTCGGGCAGGTCGCCGTACTCGTGCCGGACCGTGCCGGTGGCGGCCAGCGCCTCACCGGCGAGGCCGCGCAGCCGCTTGAGCGGAGTGAAACGCCAGTCCTCCTCCAGGCCGGTGAGGGCCGGGAAGTCGGCGACGTCGTACGAGCGCAGCGCCTGCGACTTGGTGCTGGGCGGCGGCGCGGAAGCCTGGGTAGTCATGTCTTCCTTGGTCTGTTCTGCGGTTAATCGGAGGGTCGGTCGAGCTGGTCCCGGCGCGGCGCGGCGGGTCGGGGCCGCCGCGCGACGGCCGGCCGGGTCAGCCGACCGCGCCCTCCATCTGGAGTTCGATCAGCCGGTTCAGCTCCAGGGCGTACTCCATGGGGAGTTCCTTGGCGATCGGCTCGATGAAGCCACGCACGATCATGGCCATCGCCTCGTCCTCGCTCAGGCCGCGGCTCATCAGGTAGAAGAGCTGGTCGTCACTGATCTTGGAGACGGTCGCCTCGTGCCCCATCGACACGTCGTCCTCGCGGATGTCGACGTACGGGTAGGTGTCCGAGCGGGAGATCGTGTCGACCAGCAGCGCGTCGCACTTGACCGTGCTCCGGCTGTGGTGCGAACCCTCCAGCACCTGCACCAGACCCCGGTACGAGGTGCGGCCGCCGCCCCGGGCGATCGACTTCGACACGATGGTCGAGGAGGTGTGCGGCGCAGCGTGCACCATCTTGGCGCCGGCGTCCTGGTGCTGGCCCTCGCCGGCCATGGCCACCGAGAGCACCTCGCCCTTGGCGTGCTCGCCGGTCATGTAGACCGCCGGGTACTTCATAGTCACCTTGGAGCCGATGTTGCCGTCGACCCACTCCATGGTCGCGCCCTCGTGGCACACGGCGCGCTTGGTGACCAGGTTGTAGACGTTGTTCGACCAGTTCTGGATGGTCGTGTAGCGGCAGCGCGCGTTCTTCTTGACGATGATCTCCACGACCGCGCTGTGCAGCGAGTCGGAGGAGTAGAGCGGCGCGGTGCATCCCTCGACGTAGTGCACGTACGCACCCTCGTCGACGATGATCAGCGTCCGCTCGAACTGGCCCATGTTCTCCGTGTTGATCCGGAAGTAGGCCTGCAGCGGGATCTCCACGTGCACACCCTTCGGCACGTAGATGAACGAGCCACCGGACCATACGGAGGTGTTCAGCGCGGCGAACTTGTTGTCGCCGACCGGAATCACCGTGCCGAAGTACTCCTTGAACACGTCCTCGTGCTCACGCAGCGCGGTGTCGGTGTCCAGGAAGAGGACGCCCTGCTCCTCAAGGTCCTCACGGATCTTGTGGTAGACGACCTCGGACTCGTACTGCGCCGCGACACCGGCGACCAGCCGCTGCTTCTCCGCCTCCGGGATGCCCAGCCGGTCGTAGGTGTTCTTGATGTCCTCGGGCAGGTCCTCCCAGCTGGTGGCCTGCTTCTCGGTGGACCGAACGAAGTACTTGATGTTGTCGAAGTCGATCCCGGTGAGGTCGGCGCCCCAGGCCGGCATCGGCTTGCGGCCGAACAGCCGGAGACCCTTCAGGCGCAGGTCGAGCATCCAGGCCGGCTCGTTCTTCTTCGCCGAGATGTCCCGCACCACCGCCTCGTTGATGCCGCGCTGGGCGACCGCCCCGGCGGCGTCCGGGTCGGACCAGCCGTACTCGTAGCGACCCAGAGCGGCGAGCTGCTCTTCCTGGGTCAGGGGCTGGACGATCTGCTCGGTCATCTATCTGTCCTCACAGTGGTGACGGGATTACCGGATTGGACGCGGCCCGGCTGGGTCGGAATGTGCGTGGTGCACACACCGTCGCCGTGCGCGATGGTGGCCAGGCGCTGTACGTGGGTGCCGACCAGACGGGAGATCACCGCGGTCTCGGCCTCGCACAGCTGAGGAAACTCGGCGGCCACGTGCGCCACCGGGCAGTGGTGCTGGCAGAGCTGGCCGCCGGAGGCGATCGTGGTCGCGTTGGCAGCGTAACCCTCGGCGGTGAGCGCTCCGGCGAGTGCCTCCGCCCGTGCGAGCGGGTCGTCGCCGGCGTCCTCCATGGCGGTCCGACAACGCGCCTCCAGGGCGGCCACCTGCTCGGTGGCGAACGCCTCGACCGCGCCCGAGCCGCCGCTGCGGGCGATCCAGCGCAACGCGGCGGTGGCCATGTTGTCGTAGTGGTGGGTGCCACAGCGGACCCGGGCGGCCTCGGTCAGCAGGAACACCTTGGCCGGACGCCCCCGACCGCGGCTGCCCTGCACGGTCTGCTCGCGGGCGACCACGTCACCGTCGGCGAGCATGGCGTCCAGATGCCGGCGGATCGCGGCGGGGCTGAGCCCGAGCGCCTCCCCGAGCTGCGCGGCGGTGGTGGCCCCCCGCTCCAGCAGCAGCTGGGTGACCCGGTCCCGGGTGGAGACCTCGGTCGGCGCGGTGCCGCTGAGCGCGGCTGACGTGGTCACGACCGGCGCGGACGCGCTCGCACCGACGGCCGGACCGGCCGTCGGCTGCTGCCCGGAGAGCGCCGCCACGTTTTTCACAACGCCAACGTTACGTAATTACCCGGAGGGTCGCAAACCCGGGCCCCGGTGATCCGAACCACCGACCTGGCGGAGTCGGACGAACCTCGATCACTACGGTGCGTAGGATTTGCGCCGTGAACCGATACGTCCGTCCGGTCTCCGGCACCCTGCTGCGCCGCCTCGCGCTCACCTCGATCATCGCGAACGTGGGCATCGTCGTCACCGGCGGGGCCGTCCGGTTGACCGCCTCGGGCCTCGGCTGCCCCACCTGGCCCCGGTGCACGGACGCGTCGTACGTCGCGACGTCGGAAATGGGCGGGCACGGCGTGATCGAGTTCGGCAACCGGATGCTGACCTTCGCGGTGGGCCTGATCGCGCTGGCCACCGTGCTGGCGGTGCTGGCACACCGGCCACGCCGGCCCGGTCTGCTGGCGCTGGCCGTCGCGGTCTTCCTGGGCATTCCCGCCCAGGCGGTGATCGGTGGTATCACCGTGCTCACCAACCTCAACCCGTGGGTGGTCGGGCTGCACTTCCTCGCCTCGATGGGGGTGATCGCCGCCGCGTACGCCCTCTGGCGGCGGATCGCCGACCCGGACGGGCCGACGGTGGCCGTGGTCCCGGCGCCGCTGCGCACCCTGGCCCGGGTCACCACGGGCGTCGGCGTCGCCGTGCTGGTCATCGGCACCTGGGTCACCGGCAGCGGCCCGCACGCCGGCGACCAGGGCGCGGCCCGCAACGGCCTGGACCCGGAGTCGATCTCCCAGGTGCACGCCGACAGCGTCTTCCTGCTGATCGGTCTCTCGGTGGCGCTGATCTTCGCGTTCCGCGCGGTCGGCGCACAGCGGGCCACCCGGGCCGCCGTCGTCCTGCTCGCGGTGGAGCTGGGTCAGGGCCTCATCGGTTTCGTGCAGTACTTCACCCACGTGCCGGCGATCCTGGTCGGCGAACACATGTTCGGCTCCTGCCTGGTGCTGCTGGCCACCCTCTCGGTGCAGTGGTCCACCCGCGAACGCCGCCCGGTCGCCCCCGCACCCCGGGCCACCACCCCCGCCGACACCGAAGCCGTCCCGGCCACCGCCTGAGCGCGCCCCGCGCCCCGCGCCCCGCGCCCCGCGCCCCGCGCCCCGCGCCAAGATCGTGCTCGTTCCTGGCTGTAGTGGTGTCGGCCGCGCGGGATGCCATGCCACTACATCCAGGATGTTGCGCGATCTTGCGGGCTGTAGGCCCGCCACGCGATCTTGCCGGCCGAAGCCCGCCACGCGTTGTCGGCTGTGGCCCCACCGTCCGGATATCGGACGCCGGGTGTTGCGTCGAGTGAAGCAGAGCAAAGGACGGCCGACCACCGTCGGCGGGTCGGTCCGCCCGACCCGAGATCCGCGCAACCTCAGAAGAGGCGTGGCGCACCGCGGCCACAACTTCATACGCAAGTTGCGCGGATCTCGGAGTGGGGACGCCCTGCGAAGGTCAGCCGCGGCGGGCCAGGTGGGTGGTGACGGCCTCGGCGAGGCGGTCGGGTGCGCCGTCGGCGTAGCCGATGAAGAGCGACGGCTCGGTCAGCTCGAGCTCGACCAGGACCGGCGCGCCGTCCGGGCCGGGGATCAGGTCGACCCGGGCGTAGAGCAGCTGAGCCGTGCCGCCCGGCACCACCGCCAGGGTCTTCTCCGCCACCGCCAGCTGTGCCGGGGCCGCGGTGCGGGCCGTGATCTCCTCGGCCTTGTAGAGCCCGTCCGGGCCGAGGTCCGGCCCGGTCAGCATCGGGCCCTTGCGGATCGCGTGGCTGAACGCGAGCCCGTCCGGACCGGCCAGGAAGAGCAGCGCCGTCTCGCCCTCGGTGTCGACCGCGGTCAGGTACGGCTGGATCATCGTCACCCGACCGGCGTCGGAGAGCCGGCGTACGTGCGCACCAGCGAGTTCCCGGTGTTCCGGGTCGGCCAGGTCGTACCGGCCGGTGTCCTGGCTGCCCGCGCTGACCGCCGGCTTGATCACGTACTCACCGGTGTCGGCCGGCGGCAGCCAGCTCTCCCCCGGCTCGACCCAGGACGTCGGCACGGTCGGCACACCGGCCGCGCTGAGCTCGGCGAGGTAGCGCTTGTCGGTGTTCCACCGCACCACGTCGGCCGGGTTGACCAACGCCGGTACGGAGGCGGCCCAGGCGACGAACTCGTCGCGGCGCAGCGCGTAGTCCCACGGTGAGCGGAGCACGATGAGGTCATAGGAGGACCAGTCGACGTCCGGGTCGTCCCAGACGACCGCCTCGGCGGCGATCCCCCGGGCGGCGAGCGGGGCGAGGACCAGCCGGTCGTCCGGGTCGAGGTCGACGAGGTCTGTGCAGGTCACGAGAGCGACCCGGGGTTCCCCCCGGGTCGACTGATAGTGGTTGGTCAATTCAGGTGTCTATCTCAGCGGGCCATCGTGCGCCGGGCCATCGACCGCCAGAGGTCGTTGCTCGGGCGCATCTGGTCCATCAGTTCACGCTCCCAGGCGTTCTCGACGGTGACTCCCGCCTTGGCGCACGCCTCCCGCGCGGTGACGGTGTCGTCGGCGAACTGGTCGCCCCACTCACCGTCGGTACCCACGAGGACGATTCGCGCGCCACGCTTGCCGACGTACTCGATGACCGCCTTCGCTCCGCCGTGTCCGGCGGCGAACGCCCTGAGGCCCGCGACCAGGCCGTGGGGCGCCTGCTCGCCGGCGGTCTGCTCGGCCGTCAGCGTCGTATCGGAACCATCTGCCATGACGCGAAGCCTAAGCAGAGTTGCACTCGGAAGGGCGAGAACCATGGAGCTTTTGTGATGCCAATTACCTACAGGTTTAAGGAATACCATAGGTTTGCTGTCCGGTTTTATCAGGACTTTTGCGCTCAAAGCACGTGGCTAAATCCGGACTCAAACCCCGCAGGTTGAGCCGATCTGACTCATGCTGAAAGTTACGCTGATGTGACGTTAAACCCGGACAACTCATCCATGGCCGTGATTAGTCGAAGAATGCCACCCTCACCTGCGGCCGAGGCCTGGCATCGGGCGGCGTGGGTCAGATCAGCGCGTCGACCGCGACGGCCACGAAGAGGATGGTCAGGTACGTCGTCGACCAGTGGAACAGCCGCATCGGCTTGACCGCCTCGCCGCGCGTCGCCCGCCGGCAGAGCCGGTGCGCCTCGACCAGGAAGATGGCGCCCACCACCAGGGTCGGTACGCCGTAGATCGCGCTGAGCCCCAGCGGCCAGACGGCGAGGGAGGTGAGCACGGTGAGCCAGGCGAAGATCAGGATCTCGGCGTTCACCCGGCGGGTGGAGGCCACCACCGGCAGCATCGGGATCCCGGCCCGGGCGTAGTCGTCCTTGTACTTCATGGCGAGCGGGTAGAAGTGCGGCATCTGCCAGAAGAAGACCACCGCGAACAGCCCCCAGGCGGCCGGCGCCAGCGAGCCGGTCACCGCCGCCCAACCGATCAGCACCGGCGCGGCCCCGCAGGCCCCGCCCCAGAAGGTGTTCGTCGGGGTGGAGCGCTTGAGCCACAGGGTGTAGACGAGGTCGTAGTACGCGATCGCGGCGAGGGTCAGCCCGGCGGCCAGCAGGTTGGTGAGCGCCGCCATGAGGACGACCGAGACCGCCGCCAGCACCAGACCGAAGATCAACGCGCTCCGCGGCGACACGGTGTGCGCCGGCAGCGGCCGACGCTTCGTACGCCGCATCAACTGGTCGATGTCCCGGTCGATGTAGCAGTTGAGCACGCTGGCCGCGCCCGCGGCGAGCGAGCCGCCGACCAGCACCACGGCCATCAGCCACAGCGACGGCAGACGGCCTTCGGCGAGCATCATCGTCGGAATGGTGGTGACCAGCAGCAACTCCACGATCCGCGGCTTGGTGAGCGCCACGTACGCCGAGAGGATCGCGCGCACGTCCCGCCGCGCCACCGGACCCTCGGCCGCCCGCGCCGGGGGGTGCCCGGCGGGGTTGCTCGCGGGGCGCTCGGTGATCATGCTCACGGATTGCCACCTTCCGGCATCGGCACGGGGAGATCGGATCGGCAGGACCCGCTCGGGTCCGCATCCGACCCACACACTACGCGTTGTCGTTTTGGCTGCCCGGCCGACCCGACAACGGTGCGGGCCGTCACACCACCGGGTCGAACGACGCGACGCGCCGCAACGTACCGAACACCATGCAGAGATCCCCGGGCGGACGTTTAGGAACGCTCGATAGGGTCACCAGTGAGGGTTCCGCCCATCTGCCGAGGAGCACAACCATCGTGGCTGCCAACCGACCCGAGCACTCCGCACTCAACTGGTCCGACCTCGACCGCCGGGCCGTCGACACCGTCCGTGTGCTGGCCATGGATGCCGTGGAGAAATCCGGCAATGGCCACCCGGGCACCGCGATGAGCCTGGCGCCCGCGGCGTACCTGCTCTTCAACCGGGTCATGCGGCACAACCCGGCCGACCCGAACTGGCCCGGCCGGGACCGGTTCGTGCTGTCCGCCGGGCACTCCAGCCTGACGCTCTACATCCAGTTGTTCCTCTCCGGCTACCCGATGAGCCTGTCCGACCTGCAGTCGCTGCGGCAGTGGGGCTCGCTCACCCCGGGTCACCCCGAGCACGGGCACATCCCGGGCGTGGAGACCACCACCGGTCCCCTCGGGCAGGGCCTGGGCAACGCGGTCGGCATGGCCATGGCGGCCCGCCGCGAGCGCGGCCTGTTCGACCCGGAGACCGAGCCCGGCGCGTCCGTCTTCGACCACGACATCTGGTGCATCGTCTCGGACGGTGACATCGAGGAGGGCATCAGCCACGAGGCCAGCGCCCTCGCCGGGCACCAGCAGCTGGGCAACCTCACGGTGATCTACGACGACAACGAGATCTCGATCGAGGACGACACCCGGATCGCCAAGAGCGAGGACGTGGCCGCCCGCTACGAGGCGTACGGCTGGCACGTGCAGACGGTCGACTGGCGCATCGGCGACGCCGACCAGGGCGACTACCACGAGGACGCGGAGGCGCTCTACCAGGCGCTGCTGGCCGCCAAGGCGGAGACCGGGCGTCCCTCCTTCATCGCGCTGCGCACCATCATCGGCTGGCCCGCGCCCAACAAGCAGAACACCGGCAAGATCCACGGTTCGGCGCTCGGCGCCGACGAGGTGAAAGCCACCAAGCGGATCCTCGGCTTCGACCCGGACAAGACCTTCGACGTCGACGAGGAGGTGCTCGGCAACGCCCGGAAGGTGATGGCCCGCGGCTCCGCGGACCAGGAGCAGTGGACCACCGCGTTCGACGCCTGGAAGGCGGCGAACCCGGAGCGCACGGCGCTCTACGAGCGGATGGCCGGCCGGGTGCTGCCCGAGGGCTGGGCCGACGCGCTGCCCACCTTCCCCGCCGACGCCAAGGGCCTGGCCACCCGGGCCGCCTCCGGCAAGGTGCTGGAGGCGCTCGCGCCGGTGCTGCCGGAGCTGTGGGGCGGCTCGGCCGACCTGGCCGAGAGCAACAACACCACCATGAAGGGCGAGCCGTCCTTCATCCCGGCCACGCACGCCACCAAGGACTTCCCGGGCCACGAGTACGGCCGCACGCTGCACTTCGGCATCCGCGAGCACGCCATGGGAGCGATCCTCAACGGCATCGCCCTGCACGGCGGCACCCGCCCGTACGGCGGCACCTTCCTGGTGTTCAGCGACTACATGCGCCCCTCGGTGCGGCTGGCCGCGCTGATGAAGCTGCCGGTGACCTACGTCTGGACGCACGACTCGATCGGTCTCGGCGAGGACGGTCCGACCCACCAGCCGGTGGAGCACATGACCGCCCTGCGCGCCATCCCCGGCCTGGACGTGGTCCGCCCGGCCGACGCCAACGAGACCGCCTGGGCCTGGCGGCTGGCGCTGGAGCACACCGACCGCCCCACCGCGCTGGCGCTGAGCCGCCAGACGCTGCCGACGCTGGACCGCGACGTCCTGGGCGGCGCGGACGGGGTGGCCAAGGGCGGCTACGTGCTGGCCGAGGCGTCCAACGGCAAGCCGCAGGTGATCATCGTCGGCACCGGCTCCGAGGTGCAGCTCTGCCTGACCGCCCGGGAGCGCCTGGAGGCCGACGGCACGCCCACCCGGGTGGTTTCGATGCCCTGCCAGGAGTGGTTCTACGAGCAGGACGAGGCGTACCGGGAGTCGGTGCTCCCACGCGGGGTAAAGGCACGGGTGAGCGTGGAGGCGGGCATCGCGATGTCCTGGCGCGGCGTCGTCGGCGACCTCGGCGAGAGCGTCAGCCTGGAGCACTACGGGGCGAGCGCCCCGCACACCGTGCTCTTCGAGCAGTTCGGGTTCACCGGTGACCGGATCGTGGCGGCGGCACACGCCTCGCTGGCCCGGGTGGGCGACATCACCGGTTTCACTACCGGCAACTGAGGGGAGCGTGGACGGCATGACGGACAGGCTGAGTGAGCTCACCGCCACGGGTGTGGCGGTGTGGCTGGACGATATTTCCCGGGTACGCCTGAGCTCCGGCGGGCTGGACCAGCTGCGGCGGGAGAAGCGCGTCGTCGGTGTCACCACCAACCCGACAATCTTCGCGAAGGCGCTGAGCGACGCAGACGAGTACAACTGGCAGCTGCGCGACCTCGCCGCCCGTGGGGTGGACGTCGAGGAGGCCGTGCGCATGCTCACCACGTACGACGTGCGGTGGGCCTGCGACGTGATGCGCCCGGCGCACGACCAGAGCGCCGGCGTCGACGGCCGGGTCTCCATCGAGGTGGACCCACGGTTGGCGCACGAGAGCGACCGGACGGTCGCCGAGGCCAAGGCGCTGTGGTGGCTGGTCGACCGGCCCAACCTCTTCATCAAGATCCCGGCCACCGAGGCGGGCCTCCCGGCGATCACCGCCACGCTGGCCGAGGGGATCAGCGTCAACGTGACCCTGATCTTCGGTCTGGACCGCTACTCCGCGGTGATGGAGGCGTTCCTGGCCGGCCTGGAGCAGGCCAAGGCGAACGGTCACGACCTTTCCACCATCGGGTCCGTGGCGTCCTTCTTCGTCTCCCGTGTCGACTCCGAGGTCGACAAGAGGCTCGAGAAGATCGGCTCCGATCCGGCGAAGGCGGTCAAGGGCAAGGCGGCCGTCGCCAACGCCCAGCTGGCGTACGAGCGCTACGGCGAGGTGTTCTCCTCCGACCGTTGGCAGGCGCTCGCCGACGCCGGCGCGCACCCCCAGCGCCCCCTGTGGGCCTCCACCTCGACGAAGAACCCGGACTACCGGGACGTCATCTACGTCGAGGAGCTGATCGCGCCCGGAACGGTCAACACCATGCCGGAGGCGGTCATCCACGCGTACGCCGACCACGGTGAGACCCACGGCGACACCATCACCGGCTCCTACGACGCGGCCCGCAAGGTCTTCACCGAGCTGGAGTCGGTCGGGGTGGACATGGCCGACGTGATCGCCACCCTGGAGCGCGAGGGCGTGGAGAAGTTCGCGACCAGCTGGCAGGAGCTGATCGACGGCGTCCGCAAGTCGCTGGACGCGGCGGCTAAGGGCAGGGGTGCGCCGAACAAGGCCGCCAAGGGCAACGCCAAGGCCGCCGAGAAGGCCGGTGGTAACGCATGAGCGACCTGCTGGCCGGGCCTGTGGAGGCCGCAGCCGGGCTCGCCGTGTACGGCGCGGACGCGGTCGACAAGTCCGCGCCCGCCTCGACCCGCGACGCGCTGATCAAGTCCGGCGTCGCGGGCAAGCTGGCGGCCAAGGACCCGAGCCTGTGGGGGCCGGACGCCGAAGCCGAGGCGAAGATCCGGCTGGGCTGGGTGGACACCCACCGGCGTAGCCGGGAGCTGCTGGCACAGCTGGCCGAGTTGACCGCGGAGCTGGCCGACCTGGACCACGTGGTGCTCGCCGGCATGGGCGGCTCGTCGCTGGCCCCCGAGGTGATCGCCCGCACCATGGGTCGGCCGCTGACGGTGCTGGACACGACCGACCCGGGCCAGGTCCGGGCGGCGCTGGGTGACCGGCTGGAGCGCACCGTGGTGGTGGTGGCCAGCAAGTCCGGCTCGACGGTGGAGACGGACAGCCACCGACGCGCCTACTGGCAGGCGTTCCTGGACGCCGGGATGACCGAGGCGGAGGCCGGTCGGCACTTCGTCATCGTCACCGACCCCGGCTCGCCGCTGGAGGCCACCGCCACCGAGATGGGCGCGTTCACCGTGCTGGCCGACCCGAACGTGGGCGGCCGGTACTCGGCGCTGACCGCGTTCGGGCTGGTGCCCTCGGCGCTGGCCGGGGTCGAGGTGGCGGAGCTGATCGACCAGGCCGACGCGTTGGCCGCGTCGCTCGCCGGGGATCGGGACAACCCGGCCCTCGCGCTGGGCGCCGCGCTGGGCGCCGCCGCAACGCTGGCCCAGGACAAGGTCGCACTGATCTCCGACGGCACCGGCATCGAGGGGTTCGGCGACTGGGCCGAGCAGTTGATCGCCGAGTCGACCGGCAAGGCCGGGGTGGGCATCCTGCCGGTGGTCGTCGAGTCTCCACGGAGCGCCGGCGCCACCGGCCCGGACGTGCTGACCGTCAGCTACGGCGGCGCACTGGCCCCCGGTGACACGCCGGGCGGCGGAGCCGACCCGGACGTGGCGGTCAACGGCCCACTCGGCGCGCAGTTCCTGGCCTGGGAGTACGCGACCGCGGTGGCCGGGGTGGTGCTCGGCATCGACCCGTTCAACCAGCCGAACGTCACCGAGTCCAAGGAGAACACCAACAAGATCCTGGCCTCGGGCCTGCCGGCGGAGACGCCGTCGTTCACCGAGGGCGCGATCGAGGTGTACGCGCCGCAGGGCGCCCCCGGTGACCTGTCCGGCGTACTGCGCTGGCTGCTCGACGGGATGGGCGACGACGGCTACCTGGCGGTGATGGCGTACCTGGACCGGTTCGCCGACGCGGACGCGGGCCGGCTGCGTTCGCTGCTGGCCGAAGCGGCCGGCCGGCCGGTCACCTTCGGTTGGGGACCACGGTTCCTGCACTCCACCGGCCAGTACCACAAGGGCGGCCCGCAGGTGGGCAGCTACCTCCAGGTGACCGGCGCGGTCGCCGAGGACCTGCCGGTGCCGGGCAAGCCGTACACCTTCGGCGAGTTGCAGGCGGCGCAGGCCGCCGGTGACCGGCAGGCCCTCGTGGGCCGGGAGCGGCCGCTCCTGCGGCTGCACCTGACCGACCGGGCCGCCGGCGTCGCCCAACTGCTCGACGCGGCCGGTGAGCTGCGGGCGTGAGGATGGACGACGTGACGCAAGCGGAGCGAGGAGGCGGCGTGAACCCGCTGCGCGACCCGCAGGACCGCCGGCTGCCCCGGATCCCCGAGCCGTGCGCTCTGGTGATCTTCGGGGTGACCGGCGACCTGGCCCGCAAGAAGCTGCTCCCGGCGGTCTACGACCTGGCCAACCGGGGGCTGCTCCCGCCTGGTTTCGTGGTGCTCGGCTTCGCCCGCCGCGACTGGGGTGACGGCGACTTCGAGACGCTGGCCTGCGAGGCGGCACGCAAGCACGCGCGTACTCCGTGGCGGGACGAGGTGTGGGCACGGCTGGCCGGCAACATCAAGTTCGTCGGCGGGTCGTTCGACGACGACGCCGCCTTCGACCAGCTCGCCACGACGCTGGACGAGCTGCGGCAGAGCCACGGCATCACCGGCAACGCGGCGTTCTACTTCTCCATCCCCCCGCCCGCTTTCCCGGTCGTGCTCAAGCAACTGGCCCGCACCGGGATGGCCGACAACGAGAAGTCCGGCGGCTGGCGCCGGGTGGTGGTGGAGAAGCCGTTCGGCAACGACCTGCCCTCGGCGAAGGCGCTCAACGACCTGGTCGACGACGTCTTCACCCGCCAGGACGTCTTCCGCATCGACCACTACCTGGGCAAGGAGACGGTCCAGAACATTCTCGCCCTGCGGTTCGCCAACAACCTGTTCGAGCCGCTGTGGAACTCCAAGTACGTCGACTCGGTGCAGATCACCATGGCCGAGGACGTCGGCATCGGCAGCCGCGCGGGCTTCTACGACACCGTCGGCACCGCCCGCGACGTACTCCAGAACCACCTGCTCCAGCTCCTGGCCCTGGTGGCGATGGAGGAGCCGACCAGCTTCGACGCCGACGAGATCCGGACCGAGAAGCTGAAGGTGCTCAGGGCGATCACCCTGCCCAAGGACGTGGCCCGGGACACCGTGCGCGGCCAGTACCTGCCGGGGTGGGTCGGCGGTGAGCGCGCGGTCGGCTACCTGGAGGAGCAGGGCGTTCCCTCCGACTCCACCACCGAGACGTACGTGGCGGTGCGGCTCGGCATCCAGAACCGCCGCTGGGCCGAGGTGCCGTTCTACATCCGGGCCGGCAAGCGGCTGCCCCGGCGGGTCACCGAGGTCGCCATCATGTTCAAGAAGGCGCCGCACCTGCCGTTCAACGACGCCGACATGGAGTCGCTGGGCAACAACCAGCTGGTCATCCGGGTCCAGCCGGACGAGGGCGTGGTGCTCAAGTTCGGCTCGAAGGTGCCGGGCACCACGATGGAGGTCCGCGACATCGCGATGGACTTCCAGTACGGCGAGGCGTTCACCGAGTCCAGCCCGGAGGCGTACGAGCGGCTGGTGCTGGACGTGCTGATCGGCGACCGCACGCTCTTCCCGGACGCGGCGGAGGTCGAGCAGAGCTGGCAGGTGATCGACCCGCTGGAGCACGCCTGGGAGGGCACCACGCCGGAGCCGTACCGCTCCGGCGAGTGGGGGCCGCGGGCAGCCGACGAGATGCTGGCCCACGAGGGCCGCGCCTGGCGGCGAGCGTGAGCGAGCGCGGCGAGCGAACCGGCAGGGACAGCAGCGGGGCGCTCGCGCCGCCGCGAAGCGGTGGTGTGAGCGCGGGCAGCGAGCGAACCAGGAGGCTCCAGTGATCGGGCTGTGGGACACCACCGGCAACGAGGTGGTCAAGGCGCTCGCCGCCGAGCGGCGCAGCGCCGGCGGGGTGGCCAGCGGCATGGCGCTCACCCTCATCGTGGTGGTGGACGAGAAGCGGGTCCGGGAGGCGGAGGCGGCGGCGACGATCGCGGCGGCCGCCCACCCGTGCCGGCTGGTGGTGGTGGTCCGCTCCGAGATCGAGCGGGACCGCAACCGGCTGGACGCGGAGATCGTGGTCGGTGGCCGGCTCGGCCCGTGCGAGGCGGTGGTCACCCGGATGTACGGACGGCTGGCCCTGCACGCCGAGTCGGTCGTGATGCCGCTGCTGGTCCCGGACGTGCCGGTGGTCACCTGGTGGCACGGCGAGCCGCCGGCCGAGGTCGCCACCGACTTCCTCGGCGTGGTCGCCGACCGGCGGATCACCGACACGGCGCAAGCCACCGACCCGGTGGAGGCGCTGCGGCAGCGGGCCCGGGACTACGCCCCGGGCGACACCGATCTGGCGTGGACCCGGATCACCCCGTGGCGGAGCCTGGTCGCCGGGGCGTTCGACACCACCGAGGCGCGGGTCACCGAGGCGACCATCGTGGCGCCGCCCAGCGACCCGACGGCGGAGCTGATGGCCGGTTGGCTTGGCAGCCGGCTCGGCATCACCCCACGCCGGGTGGCCAGCGACGAGTTCCCGCGGATGCGTGAGGTGGAGCTGACCTGCGCCAACGGCGACCACCTGACGTTGACCCGCGAGGACAGCATGGCGGTGTTCCGGCGGACCGGCCAGGAAGACCGGGCCCTGCCGCTGGTGCGTCGGCCGCTCGGTGACGAGCTCGCCGAGGAGCTGCGCCGGCTGGACGCCGACCAGGTGTACGCGGAGGCGTTGGGCGCCACCGCCGGGCTGCGCGGCCTGGAGCAGCGCCCACCGCAGCGGGTGCACGTCTGGAAGGATCCGGCCACCGCCCAGCGCGCCGAGGCCGGGGTCACCGCGCACGCCGGCACGAGCGGCGAGCGCTGAGCCCGCCGGCGTCCGGGGCACCACATCGGGCAGGGTCCGGTGACCCTGAGGTCCCTGCCTCCGGGGCACTCCGCCCCGCCACATCCGGGCACCGGCCCGGGCACGACGCGACAGCGACCGCCCCGCGGTCGGGAAACGAAGGCACAACCAATGAGTGAGGCGACTGTCGCCGTCCACGCCGACGCCGATCTGCTGGCGCAGGCCGTGGCGGCCCGGCTGCTGGTGAAGCTGCTCGACGCCCAGGCCGACCGGGGCGAGGCCTCGGTGGTGCTCACCGGCGGGCGGATCGCCGCGGCCGTGTACCGGGCGGTGGCACACCTGCCGGCCCGCGACGCGGTGGACTGGTCCCGGGTCGACGTGTGGTGGGGCGACGAGCGGTTCCTGCCCGCCGGCGACCCGGAGCGCAACGAGACCCAGGCCCGCGCCGCCCTGCTGGACGTGGTGCCGCTGAACCCGGCCCGGGTGCACCCGATGCCCGCCTCCGACGGCCCGGCCGGCAACGACCCCGAGGCGGCTGCCGCCGCGTACGCGGAGGAGCTGGCGCGCGCCGCCCGACCCGGGCACGCCGTGCTGCCGCACTTCGACGTGCTGATGCTGGGCGTCGGGGAGGACGGACACGTTGCCTCGATCTTCCCCGAGCACCCGGTGCACTACGAGAGCCGGCCGTGCAGCGCGGTGCGGGGCAGCCCGAAGCCGCCGCCGGTGCGGACCACCCTCACCCTGTCGACGATCAACACCGCCGAGGAGGTCTGGCTGGTGGCTGGCGGCGCGGACAAGGCGCGGGCGGTGGGCATGGCGCTGGCCGGGGCCGGACCGGTGCAGTTACCGGCCGCCGGGGTGCACGGCGTGGACCGTACCCGCTGGCTGCTGGACCGGGCGGCGGCCGCCGACGTGCCCGCCCGCCTGCGCAGCCTGCGCTGACCGCTGCGCACCCCGCGCTGAAAGGAAGGGTCCCTTATTAACGCGTAGCGTTAATAAGGGACCCTTCCTTTCATTCGCCCCTGCGGCGGCGCAGCGCGGCGAGCGCCTCGGCCAGCAGCGCCTCGCCCTCCTCGGCGGTACGCCGCTCCTTCACGTACGCCAGGTGGCTCTTGTACGGCTCGGCGCGGGCCCGCCCGGGCGGGTTCTGCGCGTCCTGCCCGGCGGGTAGACCGCAGCGGGGACAGTCCCACAGCGGCGGCGCCACGGCGTCCGCGGCGATCCGGATGCTGGTCCGGTGGTCGTTGCGGCACCAGTAGGTGACGTCCTGTCGGGGGGCGGGAGGGTGTCGCTCGTCCGGACGGACGGGTGCGGACCCGATCCGGGCGCCGCGGATGACATTGCCACTCGGCACGGCTGCTCGCTCCTGTCGTCGGAGGGACCCGCCGTCTTCAGGGGTGGGCGGCGGGCGACGCGGTGCAGCGGAGAAAAGCCTGCGCGCGGCCCGTCTGGTGACGGACCGCGCGCAGATTGTACGACTTACGGGCCTGCTCAGGCGCCGCTGTTCATCTGGAGGCGGAGCCAGAGCCCCAGCCCGATGATGGCGGCGAACCAGACGACACTCACCAGAACGGTGTAGCGGTCCAGGTTCTTCTCCGCCACCGAAGAGCCGGCGAGGCTGGAGCTGACGCCACCGCCGAACATGCTCGACAGACCGCCGCCCTTGCCACGGTGCAGCAGGATGAGCAAGGTGAGCAGGACGCTCGTGATGATCAGCAACACGATCAACGTGTATGCGAACCAGATCGGCATGGCTGGGGTCAGTCCTCTCGTAGCGATCCTCGCCCGGTCTGATCGGGCACGGCGGCACCGACCGGCGGACGGGCGGGGTCAAGGATACCGAGCGATCAGCGGGCGATGTGCTCCGGGAACCGGCAGATCTGCGCGAATTCCTCCGCGTCCAGGCTGGCGCCACCCACCAGGCCCCCGTCCACGTCCGTCTGGGCCATGATCGTGGCGATGTTGGACGCCTTGACCGAGCCGCCGTAGAGGACCCGGACCTGGTCCGCGGTGTCCTGGCCGAAGCGCTCCACCAGCCGCTGGCGGACCGCGCCGCAGACCTCCTGGGCGTCCCCCGGCGTCGCGGTCTTGCCGGTACCGATCGCCCAGACCGGCTCGTACGCGATCACCACCTGCCGCACCTGCTCGGGGGTGAGCCCGGCGAGGCCACCGTCGAGCTGGTCGGAGCAGTGCGCCACGTGCCCGCCCTGCTCGCGAACGTCCAGCCCCTCCCCCACGCAGAGGATCGGGGTCAGGCCGTGCGCCAGCGCCGCCTTCACCTTGGCGTTGACCAGCGCGTCGTCCTCGTGGTGGTAGGCCCGCCGCTCGGAGTGCCCGACGACGACGTACGAGCACCCGAGCTTGGCCAGCATCGCGCCCGAGATCTCCCCGGTGTACGCGCCCGACGCGTGCGGCGAGAGGTCCTGCGCGCCGTACCCGATGAGCAGCTTGTCCCCGTCCACCGCCGTCTGCACGGTGCGCAGATCGGTGAAGGGCGGCAGGACGACCGTCTCGACCTCGGTGAGCTGCTTCTCGGTGAGGCTCGCGGCCAGCTTCTGCACCAGCAGGTTGGCCTCGAGGTGGTTGAGGTTCATCTTCCAGTTGCCGGCCATCAGTGGCCGGCGGGCGGTGCTCGCCATTCAGTTCTCCAGGGCCGCGATGCCGGGGAGGGTCTTGCCCTCGAGGTATTCCAGGGAGGCGCCGCCGCCGGTGGAGATGTGCCCGAAGGACGTCTCGTCGAGGCCCAGCGCACGGACCGCCGCCGCCGAGTCGCCGCCACCGACGACGCTGAACGCGTCGGCCTTGGTGATCGCCTCGGCGACCCCCCGGGTGCCCGCCGCGAACGCCGGCATCTCGAACACGCCCATCGGGCCGTTCCAGAAGACCGTCTTCGCCTGGGACAGCGCGGCGGCGAAGCCGGCCACCGTCTCCGGGCCGATGTCCAGACCCAGCCGGTGGCTCGGGATGCCGTCGACGCGGACCGTGTCGTGCGTGGCGTCCGGGGCGAACGCGTCCGCGACCACCACGTCGACCGGGAGCATGATCTTGCCTGCGGCCCGCTCCAGCAGGTTGCCGCAGGTCTCGACCATGTCCTTCTCCAGCAGCGAGGTGCCCACCTCCAGGCCCTGGGCCTTGAGGAAGGTGAAGCACATGCCGCCGCCGATGAGCAGCCGGTCGACCGTGGGCAGCAGAGCCTCGATCACCGCCAGCTTGTCGGAGACCTTGGACCCGCCGAGCACCACCACGTACGGCCGCGCGGGGTCGCTGGTGAGCGTGGAGAGCACCTCCACCTCGCGCAGCACCAGCCGGCCGGCCACGTGCGGCAGCCGGGCCGGCACGTCGTACACGCTGGCGTGCTTGCGGTGCACGGCGCCGAACGCGTCGTCGACGTACGCGTCGCCGAACGCGGCGAGCTGATCGGCGAAAGCGCCCCGCTCGGCGTCGTCCTTGCTGGTCTCACCCGCGTTGAAGCGCAGGTTCTCCAGAAGGGCGACCTGGCCGTCGGCCAGGCCCGCGACGGTGGAGCGGGCGGAGTCGCCGACCGTGTCGGTGGCGAAGTGCACCGGCGCGCCGAGCAGCTCACCGAGCCGCCCGGCGACCGAGCGGAGGCTGAACTGCTGGTCCGGCGTGCCCTTCGGACGACCCAGGTGCGAGCAGACGACCACCTTGGCACCGGCCTCGACCAGCGCGCCGAGGGTCGGCAGCACCGCGCGGATGCGCCCATCGTCGCTGATGGCGCCGGTCTGCTTGTCGAGCGGGACGTTCAGGTCGGCGCGCACCAGCACGCGCCGACCCGACACCCCCTCGGCGAGCAGGTCGTCGAGGGTACGGATGCTCACAGCGACGAACCCACCAGCTTGACCAGGTCGACCAGGCGGTTGGAGTAGCCCCACTCGTTGTCGTACCAGCCGACGACCTTGACCTGGTTGCCGACCACCTTGGTCAGCGGCGCGTCGAAGATGCACGACGCCGGGTCGGTGACGATGTCGGTGGAGACGATCGGGTCCTCGTTGTAGACCAGGATGCCCTTGAGCGGGCCGTCCGCGGCGGCCTTGAGCGCGGCGTTGACCTCGTCCACGGTGGTCTCGCGACCCACGTTGACGGTGAGGTCGGTGACCGAGCCGGTCGGGATCGGCACCCGCAGGGCGTACCCGTCGAGCTTGCCCTTGAGGTCCGGCAGCACCAGGCCGATCGCCTTGGCGGCGCCGGTGGAGGTCGGCACGATGTTGAGCGCGGCGGCCCGGGCCCGGCGGAGGTCCTTGTGCGGGGCGTCCTGGAGGTTCTGGTCCTGGGTGTACGCGTGGATCGTCGTCATCAGACCGTGCTGGATGCCGAACGTGTCGTGCAGGACCTTCGCCATCGGGGCGAGGCAGTTGGTGGTGCACGAAGCGTTGGAGATGATGGTGTGCTTCGCCGGGTCGTAGGTGTCCTGGTTGACGCCCATGACGACCGTGACGTCCTCGTTCTTCGCCGGGGCGGAGATGATGACCTTCTTGGCCCCGCCGGCGACGTGCGCCTTGGCCTTGGTGGCGTCGGTGAAGAAGCCGGTCGACTCGATGACGACGTCGGCGCCGACCTCGCCCCACGGCAGCGACGCCGGGTCCTTCTCGGCGTACGCCTTGATGGTCTTGCCACCGACGGTGATCTCGTCGGCGGTCGCCTTGACCTCGTACGGCAGGCGACCCAGGATGCTGTCGTACTTGAGCAGGTGGGCGAGCGTGGCGTTGTCGGTCAGGTCGTTCACCGCCACAACCTCGATGTCGGCGTCGGACGCCAGCACTGCCCGGAAGAAGTTACGGCCGATCCGGCCGAAGCCGTTGATGCCAACCCGGATGGTCACAGGTCCCATCTCCTCGCGTTCTGGTCCGCCGGCTTCAGACAACGGGCCGGCGGAGTGGTGTGCGCCGACCGTTGGAGCCGGCCGTTGACGGTTCATCTCGGCCACCCCGCCGCGGTCTGAGGACCTGACCGCCCGAGGCGGTGGGCACGACGAGGAGTGCCTGTGTCGGCCCCCTTGCCGTACGCAGCGACCATATCCGAGCGTGCGCGGCCACGCTGCGCCGGGTGGTGTTCCCGGGCGCACCGTGCGGCCCCACCGTCCTATCAGACCACGAGCATGTCGGGCGTGACGGCCGCTTCGGTATCCGGGATGCCGAGGTCCCGGGCCCGCTTGTCGGCCAGCGCCAGCAGCCGGCGGATCCGCCCGGCGATGGCGTCCTTGGTCAGCGGAGGCTCGGCCAGCGCGCCCAGCTCCTCCAGCGACGCCTGCCGGTGCTCCAGGCGCAGCCGGCCAGCGTCGGTCAGGTGGTTGGGCGCCTCGTCGGCGAGGATCTCCAGCGCCCGGGTCACCCGGGCGGCGGCGGCCACCGCGGCGCGCGCCGAGCGGCGCAGGTTGGCGTCGTCGAAGTTGGCCAGCCGGTTGGCGGTGGCCCGTACCTCGCGGCGGACCCGGCGCTCCTCCCAGGCCAGCACGCTGGAGTGCGCGCCGATCCGGGTGAGCAGCGCGGCGATGGCGTCACCGTCCTTGACCACCACCCGGTCCACCCCGCGCACCTCGCGGTTCTTGGCGGTGATCCCGATCCGACGGGCCGCGCCGACCAGCGCCAGCGCCGACTCCGGCCCCGGACAGGTGATCTCCAGGGCGCTGGACCGGCCGGGCTCGGTGAGCGAGCCGTGCGCCATGAAGGCGCCCCGCCAGGCGGAGACCGCGCAGCAGACGTTTGCCGCCACCACGTGCGGGGGCAGCCCGCGTACCGGCCGGCCGCGTACGTCCAGCAGGCCGGTCTGCCGGGCCAGGGCCTCGCCGTCCTTGACCACGCGGACGATGAAGTGGCTGCCCTTGCGCAGGCCGCCGGAGGCCAGCACGTGGATCTCACTGGGGTACCCGTAGACCTCAGCGATCTCCCGGCGCAGCCGTCGGGCCACCGCCCCGGTGTCCAGCTCCGCCTCCACCACCACGCGGCCGGAGACGATGTGCAGGCCCCCGGCGAAGCGCAGCAGTGCGGCCATCTCCGCCCGCCGACAGCAGGGCTTGGGCACGTCGACCCGACTCAGCTCGTCCTTGACCGCGGCCGTCATCGCCATTGTGCGTCCCCTCACGGACCGGTTCCGGCGTGTCGCCGGAGATTACGTACGTGTCTAACGATCGGCACCCAGGACAGGCACCAGCGCGGCGCCCAGGGCAGCCGGATCATGGCGGGGAGTGCCGTCGATGACGGCGACGGGGGCGAGGACCAGGCGGGCACCCAGCGATTCTGCCGCACGTTCGACCGGTTCGGGGTCACCCACCGCCTTGGCGTCGGCCAGCACAAGATCCACCTTGAGCTCGGGAAGGTACCAGTGCAGCGCCGCGAGGTGGTCGGCGACGGAGAGCCCGAGGGTCTCCTTCTCCGCGGCGAGGTTCAGGGTGACCAGTCGCCGGGCCGGGCTGGACACGATCGCGTCGGCCAGCTGCGGCACCAGCAGGTGCGGTAGCACGCTGGTGTACCAGCTGCCCGGCCCGAAGATCAGCCAGTCCGCCGCGCCGATCGCGGCCAGCGCCTCGGCGCAGGCCGCCGGGGCGGTCGGGCTGAGCCGCAGCGACTCGACCCGCCCGGTGGTGACCGCCACCTGGTGCTGGCCGCGCACGGTGCGCACCTCGTCCGGCGCGGCCGGGTCGGCGCCCCGCACCCGGGCCTCGATGCCCACCGGTTCGCGGGACATGGGCAGTACCCGGCCGACCGCGCCGAGCATGGCGCCGGCGTGCTCCAGCGCGGCCACCGGGTCACCGAGCAGCTCCATCAGGCCGCAGAGCACCAGGTTGCCGACCGCGTGCCCGGCCAGCCCGTCGGCCCGGGCCGCCGCCCGGCCGGCGCCACCGTCCGGACCGCCCGCCGCCGGGTCCGCGCCGGTCGCCGCGTCGGCGGGCGCGGCGGCGAAGCGGTGCTGGAACAGCCCGGCGCTGCGCCGCGTGGCGGGATGGTCCCCGGCCAGCGCGACCAGCGCCTGCCGCAGGTCACCGGGGGGCAGGCCACCCCGCTCGGCGCGCAGCCGGCCGCTGGAGCCACCGTCGTCGCCGACGGTGACCACGGCGGTGATGTCCAGATCAAGTTCGGGGGCGCAGTGGCGCAGCGCGCGCAGTGAGGCGGAGAGGCCGTGCCCACCGCCGAACGCCACCACCCGGCGGGCCGTCATTCCCGCCCCAGGTCGCGGTGCTGGGCGTTGGCCGCCAACCCGGACTGGCGCAACCGGCCGGCCAGCTCCTCGGCGATGGCGACGCTGCGGTGCTTGCCGCCGGTGCAGCCCACGGCGACCGTCAGATACCGCTTGCCCTCCCGCTCGAAGCCGGCCGTGGTGGCGTTGACCAGGTCGGCGTACGAGGCGACGAAGGCGTCGGCGCCCTCCTGGCCCAGCACGTACGCGCTGACCGCCTCCTCCCGCCCGGTGTGCTCGCGCAGCTCCGGCACCCAGTACGGGTTGGGCAGGAACCGGGCGTCCAGCACGAAATCGGCGTCCGGTGGCAGGCCGTACTTGAAGCCGAACGACAGCACGGTGACCCGCAGCCGGCGGGCGTCCTCGCCGCCGAACAGCTCCTCGATGCGTCGGCGGAGCTGGTTGACGTTCAGGTGGCTGGTGTCGATGATCACGTCGGCCTGGTCGCGAGCCTCCTCGAGCAGCCCACGCTCCACGGCGATGCCGTCGGCCAGCCGCCCGTCGCCCTGCAACGGGTGCGAACGCCGGACGCTCTCGAACCGCCGGATCAGCACCTCGTCGTCGGCGTCGACGAAGACCACCCGGGGTGAGAAGCCGCGCTCCTTGAGCTCCCGGATCGCCCCGGCCAGGTCCGTGGAGAAGGCGCGCGAGCGTACGTCCAGCACCATCGCGGTACGCCGGGCAGCGCCGCCGGCCTTGAACGCCAGCTCGGCCATGTCGAGCATCAGCGCCTGCGGCAGGTTGTCCACCACGTAGTACCCGACGTTCTCCAACGCCCGGGCGACCGTGCTGCGGCCGCCGCCGGACAGCCCGGTGACCACCACGAGTGTGGTCTCCGACTCGGCCGTCGGCGGCCCGTCGATGGCCTCCGGGACGTCGATCCGGTCACTGGCTGTGCGCGCCTCGCTCACCCGTACCCCCAAGCCGTGGCGCCGCGGCCGCCATCGGCCGCGATTGGTCAATCAGCGACTCTATCCCGCCGCCCGGCCCAGGTCGGGCACCCGTCACCGGTCGGCCCGGCCCGGCCCGGTCACCCATCTCTCCGGGTGCGCCGGGCGTGCGCTGTCGGGGTGGGCTCGTAGACTCCGCGGATGGCTTCCCCCACCGACCTGCGTACCGAGGACGCGCTGCCGGTGCTGCGCCGGGTGTTCGGCTACGACGCCTTCCGCGGTTTTCAGCAGGAGGTGATCGACCACGTGGTGGCCGGCGGTGACGCGCTGGTGTTGATGCCCACCGGCGGCGGCAAGTCGCTCTGCTACCAGATCCCGGCGCTGGTCCGTGACGGCGTCGCGGTCGTCGTGTCCCCGCTGATCGCCCTGATGCAGGACCAGGTGGACGCGCTCACCGCGGTCGGTGTGCGGGCCGGCTTCCTCAACTCGACCCAGACTCTCGACGCCCGGCGCCGGGTCGAGGCGGCCTTCCTCGCCGGCGAGCTGGATCTGCTCTACCTGGCGCCGGAGGCGCTCGGCGTGCGGTCCACCCTCGCCCTGCTCGACCGGGGCAGGCTCGGGCTCTTCGCGATCGACGAGGCGCACTGCGTGTCCCAGTGGGGGCACGACTTCCGCCCCGACTACCTGGCGCTGTCGATGCTGCACGAGCGGTGGCCGGAGGTGCCCCGGATCGCGCTCACCGCCACCGCGACCAGCGCCACCCGCACCGAGATCGCCAGCCGGCTCAAGCTCGACGACGCCCGCCACTTCGTGGCCAGCTTCGACCGGCCCAACATCCAGTACCGGATCGTGCCCAAGCGCGAGCCACGCAAGCAGTTGCTGACCCTGCTGCGCGATGAGCACCCCGGCGACGCGGGGATCGTCTACTGCCTGTCCCGGGCCTCGGTGGACAAGACGGCCGAGTTCCTCACCGCCAACGGGATCGCCGCGCTGCCCTACCACGCCGGCCTGGACGCGGCCACCCGCGCCGCCAACCAGCAGCGCTTCCTGCGCGAGGACGGCCTGGTGATGGTGGCCACCATCGCCTTCGGCATGGGCATCGACAAGCCCGACGTCCGGTTCGTCGCGCACCTCGACCTGCCCAAGTCGGTCGAGGGCTACTACCAGGAGACCGGCCGCGCCGGCCGGGACGGGCTGCCGTCCACGGCCTGGCTGGCGTACGGGCTCCAAGACGTGGTCCAGCAGCGCAAGATGATCGAGACGTCCGACGGCGACCTCGCGCACCGCCGCAACCTCGCCGCGCACCTGGACGCGATGCTCGCGCTCTGCGAGACGGTGCGCTGCCGGCGCGTCCAGCTGCTCGAATACTTCGGCGAGCCGGCGACCGCCGCCTGCGGCAACTGCGACACCTGCCTCAGCCCGCCGGAGTCCTGGGACGGCACGGTCGCCGCGCAGAAGTTGCTCTCCACCGTCTTTCGTCTCGACCGCGAGCGCAACCAGCGGTTTGGCGCCGGGCAGTGCATCGACATCCTGCTCGGCAAGCAGACCGACAAGATCAGCCAGCACGGCCACGACGCGCTCACCGTCTTCGGCATCGGCACCGAGCTGAGCGAAGCGGAGTGGCGGGGCGTGGTCCGGCAGCTGCTCGCCGAGGGGCTGCTCGCCGTGGAGGGCGACTACGGCACGTTGGCGCTGACCGAGGCGAGCGCCGAGGTGCTGGGGCGCCGGCGCACCGTCACGATGCGCCGCGAGCCGGAGAAGCCGGCGTCGAGCCGGTCGACGAAGCCGCGCGGCGCGGCCACCGTGGTCGCGGACCTGGGCCCGGCCGCCACGGCGGTCTTCGAGCGGCTGCGCGGCTGGCGGGCGGCCACCGCAAAGGAGCAGGGCGTCCCGGCGTACGTGATCTTCCACGACGCCACGCTGCGACAGATCGCGAGCAACGCGCCTGGCTCGCTGGCCGATCTGTCCCGGGTCAGCGGGGTCGGCGAGAACAAGCTCGCCAAGTACGGCGAGCAGATCCTGGCGGTCCTCGCCGCCGACACCGCCCCGGCCTGACGTCGAGCTGGGCATGACGAAAGGGCCGGACCCTGGTTGGGGTCCGGCCCTTGTCATCGTGGTTGGGTCAGCTGGTGGCGTAGCCGCGGGTGGCGATCCAGTCGGCGAGGTGCTCGACGGTGACC
>NZ_JBEXHU010000030.1:0-51693 GCF_040608175.1 Micromonospora sp. NPDC005206
CCGGCGGGTGATTCTGAGCAGCTGCTGACCTTCCTGATCACTCAGCCGCCGCACGCGTACAAGATCTGCCACCGCCACAGCCTGACCGCCGCAACACCGCCAGACCGACAGGCCGGACGGCGTGTCAACCAACACCGTGAACGTTCGTGGTCACGGCACTAGCAGTGGGACAAGCTCTCCGACCAGCTCAGATGCGCCGCCTTCTGCTGGACGACGTCAACCTGGGGGAACGGGTCCTACTTGTCGACGGGCAGCCTTGGCCTCTGCACGACCTCACGCTTGGGGCCCTGACGTCCTACCTCGACCACCGCCGGGCCCGATGGCCCAGCACCCAAAATCCGCACCTGCTGATCAGCCAGCAGACCGCAGTTGAGATGGGAGAAGTCAGCAGCACCTGGCACAAGATCCACATGAAATCGCTCGGCATCACCCTAACCGAGCTCCGCCACGACCGGCTGCTCGACGAACTTACTGCTCACGGCCCCGACCGACTGCACTTTCAGGCCGTATTCGGTTGCAGCAAGGAGACCGCCCTGAAGTACCTGCGGCTCGCCGAACAGCTTTTCAGCGATGAACCTCGATTCCATTCGAAGGGTGAGCAATTGACATGACGAGCGCCTTGGGCCACCGTGTCCGCCCGCAGGGCCTCCCATAAGGTGGCTCTCCATGGCCATACCTGAGTGGCTTCGGTCGTGGAAACGGGGCCCAGATAGGCGTCTCTTCTGGGCCCAGTGCGGAGTGTTACTCCATGATCAATGTGCGGGAGTTCGGGTCCCGCCCTGGAGGCGTCGGCGGGTGAGCGCAAGCATGTCGATCAACCAGCCGGGGCCGCCGGTGATGTCTTGGCCGCGGAGAAGGGCATTTCACGCTCGCCGCGCAGCGCCGATCGACTCCTCGAAGGCGAGGACGTCCTCGAAGAGCAGGACGGCGCGCTCCCGGTGAGCTGGCGGCGATGGACCCTTGTGATTCAACGCGCGCGGCGGTAGTGCATGGCCACCGCGCCGTTGCGGAGCGGCTCCGCCGATAGCAGCTCGAGCTGGCGCGTGCCGGGCAGCCCGCTCTGGTACAGCGTCGGGCCGTGGCCGGCGATCCTGGGATGGACGAGCAGCTTGTACTCGTCGATCAAGTCCAGCCGGTCGAGCTCGGTCGCGAGCTTGCCGCTTCCGAGGAGGACCCCGTCCGGGGTCGCGTCCTTGAGCTTCTGCACGCCCTCGCGCAGATCACCGGCGATGTGGTAGCTGTTGGCCCACGAGAAGTCCTTGCGCGTCGCCGACACCACGTACTTGGGCTTGGCCTCCAGCTTGACCGCCCACTCGCGTATGGCCGGCGGCGCCTCCTCGTCGCCGCGGGCGACGGCCGGCCAGTAGCTCTCCATCATCTCGTAGGTGACGCGACCCCACAGCATTGCCCCGCCCTCGTCCATGAGACGGGTGAAGAAGGCGTGGGTCTCGTCGTCGGCGATCCCCTCCTGGTGGTCGACGCAACCGTCCAGGGTGAGGTTGAGGCTGAAGGTGAGCAGTCCCATGGCCGGCGACTCTACGCCACTACGGCGTCGCGGCCAGGCGGGCGTCGCGTCAGCGAGCTCGAGGTACACGCGCCCCGGGTCCCAAACTCACGCCCAATGAACCCCGCCGGAAGACGCCGGGACCCAAACTCCCGCCCAGTCGGGACCGCTACTCGCAATGAGAACCACCTGAGTTTGTCGTCGCCCTGCGCACCCAAATCGGCCACGCCCCGCTGCCGCTGTCCGGCGTCATCGCGGTCGTGCTCGACGAGGAAAATCGCGTACTGATGGTTCGGCGTTCAGATACCGGAGACTGGGCCCTCACCACAGGATGCCTGGAACCCAGCGAACAGCCAGCGGACGGGGCGGCCCGCGAAGTATTCGAAGAGGTCGGCGTTGAGGTCACCGTCGAGCGACTGCTGTCGGTCGAAGCGCTGGACCTATCTGTCGCGCCCAACGGCGACCAGGTCTACTGGCTCACGGTTGGTTTGCAATGCCGACTCCTGCGGGGTCGGGCGCGGGTCAACGACGACGAGTCGGTGGAGGTCGGCTGGTTCGACCTGCATGCCGTTCCACCTCTGTCACCCCATCAAGCCCGCTGCCTGGCCCTTGCCGCCGACCAGGACTCCGCTGCCTGGATTGCCCGACCGACGTTCGAAGCTGGCTAAACACCCCGCTCACCAACCCGGCCGCCGGCTCAACTTCACCTCGAACTTGAAGGCGAGGTGAAGTTCAAGGCGTTGGAGGGGTTCCAAGTTCGTCCTGAAGCAACTTCAGTTCGCATGAACTTAGGCGGGTCGCGGACGACGGGATTCGAACCCGCGACCTTCACCTTGGCAAGGTGATGCGCTACCAGCTGCGCTACGTCCGCATGGAGCCGTCGGCCGGGATCGAACCGGCGACCTGCGCCCTACCATGGCGCTGCTCTACCGACTGAGCTACGACGGCGTGGTGCCCCGAGCGGGATTCGAACCCGCACTGTGCGCGGTTTGAGCGCGCTGTCTCCTACCGGGTTGGGCTACCGAGGCGAGATTCCGCTGGTTGCAGGGAGGTGGAAGCAACTTGCGCCGTTCATCGCCGCCGGCCGGCCGCTGCCGAATACCATGACGAAGATGTCGCGCTTCCAGCCGCCGCGCCAGCCCACGACGATGGACGCGGCGCAGCGCCGCGAGATCCGGCGGAGGTGGGTCGAGAGCTGGCGCAACGCCGGTCTGCCCGAGCCGACCAGGCAGGGCCGGGGCCGCATCGCCGACAAAGTGGTGGAGGCGGTGGCGGATCCGTTCAAGTCCTGCCAGCTGCCCGCGGCGGCTGCCGAGAGCAGTGACATCTCAGTGAAGACCGACCTCGCCGGGCGCGGGGGCCAGTAGGGAGTCAGCCGGGCCGCGGCTACCGGCCGGGTACTCCTGTAACGGCACCGCTCCCGCCCGCCAGGCTTCGAGCACCGGCTCCACGATGCGCCAGCATTCCTCAGCGGTGTCGCCCCGCACCGACAGCGTCGGGTCGCCGTCGAAGGCGCCACGAAGCACCTCCCCGTACGGCGGCAGGTCGCCGGGGCCAAAGTGCGCCACCAGCTGCACCTGATCAAGTCCCAAGGGTTCCCCCGGGCCGTTGATGTTGACGTCGAGGCCCAGCTGGTCCGGACCGAAGCCAATCCGCAGCCGGTCGGGTTGCTCGTATCCGGAGAGGCCGGTGGGCACCCGCGGAGGTTGTCTGAAGGTGACGACGGCCTCCTTGCGCCGGCCGGCCAGCGCCTTGCCGGAGCGCAGTCGAAACGGCACACCCGCCCACCGCCAGGTGTCCACGGCCAGCACCACCTCCGCCAGGGTTTCGGTCCCCCGGGCCGGGTCGATGCCGGGCTCGTCGGCGTACGCGGGCAGTCGCCGCCCGTTCACCTCCCCTGCCGTGTACTGGGCCCGCCCGCTCCACCGCACCGGATCGCCGTCCCACACCCTCGTGGCCCGCAGCACCTGCGCCTTGCGGCCCCGCAGTTCCCTGGCGTGAAGGGTGGGCGGCGCATCCATCGCCATCAACGCGAGGACCTGCAGCAGGTGACTCTGCACCATGTCGACGAGCGCGCCCGCGCCGTCGTAGTAGCCGGCCCGGCCCTCCAGGCCCAGGGCCTCGTCGAAGACGATGTCCACGCAGGCCACGTGCGCGGCGTTGAGCACCGGTTCGAAGATCCGGTTGGCGAAGCGCAGACCGAGGATGTTCACCACCGTGGACTTGCCCAGGAAGTGGTCGATGCGGTGTACCTGGTCCTCCGGCACCAGCCCGGCCAGGATGTCATTGAGCGACCTCGCCGAATCGGCGTCCGTACCGAATGGTTTCTCCAGCATCAGCCGGGTACCGGGCGGCAGACCGATGCGGGCCAGCGCTGCGGCGGCCCGGGCCGTGATCACCGGCGGCAGGGCGAAGTAGATCACCAGCTGGTTGTGGCAGGCGGCCAGCAGCCGCCGCAGGTCTTCCTCCCCGGTAACGTCGGCACGCACGTAGCGGGTGGTGCGGACTATCTCGGTCTCCCGAGGCCCGTCCGCCCCCACCGTCGCGAAGGATTCGGCCACGCGGCGACGCCACCGCTCGTCGTCCCAGTCGTCCCTGCCGCTGCCGATCAGCGCAAGGTCCGGCTGGGCGCCCGTGGCCACCAGCCGACCCAGCCCGGGCAGGAGCAGGCGCTCGGCCAGGTCACCGGTGGCGCCGAGCAACAGCAGCGTCTGGGGTTCGGGGTCCCCGGGAGCGGGACGGTCGGCCACGGAATTGGCGGCGCTCGGGGTCGATGTCGTCATGCACCCACCATGCCTTGCCGGTCGGGTGGGTACGCGCCCGTTTGCCCGGATTTATCTGGTCGTCGCGCATCGGAGGCCGGCTCGATCTATGGCGGGATCAGCGCCCTGGGTAGTCCGCGTCAAGTCGGGCGTCGATTGTGACCTCACAGCGCGACCGTGTACTACCGCGACGGCGCCGTCGCGGCGCTGGCTGGCGCTCACGATGCCCGCCTCAACGCCCGGCCGTGCCGGTGTGGCTGACACAGCCGACCGGGAGCGCGGTGCTGCTGCCTTCTCGCTGCCCTGCGTCGGCCCAGGCGCTGTCATTGTCGTACGCGTCCAGCGCTCCGAGCGGACTGCCGGGCATTATCGGTGGCGGGCGACGCGCAGCGACTCGGCAGCTATCAGGAGCGCCGCACCGAGGAGCACTGTGTCCTTCAACAGGAATTGCCCCAGCTGAGAAAGGCTGAACATCCCCTGCCCTTCCTGCCGAGTCCCGGGTGCCGTGGCCAGGAAACTGAGCGTGGTGAGGAACATCCCCGCCGCCCCGAAGCTACCGATCGCCGACGCTCTGGGCGCAAACGGCTTCGCGGCGATCAGAGAGCCCACGGTGATCTCCGTGACACCGATGAGTCGGTTGAGCTTTTGTGCGCCCAGCTTTTCTCGGAACCGCGAGAACAGCGGACTCGAGGTGACCAGGGGTTCGTCGTTTTCGACCTCGTACTGCTTGAATTTGAGCGCACCGATCCACAAGATGTTCGTCGCCAGTGCGGAGCGCAGGACCGAGAAGCCTACGGAAGCGAGGTCATCGGCCGAGGCGTGTCGTGTGCCCATCGCTCGCTCCTAGTCGCTGTGTCGACGGTCGGCGTGCCGGGGACCATTACCCGCTGGGACCCGCCACACACCGAGGACGTGCCGGTCTGGCCCGACTTGGACACCGTCCAAGCCGCCGTCGACGCCGTTCGGCACGAATACAACACCAACCGGCCGCACCAGTCCCTGAAGATGGCCGTCTCCGCCGACCGCTTCACCCCCGCCAAGGCTGCCGAGGAAATGGTGCCGGTGAAGCTGCCTCCCCGGCTCACTTAACCCGTCGACCAGACCCTCGTCTCACCGTCGCCTCCGGTCCCGGCGCCCGTTCAGGTGGTGGCGGGGGCGGTGAAGTTCGACCGGGTGGTGCCACCGTCGGGGAATCTGCAGGTGGCAGGTAAGCAATTCTGGCGGCCCGGCCTGCTCCGGTGTGACGGTCACGTCCTGGGCAGACACCGATGTCATCCATCTCCTGATCGCCGGCGTCCGGCTCAAGTCAGTGCGCTCCCACCTGTCCGCCGCCGACCTCGCTGCGCTGCTGCGCCAGGAAGCCGTCCCGCTGGTGAGCCGCCGTTGCCGCCGGCGCCACCGGGTGAAGCGGTCCAGGTCGACCGAACCATCAGCCGGGCAGGTCGCGTTTTCCTGGGCCAGCACATCGTCCTGGCCGCCGAGATCCTCGGCGGGCAACGCGTCGGCATCCGCAGCGATGACAAGACCAGCTTCTTCGACCGACACCCGCTAGCTGCCGCGCACCCGACCCAACCCGCTCACCCCCGCCGAGGTAGCCCGCCTGCGCGACGCCCGACCCGCCGGACCACCCCCGCAACCCGGGGCCGGACCGGTGCGGTGCAGCGGCGGGCCTCCAACAGCGGGCTCGTCACGGTCGTGGGGCAGAAAGTCGCCCTCGGCCGCGTCCACGCCGGCAAGAACGTCACCATTGATATCACCGACACCGAACTGGCCGTCGCGTGCGATGACAGCATCCGCACGGTCCGGCGCAGTACCGACCAGTTCGTCCGCAATCTGAAAGCCAGCGACCTCGCAAAGTGGCCGCCGATGCCTAGGCCTGTCTCAAACTCCGGCTTATTTGATCTTGTGGCAAGATCGCCGGATGCTGCAACTCACCGATTTCATCATCGACTGCCCGGACACGATGGCGCTGGCAGCCTTCTATTCAGAGGTGACGGGTCGCCCGGTCAAGGAGGGCAGCCACGGCAACTGGGCCGGTATCCGGTTCGGCGAGATCGAGCTGGCCTTCATCCGGGTGGAGGACTACCGCGCCCCGCAGTGGCCCGACAGCGAGCACCCCAAGCAGTTCCATCTCGACTTCGAAGTCGACGACATCGAGGCCGAACAGAGCCGCGTCCTGGCCCTCGGCGCGACCCTGCAGCAGGACTCCATCGGCCCCGACGGCTACGGCTGGCGCGTCTACGCCGACCCCGTCGGCCACCCGTTCTGCCTCTGCCACAACAAGGGTGTCACCTGGACCGACCAGGGCCCCATCTGGCCCAAGAGCGAGTAGAGCGTGTATCTGAAGTGGGTCAAAGCCATTCGTTGATCGCGGCGATGTGTACGACGGCCGCGTAGCGCACGGCAAGCTTGTCGAAGCGCGTGGCGACGCCACGGTTGCGTTTGAGCCGGTTGATGCCGCACTCCACAGCGTGACGCTGCTTGTAGGCATCGCGGTCGAAGGCAGGTGGCCGTCCGCCCTTCGACCCTCGCTTACGGCGGTGAGCGTCTTGGTCGGCTTTGCTCGGGATAGTCGCCTTGATCCCGCGTCGGCGCAGATAGGCGCGGGTCGCCCGAGAGGTGTACGCCTTGTCGGCCAGCACCCGGTCAGGCCGGGTCCGGGGCCGGCCACCGGTCGGGCGGGGCACACGGATGCCGGCCAGGACCGCGATGAACTGTGGGCTGTCTCCGCGTTGCCCAGCAGTCAACACGATCGACAGCGGCTTTTGGCCCTGCTCGCAGCCCAGATGAAGCTTCGTGGTCAGTCCGCCGCGGGACCGACCAAGAGCGTGATCGGCTGGCTCCACGTATACGCCACCAGGCGTTTCTGCCTGCAGATCCCCCTTTTCCGGACGCCAACGGCATGCTGATGCGCTCGGGCAGTTGTCGAGTCCACAGACACGTCCCAGGTGATGCGGCCGGCCGCGTCCACGAGGGTCTGCAACGCGGTCATGATGCGGGCCCAGGTCCCGTCGCGCTGCCAGCGGCGGAACAACGCGTACGCCGCCGACCAGGAGCCGTAGCAGGCCGGGACGTCCCGCCACGGGGCACCGACCCGGATCCGCCACCGGATCGCGTCGATGAGCTGCCGTCTGGTCCATCGAGGTGGCCGACCGGGCCTGCATGCGACCGGCAGCAGAGGCTGCAACACTCTCCACTGCGCGTCAGTCAGGTCGTGCCGCCTCGTCACCACTATGGTGTCCATGAGGTCTTCGTGCTGATGGTTCGTCTTGGTCGACAAACCATCTACCGGAGACCTCGCTGTTTACCGGTCCCGACGCGCCGTGTCCCCCACAACTACCGACACGGACTTCGATACGCGCCCTAGGACAGCAGTCTGGTCCAGTTCCCCGCTGCCGCTGAGAACCTCGCTGACGCCCGCGAGGACCTCCTCGCGTTCACTGGTTTTCCCCGTTGATTCCCTCTTGTTGCTTCATGGCCGCAGCCAAGTTCAGCTGCGGGTGATGCGCATGATGTGCAGACGCAGTCAACGAGCGATGACACACGCTGACCTCCGGCGCGCCGCTCACGACGCACCGCCGAGCAACTCCTGAGCAACAGCTTGCCGCAATGAGGACCAGACAGTCCAGGGAAGAATTCGCCCTGTTGATGCTCTCGCGGACATAGCACCCGTTCAACCGAGCAGGCGGTGCGTACGTTCGTCCTTCACCATCACGTCAATGCGACATAACGCTGGATGGACTCCAAGGTCCCATCCTCCATAGATTCTCTGGCGCGCGGCGCTAGATACACTTGACCGATGGGCGACGAGCAGGTGGCTGCGCCGACGAAGCAGCGGAGGATCAGTCAACGGGGCATCGCGACTCGAGAGCGGATCCTCGAGGCGGCGAACCGGCTGATGTTCGTGCGCGGAGTGAACGCGACGACCCTTGACGACGTCCGCGAGGCAAGCCAGACGAGCAAGTCTCAGCTTTACCACCACTTCGCCGACAAGCAGGAGCTCGTGCGCGCGTTGGTCAAATATCGAGGCGCGCTTGTGCTTCAGCGCGAGCGGGCAGGGCTCGAACGACTGAGATCGTTCTCAGGGCTGGTCCGGTGGCGTAACGCGCTGGTCCAGGCCAACTCGCTGAACAACGGCAAATACGGGTGCGGCCTCGGGTCGATGGCTGTCGAGCTGTCCGATCAAGATGAGCAGGCTCGATCGATGCTGTCGGAGACGTTTGCGGCATGGGGAAAGCTGATCAGTGATGGTCTGCACCGGATGCGGGACAGCGGTGCACTGCGCCAGGACGCCGACCCGGAGAAGTTGGCCACGGGGTTGATGGCAGCTTTGCAAGGCGGCTACTTGCTGGCGAACGCCGCGCACAACGTTGAACCCATGGAAGTTGCTCTGGACATGGCGCTGGAACACATCAAGTCGTTCCTCTTGGAACCGTCCGGCGAACCGACCCGTTAATTGAGCCCTTTTCAGCGGAGCCCCCGATCGACCGGTTCGCGACCAGGAGCCCTGCTCCTCCGGCAAGCACACGTGGCACGGCGTGAGCGTGCCAGTTCATCGCGGACGCGGCGGGTCGGCTGATCTGGGCATCGACGCGGCCGAGGAGAGTGCCCTGAGCCAGGAGTCGACCGACCTCACAGGAGAAAGCACCGAGCCGATCGTGATTCGACGTATGGCTCGAATCTCGTCCAGTCATCTGTACCGGCCGTCGTAGCGGACTCGGCTCCGGGTATCCGTGAAGCTGACGCCCACCCGCACTTCGTCCTCGACGATCCACCGAACCGTGTACGTCGCCCGGTACGTCGGCGGCCAGAATGAAGCGAAGGTCCCGTCACCCGTAACAGACCACTCGCCAGCTGACGGTGTGCCCCTGTCGACGTAGGTCGTCCGACCACCCGCCGTGAATGATTGAGTTGCACCGTCTGGGAACACAAGCCGTGCAGCGGTCAGGGCGGCGATCATGTCCACCGCAGCGACCGGCTGGCCATCGACAACGTTCCCACCGGAGGGAACAGGGTCCATCGAACTCTCCTGACATCGGGCACGACACCGGCCGCCGCCATCTCGCAGCGCTACGACATGTCCAACGACCAACTCGGAACAGTCTCTAGCCGCACTCTATGGACGCCATCGTCCATAATACTCTCGCTGCAGAGGCACCCATCAGATGACGGTGCACCGCCACGACCACCAGGCGCGCTGCTGCTTGCCCCGAATCACCGATGGCCAGCGAAGTTTGCCGACCGGCGCCATGGCAGCATACTCTGGACGAGATGGTCCAGTTCATATTCCGTGGATTGCGGGCGTTTACGCCCCCACCGCGGAGTTTCTCATCACCGGGGCATTCGCTGACGATGACGATATGGGCGGGTACCACATCGACATCCACCGGCCGAGTGGAAGCACGGGTGGCAGCGGGCTCGCGGCCGCCCGGCCACATGGGGAGGGGCGCATGGCATTGATCACACGCGGCTTCGGGGGCCGCAGACGCGACGACACCGACCTCCCGCCCGGCCAATACCGCACGGATGACTTCCCGGTGCTGTCGGCGGGACCGACACCGCGCATCGGCCTCGACCGGTGGGAGCTCGCCGTCATCACCGAGACCGGCGAGCGGAGCACGTGGTCATGGGCGGAGTTCACCGCCCTTCCTGCCGAAGAACCGACCGTGGACATCCATTGCGTCACGCACTGGTCGAAGTTCGGCACGCGCTGGCGAGGCGTGTCGGTGGACACGTTGCTGGCCGACGTCGAGACGACGGCCGAGTACGTCGTCGCCCACTCCTACGGCGGCTACACCACGAACCTGCCGCTCGAGGACCTTCTCGACGGCCAGGCCTGGGTGGCGTACGAGTTCGACGGTGAGCCGCTGGTTCCGGTGCACGGCGGGCCAGCTCGTCTCCTCGTCCCTCACCTGTATTTCTGGAAGAGCGCGAAATGGCTGCGCGCTCTGGAACTGCGTCTCGACGACGAGCCCGGGTTCTGGGAGACGGCCGGCTACCACAACTACGGGGACCCATGGCGCGAGCAGCGATACCTGGCAGACTGACCTGGCAGCCGGCGACCGTCGCCGCCACCCGCGCGGAGACTGCGACGGCGCGGACCCTGGTCCTCGACGTCGACGGCTGGACAGGTCACGTGCCGGGCCAGCACGTCGACGTCCGGTTGACGGCTCCCGACGGCTACACGGCATACCGCAGCTACTCGATCTCGTCCGCCCCGGGGCCCGACCGCCTCGAGGTGACCGTCCAGGCGGTGACCGACGGTGAGGTCTCGCCGTACCTCGCCGACGTCGCAGAGCCGGGTGACCAGCTCGAGATCCGTGGGCCGCTCGGCGGCTGGTTCGTACGCCGACCCGCCGATCCGCGGCCGGCGTTGCTGATCGGCGGCGGAGCCGGCGTGGCGCCGCTGATGTCGATGGTGCGTGCGGCGACGAATCCCACCAGGCTGCTCTACTCGACGCGATCCCCGCTCGATGCGCTGTTCGCCGCGGATCTTGCAACTGCACGAGCCGCAGGCGATAGGCGCGTCGCAGTCACGTACGTCTATACCAGGGTCGCGCCCCCCGGCTGGCCGGCCCCACCCCGACGACTGGACGCGGACGCCCTCGCCCGCGTCGCCTGGCCCCGCGATGCCGACGCTGTGGCGTTCGTCTGCGGGCCCACCGGATTCGTTGAGACCGTTGCCGACCTCCTCGTCGAGATCGGCCACGATCCGGCGAACATCCGCACTGAACATTTCGGACCCACCGGAGGATGACCATGTCGACCATCAACGTCGGAGCCGACGACGCACCCTGGGTGGACGGTAACGCCCTCGCCGGACCGCTCGGCGAGATCATGGGGACCGACCTCACCGTTGCCGAGCTCACCTGCGCCGGGTGCCGGACGCCCCGTCCGCTGGCCGCGATGCGCGTGTTCGACCGAGCGCCCGGCCTCGTCGCCCGATGTCCGGGCTGCGAGGACGTCGTCATGCGCGTGGTGCGCACGGCCGGCCGTGTCCTGGTCGACCTGCGTGGGTCGCTCGTCCTCAGCCTCCCGGTGCCGACTGCCTGAGCGCTAAGAATCCGCTCTATCGTGACGCATCCGGACGATGCCAACGTCTCCGACGTCGGTTAGCAATAGTCCGAGGCGGGATGCTCCTGCCACTTCATCCGAGCTGACTGGGCACTCCCAGGTCGCTGACCACACGCGAGATTCAGGAGACAACATGGCGGGCAACGCCGAGGACATGATCGCGTTGACCAGTACCGAGGAAGATCTGGGTGGCTCGAACCTGTCGGGAGCCACCGCGCCCGACGCGGAAGACCTCGTCATCACCGACAACAGTGAGCTCGGCATCTACGAGGCCGCGTTAGGGGGCCGGACAGCCGCTGGGCTCGTCTACAGCAAGGTCGGGAGCCGCGTCATACTGTTGGCGACATCCGTGCTCCCCGAGTTCCGGGGGAAGGGAGTAGCCGCCAGGCTCATCGGCGGCGTCCTCGACGAGCTGCGCATGCAAGGAAAGACCGCCACCGTCACGTGTCCGTTCGCGGCAGCATTCGTCAATGCTCGTCCGGAATATGCCGACGTTCTAGACCCGGCATCCCCGCGATCGCACACACCCGGGCATGGGCATTGAACACGCGTCGTCGCGTCTGAACGCGCGCCGACCGCTGAGAAGGTTCAGGCGTCCCCAACGGCGGGGTACATCGCGTGAAGGCTAGGTGGGCGCCGGCGGCGAGTACCGCGATGCGCTCGGCAAGCTCGTCGACGTCACGCTGGAGCAGCGCCAGTTGGCCAGGGCGGGCAAGGACTACGCGACGGCCGACGCGCTGCGGGACCGGCTGGCAAAGCCGCCAGCCGGGCCGCGGCCGCGCATTCGTGCACCGTAACGCCACCAACCGGGACTGTCTCTCGCCGAATGTGCTGGTGGTCTCCCGGCGGGCGCGGGCTGCGGACGCGTACGGGCACGTCCGCAGCCCAACCGGCGTGATCCCGGCGTTACGTTTCGAGGGTCAATCGCGGCCGGCCATGATTCGACGTCGGCGATAACGCCGGGTTGACGCTGATCCACAAGGAGGGCAGACCGCTCGCTGTCCCCGAGTCCTTACGGACGAACGCGGATGATCGTCTTCCCGGTGATCCGCTCGGTCGGATTGAAAGCGGCGACGGCATCGTCGAGGGTCGCGACCTTGCCGATGTTTGTCCGGAGTCGTCCGTCGCGCACCCGCCGGACGACCTCACCCAGTTGAGCGCGGTCGGGCTCGACGACGAAGTCGACCGCCAGGCCGTCGGCGGGCCGCGCCTCCGGCGGGCCGACGACGGACACCAGCGTTCCTCCGGCTCGAATCAGGCCTGCGGACCGCTTCCCGATGTCGCCGCCGATGACATCGAACACCAGATCGATTCCGCCGACGTCTTCGAGGACGTCGTTCTCGAGGTCGACGAACTCCTGCGCGCCGAAATCGAGCGCCGCTTGACGGTCGGCAGCGCGCCCGGTGCCGACGACGTGGGCGCCGGCCTCACGTGCGAGCTGCGTCACCATCGAACCGACTGCGCCGGCCGCTCCGTGCACGAGGACACTCTGCCCCGCCTGAAGGCGGCCGTGCTCGAACAGTCCCTGCCACGCGGTCAGGCCCGAGATCGGCAGGCTCGCGCCCACCGTGAAGTCGACGTCGCCGGGCAGCGGCGCGAGGTTACGCGCCTCGACGGCCACATACTCCGCCAGGGTGCCGTCGCGAGTCCAGTCCGTGAGGCCGAACACCCGCTGACCCACCGACAGTCCCGTCGTGCCATAGCCGAGAGCGGTGACCACTCCGGCCAGCTCGTGCCCAGGGATCGACGGCGTCCGGTCACGGCCGAGGCGGTCGGTCCAGGTCGAGGGCCACGCCAACTCAGTCGGGACGAATCCCGACGCATGAACCTGAACGACGACGTCGTTCAGCGCCGCGTCCGGCTCGGGCCGCTCCACCAGCGTCATCCCGGCCATTCCCGCGGCCTCGTCCGTCACTACAATCGCCTTCATCCGGCGCCTCCCTGTATCCAGTCCTCGTTTGCACGGGCACGAGGTGCACGTTTCGTTTCACCAGCATTAGCGGCGCCAGGCCTCGGTGTCTCACCACGTTGATCGGTAGCGGTTGTGGCGCGAGAGTGTCGAGGAACGAGCGCGATAGCGAAGTCGCCGGCAAGGCGGCGCCGGGGTCGAGGCCCCGCCGGCGCGATCCCGGCGTTACGTCTCGAGGGTCAGTTGCGGCCGGCCATGGTGCCGCCGTCGACCTCGACGATGGCGCCGGTCATCCAGCTCGACTTGTCCGACGGCAGGCATGACACCGCGTTCGCGATGTCATTCGGGCTGCCGGCCCCGACCTTTTCCTGGTCGCGGCCCGTGATCACGGCAATGCCGCCCCCGGCGACGACTCGGTGGGTCGTGGCGAGACCCATGCCGCTGCTGCCGCCGACGACCACGACCTTACGGCCCTCGAAACTTTCACTCACGACAGTTGGCCCCTTCCCCACCCGATCGCGATGTGTGTTGGCAGCACCCGGCGCCCCGAGAGTGGCGCGACGTCCGTAGAACTCGACGCCGGTAGGCACGTCGGACAGTTCGTCGCCAGCGGAGGCACCCAGTCGGACGCCCCGAACCTAGTCGCGGTAGAACTGGTCGGTCAAGTCCACTCTTGGGATCACGCCGGTGCTACTGGGGCGGCGACACCCCCCAGGCCACCCACCATAGCGACGCCACCCAGCCGGGCACTTCCGAAGAGTTTTCCCGGACTTGATGGTCCACGGAAGCCAAGGGCCGCGGGAATACAACCGGCCCGCAGGGTGTCTGTACAGGTGCGTTTCGCCTCGTTCCCCAGCTCCGCGCCGAAAGGCCGGGAAGGGAGAGCTGTGCCCCAGCAGACCCATTACCACAAGAACCCGGACGCCGTTTCGCGGCTTGACCCGGAGCAGTACCGCGTGACCCAGCAGGACGGCACCGAGCGCCCGTTCGCCAACGCCTACTGGGACAACCACGAGCCCGGCATCTACGTCGACGTCGTGTCCGGCGAGCCGCTGTTCGCATCGGTCGACAAGTTCGACAGCAAGTCCGGCTGGCCGAGCTTCACGAAGCCGATCGCCAAGACGAACGTCGTCGAGAACGAAGACTCCAGCCACGGGATGATCCGGACTGAGGCCCGCTCGCTGCACGGCGACAGCCACCTCGGCCACGTCTTCAACGACGGTCCCCCCGACAAGGGTGGACTGCGCTACTGCATCAACTCCGCGTCGTTGCGGTTCATACACCTCGACGACCTGGCGAACGCAGGGTACGGCGAATACCGCACCCTGTTCACGAGTGACAGCAACACTGGCACCGACGACAAGTAAGGAGACGACGTGACCACTGAAAAGGTGATCCTCGCCGGCGGCTGCTTCTGGGGCATGGAGGAGCTCTTCCGCCACCAGCCCGGCGTCGTGTCCACGCGCGTCGGCTACAGCGGCGGCGACGTCCCGAACGCCACCTACCGCAACCACGGCACCCACGCGGAGTCCATCGAGGTCGTCTACGACACCGAGAAGACCGACTTCCGCGCGCTGCTCGAGTTCTTCTTCCAGATCCACGACCCCTCGACGAAGAACCGCCAGGGCAACGACATCGGCATCAGCTACCGCTCGGCGATCTTCTACATCAACGACGAGCAGAAGCGGGTCGCCGAGGACACGATCGCCGACGTCGACGCCTCGGGCCTGTGGCCCGGTAAGGTCGTTACCGAGGTCACCCCGGCAGGCGACTTCTGGGAAGCTGAGCCCGAGCACCAGAACTACCTGCAGACCTACCCCAACGGTTACACCTGCCACTTCCCCCGCCCAGGGTGGAAGCTCCCGAAGCGGGCGACGGCCTGACACCTCCGGCGCGCGGACCCCGGGTCCGCGCGCCGGACACGGGGCCGAGGTGGTCGGCCTGGACGAGGAGTCAGCCGGATGGGTGCAGGCTCTCTCCGGTGACGGCATGTCGGCATGCCCGTCACCTGCCTCACGGGCAGGGTGACCAGGCTCCTCGACCGGATCGCCCGCTGACCGGGCCTCTGGATCACCGCCAGCGCGCTGCTGGCCCTGGCGGCCATGTGGTTCATCTCAGACGCCTACTTACACCGGACCCGGAATCGACACCGTCGCGATCGCCACGCTTGCGCACCTGAAAGACGCGGTACACGACCTACGCCCGCCTATCAAGGCTGCCGGGAATCCCGATACGGCTGTCCACCGACGTGGACGTCCCCACCACTGGTGTTGTCGTTGTGACCTACAGGAGGTCATCTCTTGGACACCAGGATCCAGAACGTCCGACTGAACGCCACGTCGAACGAGCAACTCATGGCTCTGGCAAACGCCGGGGCCGCGGCTTTCGGCCACACCGCCACGCTCCAGGTGGAACAGGCCCTGGCGCAGCTTCTGCGGTTACGCGTCGCACAGATCAACAATTGCAGCTACTGCCTTCTGGTGCACCACGCCGCTGCCCGCACCGCCGACATCCCGCCGTCCAAGGTCGAGACCCTCACCGCGTGGCGGGAGACGCACCTGTTCACCGAGCAGGAGCGAGCCGCGCTGGCCTACGCCGAGGCGTTGACCCGAGCCGCCGACGCCACCGTCAACAACCGGGTCCAGGAGGCACACGACAGGATGATCACGCACTTCACGGAGGACGAGATCCTGGAGATCGTGGCCGTTGTGATCAACATGAACATCTGGACGCGACTCAAGCTCGCCGAGGGTGCCATGCCCACGACGGCGCCTCCCGAGTGAATTGATGCTCGGCCCTGTCATCGGAACAGGCTGGCAGCCGTCCTGTCGCGCGGATTCCGCCGCACCGTGCTGCACCATCTGACCACCGACATCGGTTACGGCCGCATCGCCAGCTATGGCTCGCTGGCCGCCGGCAATCCCAAGCCGTCCGCGCCGTCGGTACCGCCTGCGCCACCAACCCCATCCCGATCGTCGTTCCCTGCCATCGCGTCGTCCGGTCCGTCGGCACGATAGGGAGCTACCGCGGCGACCCCGTCGCCAAACGCGCCTGCTCGACCTTGAAAGTGCCGTATGACCAGCGCACACCCGCGGTCACCGGCACCCACGGTTAGGGGGCCGAAAAAGAGGACAGCAAGCCCGGCGGGCGAGCACCGCCGACGCGGAGCATCCGGACGCCGCGAACCCCGCAGCACCCGGCGCACCTTGGCGACTGCGCGGGCGGCGACCGGCGGACGGTCCACCGCGCGGAGCGTAGTCGAAGTTTGATTCATCCCGTACCGCCTTTCGGCAAACAAATCCTGAGGTTCGTCCGCGCAACTAGCGTGAGTGTCATCCCTTCCACTCAGGTCGGCCGGCGCGGACAGCCAGGGGACCTGGATGCATCAAAACGGAGGCAGCATGGACAACTGGTTCATCTCAGAGGCAGTGTCACGCAGTGCAGAATCCGAAACGGATCGGCGAAGGCTCGCGGCCTTGGTAGATCCGGGGGTGTGCAAAGCCGACCCGGCGGGTGGTGGCTCGCCGAGCGACGCGGCTATCCTCAACTTCGCCCTCAATCTCGAATATCTCGAAGCTGAGTTCTATCTCCGCGCGACGACGGGATCCGGGCTTCCTGACGACATGACTACCGGCGCCGGGGTGCGCGGCGAGGTGTCCGGCGGACGATCAGTGAACTTCAGCAGCAACTTCGTGCAGAGGTTCGCGAAGGAAATCGCCTCCGACGAGATGCAGCACGTGGCCTTCTTGCGAGCCGCGCTCGGCAATGCCGCTGTTGCTCGTCCCGCGATTTCGCTGGACGCGAGCTTCACTGCGGCGGCGACTGCCGCTGGTCTAATCAAGCAAGGCGAAAGCTTTGATCCGTACGCGAACGACCTTAACTTCCTCTTTGCGGCGTTCCTCTTCGAAGACGTCGGAGTTTCGGCCTTCAAGGGATCCGCGTCACTTTTGTCGAACAAAACGTACCTTGATGCGGCAGCCGGCCTGCTGGCCACCGAGGCATACCACGCGGGGATTGTCCGATCCGCGCTTTACAGCGCCGGACTCGCCGACGACACAGTATTTGACTCGGTACAAAAGATCTCCGACGCGCGTAACAGTCTTGATGGTCCGGCCGATGACGACCAGGGTGTCGGCACGGCGGCGGACCCGAATTTCATCCCCACGGATGAAAACGGGATGTGCTACGGCCGATCGGCCCAGTCCGTCTTGAACATCGTGTACTTGAGCCAGACCCCGGCGGATTCGGGTGGCTTCTACCCAGCCGGCATGAACGGCGAAGTCGCGGTGAGCGCCGGAACGGCCTGAGGGTTCAAGTCGCCCGAGCTGGCGGCGTGCCGATGTCGCCGTCATTCTGTCTGCCCGGTCGCGTAGGCGCCGTGGAGGAAGAGATCGACAAGTTGTCGGATGTCGATCTCGGGGTGCTGGTGCAGGTTTCGGCCTCTGCCGAAGAACAGGCCGAGGAATAGCTGGGTCAAGGTGTCGGCCGGAAGTCGTAGCCGCGGTTGCTCGGGTTCGAGCAGTTCGAGGATCGCCTGGCGCGTGGCGGCCTGTGCGGCGTCACGGTCTGTGGATCGCTGCGGCGGCCGGGCGGGGTTGGTGGTGCCGCGCCCGGGGCGGCGGTTGGGGTTGCCGGAGGCGTGCAGGGCGCCGATCACTGTGCCCATGCGGTCGAAGTGGGCGTCGAGTGCCTCTATGGCCTCGACGAGTCGGTCGGCAAGGGGTTGGTCCAGCGAGATGCAGTTCAGCTGTTGCAGGACGTGGGTGGGGTCCATGGCCGCCGCGACGCATGCTTCGAGCACGGCGTCCTTGTCGTCGAAGACGCGGAAGATGGTGGCTTCACCGATCCCGGCCGCGCGGGCGATCTGCGCAGTGGTCACGGCAGCCCCGCGCTCGGCCACCAAGGGCAGAGCGGCGTGGATGATTGTCTCGCGTCGTTGGTCGGGGGCCATGCCCGGCGCCCTGCGCCTATCAGGGGTAGCAGTCATACGGTCGACCATACGGAGTGAGTGCTCACTCCGTCCACCGGATTAGAGGACGGCGGCCGTCCGAAGCGAGGCGGCCGCGCCCTCGACGCCTCGTGAGCCTCCGCGTGAGGGCCGCACTCCGCTAGCCATCTGCGAGAACATCGCCCGGCTCCTCGGCGTCAGCCCCGGCACCCTCTACAACCACATCCCCGACCTGCGCGAACTATGGGCCGCCGGCCGGGCCCGCGGGGAGCCGACCGCATGATCCGCCGGCAGGGGTCTGTCCGCAGTCGTCAAAACCCGATGATCTATTGAAGGTTCAGCGGTTGCGGCCGAGTGTGGGTAGGCCCGCCGCTCACCGGGCCTTGGCATGTCGAAGGAGAAGGCGGGATACCCTACCTGCTGCGCCTCGCACCGCATGACCGAAGGAGTCGATGCTGGGATGACGGCAGGGCGACCGATGCCCACGCAGGACGACGTGCTCGGGTACTTCCGCTCGCTGTCGAACTGGGGACGGTGGGGCGACGACGACGAGTTCGGCACTCTGAACCACATCACCGACGACGTCCGGCTGGCGGCGGCGCGGGCCGTGCGCCACGGCAGGAGCGTGTCGTGCGCATGGGAGGTTGCCGTACCGGAAGACATGGAGCGCTCGACGACGACGTGCCCCTGCGCCGCCGACATGCCGGGTGCCGAGAACATGCCGGTGCCCGGCTTCCACGCCGACCGGCGCTGGGGGTTTTCGTCCGAGCGGCTCGGCATCACGTTCCACGGCAACACCCTCACCCACGTCGACTCGCCGTGCCACATCTTCTGGGACGGCACGATGTACAACGGGCGGTCGCACTCGTTGGTCGACGCCGCAACGGGATCGGCCTGGGCCGCCGTCACGGCGGCGGCGAACGGGATCATCACGCGTGGTGTCCTGCTGGACATCGCGACGGTCCGCGACGTGCCGTGGTTGGAACCGGGGCAGGGTGTGTTTCCCGACGATCTCGAGGAGGCCGAGCGGCGCCAGGGTGTGCGGGTGCGACCCGGCGATGCGGTACTCCTGCGGACCGGCTATGGCCGCGGCCGGCACGAGGCCGGTGAGGCCAGCGGTTTCACGCAGGCCGGCTGGCACGCGTCCTGCCTGCCGTGGCTGCATGAACGGGAGGTCGCGCTGATCGGCGCCGACACCCCGCAGGACGTTCAGCCGTCGGGGTACGAAGACGTGTTGATGCCGGTTCACGCCGTGAGCCTCGTCGCGATGGGTCTGTGGATGCTCGACAACTGCGACCTGGAGGTGTGCGCGACGACGGCTGCCGAGCTCGGCCAGTGGGACTTCCACCTCGCAGTCGCGCCGGTCCGCTTCGCCGGTACGTCCGGCAGCCCGGTCAACCCGATCGCCACATTCTGACCGCGGTTCAGGCGGGCCGTGCGATGCCATGAAGGACCCGGCCGGCACCTGGAAGGCGGTCGTGATCGGGTGTGGAGACGCTCGCTGGTCGGGAACCAGGCGGCACGAGCGCCTCAAGGCGTGCGCTGCGCACGCCGCGGCCAGGTGCTGCCGCCACGATTCCTTCGCGGACGGCGAAGGCGAACGGCCGTTGGCCGCGAACTCCCGGGAGGCCCGGAAGCCGTGGCCAGCAGTGTCTTCTAGAGGGCCCGGCCGAGGGCTTCGGTCAGTGCGACCGGGGTGACCACGAGGTGGTCGAAGCGCCAGCCGTCCTCGGTGCGGCGCGCCCCGTAGCGGTGGAATCCGGCCGCGATGGCCTCAGTCTTGTCGTCGACGACGAACACGGCGATGTCGTGGGCCCGCACCGTGGCGGTTTCGCCGTCGACCTCGATGACGAGGTTGGACTTGCTGTGCAGGGTGCGGGCGTACGTGTCGTGGCCCGAGCGCACGAGTTCGATGAGCGCCCCGATGCCGCGGGCCTCCCCCCGCGGGGACTTGACGACGACATCCTCGGTGAAGAGCCGGTCGGTCTCGCCGTAGCGACCCTCGTCGATCCACAAGCTGTGGCGGGCGACCAGGTCGGCAAGTTCGGCGCGGTCGGCGAGTGCGCGGATCAGGGTTTCGGTGCTGGTCATGATGCCTCCTCAGGTAGTTCGACTAGCGAACGTTCGTGTCACTTGATCTGGGTGAGGAAGAAATCCCGGACGTCCTCGGCAAGCAGCTCTGGCACCTCCATCGCGGCGAAGTGGCCGCCACGGTCGAACTCCGACCAGTGCCTGATGTCGTACAGCCGCTCGGCCAGCGGTCGCACCGACAGCGTGATGTCGTGCGCGAACACCGCCACGCCGACCGGCACCCGGCACGGCTGCTGGACTCCCCGCGGGGCGTCGTGGTGGAACCGGCCCGAGGAGGCCGCGGTCGCGGTCAGCCAGTACAGCGAGATGTCGGTGAGCATCCGATCGTCGCTGACCGGCGTGGCGGGATCGGTCCACTGTGCGAATCGCTCGGCGATCCAGACCAGCTGGCCGACCGGTGAGTCGGTCAGCGCGTAGCCGATGGTCTGCGGGGTGAGCACCTGCAGAGCCTGGTACGGCGGGCGATTCGCCATGAGCTGCCTGACCTTGTTCAGCCGAGCTTCATCCGTCTCGGACAGCTCAATGTCGGCGTCGGGGACCGGCCGGGTCGGCAGGTAGTTGACGTGCACCCCGACGACGCGCTCGGGTGCCACCGCGCCGAGCGCCGTTGAGATGCCCGAGCCGAAGTCGCCACCCTGCGCGCCATAGCGCTCGTACCCCAGGCGGCGCATTAGCTCAGCCCAGGCCCGCGAGACCCGGACGGCGTCCCAGCCGCGCTCATGGGTCGGTCCGGAGAAGCCGTAACCGGGGATGGACGGAATCACCAGGTGGAAGTCGCGCGACAGCGGCTCGATCACGTCGAGGAACTCCAGGAACGAACCGGGCCAGCCGTGGGTGAGGATCAGTGCGAGCGCATCCGGTTTCGAAGACCGGACGTGGACGAAGTGGATGTTCTGGCCGTCGATCTCGGTGGTGAAGTGCGGAAGCTCGTTGAGCTTGGCCTCGTGCTCGCGCCAGTCGTAGCCGGTGCGCCAGTATTCGGCCAGTTCCCTGAGCCGCGCCAGCGGGAAGCCGTAGTCCCACCCGGCGTCGGCGACCTCATTGGGCCAACGGGTGCGGGAGAGCCGGTCGGCCAGGTCGTCGAGGTCGGCCTGAGGGATGTCGATGCGGAACGGCTTGATCATAGCCTTGACTCCAGGGGATCTCATTCAGCGTCTGAACGTTCGTGCGCCTAACGTTTGTTGGCTGAACGGTATCACGATCATTAGTGCTTCCAACGACTCGTTAGACTTGTCACATGGACCACCCAGCCGAGCAGACGCCCGCAAAGTGGGAGAGCCTGCCCAGCTGGCTGCTCACCCAGACCGCCAACCACGCGCACCGCCTGGTGGCCGAGGGGTTCTCGTCCGTCGGTGCCCGCGGCTACCACTACCGCCTGCTGGCAACGCTGGAGGAGTTCGGCCCGGCCAGCCAGGCCGCGCTGGGCCGCCGTAGCGGCATCCACCTCAGCGACATGGTCGCGACGATCAACGAGCTCGCCGACCACAAACTGGTCGAGCGCGCTGCGGACCCCTCCGATCGGCGGCGCAACATCATCTCACTGACCGCTGCAGGCAAGCGGCATCTACGGCGACTGGAGAAACAGTTGGCCGAAACCCAGGACAAACTGCTGGCTCCGCTGTCGCCCGAGGAGCGACAGCGGTTGACCGAGCTGCTGTCCAGGCTGTTGGACCACCACAACCGGCGAACCGACACTCCAGAAGAGCCGTGGCGCTGACTGGGAACGCGCCCAAGAAACCCCTTGAAGGCCCACGCGGTCCGCGAAGCCGTTGTCATCGCCCGGATCACCAATTCCGGATGATCATTCGGCGAGTTCACGCTTCGGGCCGCCCGTCGACAACGCGACCAGCATCGAGGATCATGCATATTTGTGTCTACCCGAGCCGCCGACGGCCCGCCGGTCGCCGCGAGCGACGGCCACAGCCCGGCCCCCGCCGCCCCGGCCCCTGACCGCTGGGCCCGGTGGCGCTGGTTACGCCACGAATGGACCGGCGCGGTGGTCGGTGGCCTGCTGCTCGCGGTGGTGCTGACCTGGCCCACGATGCGGCATCCGGCGAGCACGGTGCCCGGCGACCTCGGCGACCCGACGTTGCAGGCGTGGCAGATCGCCTGGTCGGGCCACTCCCTGGTGAGCCAGCCCCTCGACCTCTGGCACTCGAACACCTTCTACCCGGAGAGGTACACGTTCGCCTACAGCGACACCCTCCTCGGATACGCCCCGATTGGCGCGCTCGGCTCGGGCTTCGAGACCGCCCTGGTCCACTACAACGTCATGTACGTGCTGGTACACGCGTTGGCGTTCGTCGGGGCGTACGCGTTGGTCCGGCAGCTCGGGGCGGGCCGGTGGGGCGGCGCGGTCGCCGGGCTCGCGTGGGCGTACGGGCCGTGGCGGCTGGCGCACGCGGGTCACCTGAACATCCTCTCCAGCGGTGGGATCGCGTTGTCCCTGGCGATGCTGGCACGCGGGCATGGCTGGTCGTTGCGGCACGGGTACCGGCCGGAGCGACGCCGACCCGGGTGGGCGTTGGCCGGGTGGATCGTCGCCGCCTGGCAGGTCAGCCTGGGCTTCGGCATCGGGCTGCCACTGGTCTACTTCCTGCTCGCCGCGGTGCTGGTGGCCTTCGTCTGCTACGGCTGGTCGTGGTGGCGGCAGCGGGCGAGAGTCCCGTTCGGCCGCCGGTTGCTGCTGGCCGACCTGGCCGGTGGGCTCGTCTTCGGCGCGGTGACGCTGCTCCTGGGGCTGGTCTACCTGCGGGTCGCCGACCTCAATCCGCAGGCCGTGCGGTCCCTGGACTGGACGGAGATGTTCTCGCCGCCGCTGATCGGCTTCGTCACCGCCCCGGCGGACTCCTGGTTGTGGGGTGAACCGCACGCGGCGGCCCGGGAACAGCTGTCCTGGCCCCCGGAGATGGCGTTGCTGCCCGGGATGGCCCTGATCGGGATGGCCATGGCGGGGCTGTTCGTCTCGGTGTATCCGGTCCGGTACCGGGTCGCGTTGGGGCTGGGCGTCCTCGGAACGGTGCTGCTGGGCCTCGGCGCGACGCTGGGTGGCGATGGTGACCCCGGCTACCTCACGCTGTCCCGGCACCTGCCCGGCTGGGACGCGCTGCGGACGCCGGGCCGGATGATGCACTGGACCAGCCTGCTGCTGGCGGTGCTGGCGGCCGGGCTGGTGACGGCGGTCGCCGAGTCGGTGGGACGGTCCCCCACCCGGAGGCGCACGCGGCTGCTGGCGCCGGCGGTTCTGGTGATACCGCTGGCCCTGGTCGGCTTGGAGGGGGTCAACCGCACGCCGCACCTGGTGGTGCCGCGGCCACCGGCCGCGATGCGGGTGGCGCAGGAGCCCGTCCTGCTGCTGCCGATCGGCGGCACGAACGATCTGCACTACATGCTGTGGACGACGGACGGGTTCCCCCGGGTGGCGAACGGGCTGGCCGGCTTCGAGCCCGCCACATTGGCGCAGACCAGGGCGGCGGCGGCTTCCTTCCCCGATTCCGGCAGCGTGGCCTACCTGCGCGGCATCGGGATCCGGTCGGTCGTGGTCATGCCCGACCGGGCCGTCGGGACGCCGTGGGAGGGCATGGCGGCCCGGCCGGTCGACGGACTGGGCATCACGCGGGAGGAGCTCGATGGTGTGCTGGTCTACCACCTCTGGTGACGGCTCCCCGGTTACGGGCCGGGCGGGGTGACGACGTGCGGCTGTCGGTAGTGGTGCCCTGCTTCAACGAGGAAGCGTCGGTGGAAGGGCTGCACCGGGCGGTGACCGCCGCGCTGGCCGAGCTGTCCGACGTCGATGTCGAGGTGGTCTACGTCGACGACGGAAGCGCGGACGGCACCCTCGTGGCGCTGCGCCGGCTGGCCGCCGGCGACCCGTCGGTGCGGTACACGTCGCTGAGCCGGAACTTCGGCAAGGAGGCGGCGATGCTGGCCGGCCTGGAGCGCGCCACCGGGGACGCCGTGGTCATCATGGACGCCGACCTGCAGCACCCGCCGCGACTGCTGCCCGACATGGTGGCGCTGTACCGCCAGGGGTTCGACCAGGTGATCGCCCGCCGGGACCGGCATGGTGACCGGTTCCTGCGGATGCTCGCCTCGCGGTCCTTCTACCGGATGGTCAACTGGTGGATCGACGTACGGCTGCTGGACGGCGCGGGCGACTTCCGGCTGCTGTCCCGGCTCGCGGTGGACGCCGTGCTGGCCATGCCCGAGTACAACCGGTTCTCCAAGGGACTGTTCTCCTGGATCGGGTTCCGGACGGTCGTGGTCGCGCACCGCAACGAGACACGTCGGGCCGGTCGGAGTCGGTGGACGTTCGGCAAGCTCTTCAACTACGGGTTCGACGGTCTCCTGTCGTTCAACAACCGGCCGCTGCGACTGGCCATCTACGGCGGCCTGTTCCTCACCCTGATCGCGCTGGGATACATGATCTGGGTGGTCGCCGACGCCGTGGAGAAGGGCATCGACGTCCCCGGCTACACCACCATCATCGTCAGCGTGATCGGTCTCGGCGGGATCCAGATGATGATCCTCGGCGTCGTCGGGGAGTACATCGGCCGGATCTACTACGAGACCAAATGCCGGCCGCACTACCTGGTCCAGGAGACGGAGGACCTGCTGACGGAGAGCGGGCAGGCCCCGCGCGTCCCGGCCCGGCCGGTGGACCCCGTCCGGCAGCGGATGCCCTCCCGCGAGGAACCCTCCCGGCACGACCGCCTCCGTCGCGCCGCCGACCGGTCCGTGCGGGGCGACGCGCCGTAGCTGCCGGGCGGGGACCTGGCGGCCTCCGCGGCGGCTAGCGGCGGAGAAGTACCAACTGACCTGGTCGCCGTGGCCCATGATGAGGTCATGACGACATGTGGGCGCTGCGGTTCGCCGGTCCCGCGTTGGCACCGGCGCGCTGGCGCCGCCGCCACCGGCGCGGCTGCCGGGGGTGCATCGGCGGTCGGCGTCGTCAGTCTCGGCGCCCTGGCCGTCGGCGCGCTGGCCCTGGGTTCCGTCGCCGTCGGTGCGATGGCAATCGGGCGCCTGGTGGTCCGCCGCGCGGCCGTACGACACCTACAGCTCCGTTCGGTACGCGTCGATCGGCTGGAGATCGACGCTCTCCTCGTAGGGGACGATGGGGGACGTACGTCCCACAGCAATCTCGATGCTCCTATGGACGTCAACCCGTGACTCCTTGACCCCAGGCACCGACACAGCCGCCCGACCTGCTCCTCCGCTACAAATGCGGGGGTGTCTCGGCCGGTGCACCGCCTTGAATACTCGCGTGGCTACTCAGCCCGCACAGGTGTAACCGGGTACGGCTGTTCCCCGCGTAGTAGGGACCCCGCGATGCCGCCGTCCGGCCTGAACGGCAGACTCATGAGCATTGCCGGCCGCTGGTCGTGTGTCGGGGATCTCCGGGCCGGCCGGTTGTCCGCCCGCCGTCCGGTGCGTCAGTCTCAGCAGGTGGTGATCCTGCTCAGCGCGTTCGGCATCGTGCTGCTCGGCGCCTTCGCCCAGGCGGTCAGCGGCTTCGGGTACGCGCTGGTGACCGTGCCGTTGCTGACCGCCGCCGTCGACCCGCGCGCCGCCGTGGTGGTGTCGGCGCTGACCGGCGTCGGGCTGACCGTCACCGCGGCCATCCGGGAACGCGCCCACGCCCGGTGGCGGGTCGCGGCGGCACTCACCGCCACCGCCCTGCTCGGCCTGCCGGCCGGCCTGCTGGTTCTCGCGCTCGCTCCGGAGCGGCTGTTGAGCGCGCTGATCGCGGTCGTGGTGCTCGGCTGCGCCGCACTAGTCTGGTCCAGGGCACGGATCCGCACCGGACGGATCGGTCTCGGGGCCATCGGCATCCTCGTCGGGGTGCTAACCGCCGCCACCGGGACGAACGGGCCGCCGCTGGTCGCCGCGTTCCAGTCGCTCGGCTACGACCCGCGCACCTTCCGGGCCACCCTGGCGGCGACCTTCTCGGGCACCAGTCTGATAGGGCTGACGGGGTTCCTGCTGGCCGGTCAGATACACGCCGATGTGGTGCGGATCTCCCTCGTGGCGCTCCCCGCGGTGCCGCTGGGCTGGTGGCTGGGAAACCGACTGTTCCACCGCATCGACCCCGTGGTGTTCCGACGGATCGTGCTGATCGGGCTGCTCGGCAGCGCCGGTGCCGCGCTCGCGAGCATGGCCGGCTGAGCCGGTCGTCCACAAACCCCTTCGAAGCGTCAGCGGAAGTCGCGTGCCGGGGCGATCAGCGGTCCGATTCCGTCGAGCCGGTCACCAGTGAGCCTGGTTACCCCTCGTGCCGCTGCAATCCGCCGCGAATCACCCGCGCTCACGGTCGAGCGTCAGATCGCGCGCAGCCAGCGTTGGGCGAGTGTCGCAATAAGCGCCGCTGCCGCGGCGGCGAGGATCTCAACGACTATCTTGACGAGAATCGCGTTCATGGTGCTCAGCTTCCGGTTGGTCTGCGCTGGTCCGGGTGGGCCCCCGGCCAACGGAACATAGACATGCCAGGCTAACGAGAGGTGTAGGGAGAATGACTGTTCAGGACCGGACCGGCGTCATTGGCCTGCTCAGCGCCTCCACCCTCGTTGGTTGACTCGCGGGGTTGAGCGTCATGGAGCAGCGAATTCACGCGGTGATGAAGTGCCTGGGCGGCACTCCGAAGACTGAGGTCGCCGCCCGGTATGGGGTGTCGCGGCAGACGATCGACAATTGGCTGGCTCGGTATGCCGCCGAGGGCGTCAGGCGCGGACACGGCTGCCGCCGGCAATGTCAACGCCGGGGCCGGCTGTCACGGCCGGCCGGAACCCCGGCACGACCCCGCAGCCGTGGCGAGGTTCCGGATCTGCGGGTCGGGCAGCGGGAATGGGAGCGTGATGCCGTCAAGTGCGCGGAGGCAGAGGCAGTCCCGCTGCTCGGGCAGCCGTTCGGCAACGGAGAGCAGCAGGGTACGCAGCCGGGCCGTGTTCTCGCCGAAGACCCGGAACACCTCCTCCTGGGTCACGGCGTCGCCGCCAGCGACCCCGGCGTCAAAGTCGGTGACCAGCGCGATCGCGCTGTAACACAGCGCCAACTCCCGAGCGAGAACCGCTTCCGGGTGCCCGGTCATGTTGATGATCGAACCGCCGAGGCCGGCGTACCACTGGGATTCCGCCCGGGTGGAGAAGCGCGGCCCCTCCACGACGACCATCGTGCCTCCGTCGTGCGCGGCCATGTCGTGCCGCCGCGCCGCCGTCAGCACCGACGTGCGCCCGGCGGGACAGTACGGGTCGGCGAAGGAGACGTGTACCGCGCCTTCGTCGTAGTAGGTCTGGATGCGGCCGCTGGTGCAATCGATCAGCTGGTCGGGCACGACGAGCGTGCCCGGTCCGAGGTCGGGCCGGAGGCTGCCGACCGCGCACGGGGCGAGAATCTGGCGTACACCGATCGAGCGCAGCGCCCAGAGATTGGCTCGGTAGGGGATCCGCTGCGGCGGAAGCCGGTGGTCCCGCCCGTGCCGCGGCAGGAACGCCACCGAGCGGCCGGACACCTCGGCCACCGTGATCGGATCGGAGGGCGGCCCGTACGGGGTGGAGACTGTGTGCTCGACGGCCCCATCGAGCAGGGCGTAGAGCCCGGAGCCCCCGATGACCGCGATTTCGGCGAACGGTTCCACCGCCAACCTTTCTCTGTTCTGCCTGCGGGTAGGACGGCTGTTGTAGTGCGGCGTGACGCCGGTGGTGACGGATGCCGAGACCGCCAGGTCACCCTGGCCCCAATGCACCCGGCGGCCCGGAGCGTTGCCGCCACCGGGCCCACCTGATCACCCACACCGTCGCGCTGATCAGGAACAGCCCGCCGCTGATCGCCAGCCAGCGGGCGAGGTACGGAAACCGGTCCTGGCCGGTCGCGGCCCGGTAGGTGTCCTCGCTCAGGCCGAGGATTCCGGGAAGGAAGACCAGGAAGAGCACCCCGGCGGCGAGCGCCGGTATTCGGACGTGGTTCAGCAGGCTGCTTCGCGCCGGTCCAACCTCGCGGCCTCCGCCGCGGGCCGCCCTACGCAGTGCGCGGTCCACGGTCGCGTAGCTCGGGAAAAGGATCAGGTCGTGGGACACGACCGCGCCCACGAACCACAGCAGCATGCGGCCGGCCGTCGCCTCTCCTGCCAGCCGCAGCACGACCCAGCCGGCGACGGCGAGACACAAGATCATGAACAGCGCGTGCCTCAGACCCGCGCCGTAGCCGGTTCGTAGGCGTGCGACGGCCTCACTCATCGCCGCGGCTCCGGAACTCGACTCGGGCCACCCACTTCGTGCAGTGGACACCGGGCAGTGCCGGGACGATGACCCGCGCCGGATATCCGTGGTCGACGGACAGATCGGCGCCGTTGACCCGGAGCGCGAGCAGCGAATCGGGGTCGAGAACCTGGTTGGACTGCAGCGTCGCCTGCCGGAACAGGCCCGCGGATTCCAGCGACTGGACGTGCGCCGAGGCGGGATCGGTCACGCCGGCGAGGACGGCCAGGTCGCGAAGCCGTACCCCGGTCCAGGTCTGTAGAGTCGACCAGCCCTCGACGCAGGCGATTGGCAGCCGGGCGGTGTGCTGGCCCATCGCCAACAGGGCGGCGCGATCGAGTTGGACGGTGCGACCGACCCCGGTGAGCATCAGCTGCCACTCCGGGCCGGTGTCCGCCGGTCGGATGCCGGCCGCCGCGGCGGTGCGGTTGATCTGAAAACCGTTCGGTCCCGCACCGGGATTCCGCCCGCGCGGCAGCAGAAGGGCGGCGCGGCGAAGCGGGCCGTCGAGAGTCTGCCCGACCGTCAGCACCGCCAGCAGCAGCGAGCCGCCGCCGACCAGGGCTACCGCGCCGCGCCGGCTCAACGTGGCCTGTCCGGGAAGGGCGGGCACCAGCCCGTCCGGGTCGGCCGGTTCGGGCCGGGTCGCGACGCGGGAGGTGTGCAGGACGTCTCGGACCGGGCGGGACCGCAGCGCGGAGACCAGCCGGGGCAGCTTCAGAGCGACGTGCGAGACGAGCGCGACGGTGAACACCCACGCACCGAAATAGTGCGCGGTGTAGAAGTCGAAGCCGAAGAGGTACGAGTACTGCATGTTGAGCAGGCCGGTGACGATCTGGAAAAGGATCCCGCCCACCAGGAGCAGCAGGGACAGTCGCTCCAACACCTGGGCCGCCGAGCGGGCGGGTGGCCAGTCGAACAACTTGGGGACCACCGACCAGAGCTTGGCGAGCACCACTGGGATCAGGACGATGCCGAGGCCGACGTGCAGGCCCTGGGTGAGACGGAACAGCCAGGACGGGCGGGTCGGCCAGTCGAACGGCGGTAGCCGCAGCCAGCCCACGTCGTGGGGAAAGGCTTGCCCGAACTGCGGCCCGTAGGCGGCATAGTCGAGCAGCCCGGTGATGATCACCACGGGGAGCGAGACGAGCAGCACTACGCCGAAGACGGACGTGAGCCAGGGGCCGCGCAGCGGGCTACGCCATGCCCGCCGGACGGCTCGGGTGCCCGGTGCCGGGTGCTGCTCCAGCGCCCGCCACAGCCGGTCCGGGAAGGCGGCGCCGGGCGAGCCCGCCGGGCCGGGCCGGCGTCCGTCATCCGGCTGCCCAGGGTCCTCGGGGCCGGAACGTCGGGGAGTGCGGGCTGGCACTGGTTTTCTCCCTCGCCACCTCGGGGAACGCATCCCGGTCGAGCTGGAGCGGCGTCCGTGACGCGGACGTCCGCGTGCCGCCCCTAGGGATGCAGGCTAGGAGATGCAGCCGCCACTCGGTCGTATTCGCGCCTTACGGAACACTTACCGGCTGGGATGGTCCGACGCGGAGAGCGTGACCCGGGCACCCGGTTGTTACGGAGTCCTGACGTGCGGCCGGAAGCACCCCGCCCGGGGCACCGGTTGGCCTAGCGTGACCAGGATGCGCGTACTCGTCACCGGCGCGGCCGGGTTCATCGGATCGCAGGTCGCGGATCTGCTCGCGACCGAGGGCCACGAGGTGGTCGCGCTGGACGCGCTGCTGCCGCAGGCGCACCGGGGAGAACTGCCCGACTGGTCCGTCCGGCACGACGTGATACGGGGCGACGTACGCGACGCGGCGCTCCTCGAACGGCTGCTGACCGGCGTGGACGCGGTCTGCCACCAGGCGGCCATGGTCGGGCACGGTCTCGACCCGTCCGACGGCCCCGACTATGTCAGCCACAACGACTTCGGCACCGCCGTGCTGCTCGCCGCGATGTACCGGAGCGGGGTGCGCCGGCTGGTCCTGGCCAGTTCCATGGTGGTGTACGGCGAGGGGCGGTACGCCTGCGCCGAGCACGGTGTCGTTCGCCCCGCGTCCCGCCGGGCCGCGGATGTCGCGGACGGTCGGTACGACCCGACCTGCCCGCGCTGCGCCGAGCCGCTCACCCCGCTGCTGGTGCCTGAGGACGCGCCGCTGGAGCCACGCAGCACGTACGCGGCCAGCAAGCTGGCCCAGGAACATCTGGCCGCGGCGTGGGCCCGGCAGATCGGCGGCGAGGTCTGGGCGCTGCGCTACCACAACGTCTACGGCCCCCGGATGCCGCGCGACACACCGTACGCCGGTGTGGCTTCGATCTTCCGCTCCGCGCTGGCCACCGGGCTGCCACCCCGGGTGCTCGAGGACGGCCGGCAGCGGCGCGACTTCGTCCACGTCACCGACGTAGCCCGGGCGAACGTGCTCGCTCTCGCCACCCCGGCCCCCGATGCTCTGGTGCCGGTGAACATCTGCTCCGGCGAGCCGCACACCGTCGGCGAGTTGGCCACGGCGCTCGCGTCGGCGATGGACGGGCCGGCGCCCGTGGTGGTCGGGGGCGCCCGTGCGGCCGACGTGCGGCACGTGATGGCCGACCCGCAGCGGGCGGCAGCGTTGCTGGGCTACAGCGCGCGGGTGCGCTTCACCGAGGGGATCACCGCGTTCGCCACCGATCCGCTGCGTGAGCCGGCCGCCCTCAGCGGCTGATCCGCCGAAGCCGGGTCACGAGACGGTCCACAGCAGGTGGTTGACCGCCAGTGCGGTCGCCGCCTGCCCTATCAACCACCAGCGACGGGTCTTCTCCGGCATCAGAGCCGCGGCCACCAGCAGCCAGACCGTGAACGGCAGCCAGATCCGCTCGACCTCGGCCTTGCTGAGCCCGGACAGATCCGCGCCGACGACGGTCAGCGCGGCGACCAGCGGAAGCAGCGCCGCTGGACTGGCCGCGCATGCCGCCGAGGCGAGGTCCCGCGGATCGCGATGCCCGGGGGCCAGCTGGGCGCGCACCGCGGCGACGGCGGCGAGCACCGCCCGGCGTAACGCCGGCCCGAGCACCGGGCCGGTCGAGAGCAGCAGCGCCGCGAGATTCGCCCAGACCCAGTAGGCGTACGGGCGCTCGGCCGCCCAGCCCTGGTAGTAGCGCTCGACCACCAGCCGGTACCCCACCCACCAGTAGAAGCCGGCGGCCGTGAACGCGAGCACCACCGCGGCAACCCCGGCGAGCGCGGCGAGCGCGGCGAACAGTGCGCCCATTCGGCGCGCCGGTCGCAGCGCGATCACGGCCAGCGCGAGCAGCCCGACCAGCACGAAACCGTACGACAAATAGAGCGCGAAACCGAGCAGCAGGCCGCCGGCCGCCGCCGCGAGCGGTCCCCGTACCACCAGCAGAGCCAAGCCTACCGCGACCACCCCGGCGAAGATCCCGTCCGCGGAGGCGCCCATCCAGACCGCACCCGGCAGCAGCACCAGGAACGGCACGACGGCCCGCGCGGCGTCGGCGGCGCCGAGCGCTCGCAACGTCACGGGTACCGACACGGCCACCGTCGCTCCGACCAGGACGCAGGCCAGTCCGGCGGCCGTACCGCCACCCAGACCCACCCGTTCGAGCCAGACGAAGAGCAGCAGCGCGCCGGGCGGGTGGCCGGCGGTGTGGGTGGACCAGGACTCCGGCTGGAAGTCGAGGATCCGGCCACTGAAGCTGACCAACGTCGATGGAATGTCGGTGACCCGAGGCACCTCGTGCAGGTATTCCGCCTGCGCGGTCAGCCTGCGGGTCAGGCCGTCCGACCAGCCGTCCACCAGGGCGAGCGACAGTGTCCAGGCGACCGCACCGAGCCAGGCCACGGCCAGCAGGACGCCCCACCGGGCCGTCCTGGCCCAGCGCGGTCCCGCAGCGATCACACCGGCGGCGACCAGCACCGCGATCGGGGTGCCCCAGCCAATGTGCGGCTGCCAGGTCGCGTACAGCGGAGCCGCGCTGGCGCGCAGGCCCACCCCACGCCGGTTGAGCAGCAGGCCGAGGAGCACCGCGGCGACGAGCAGCGCCGCCTCGACGCCCAGCAGCACAAGGTCGGCGGGTCGGCGGCGGAGGGGAGCCCGTTCGGGGGCGGGGGCGAGAGCGGAACCGCGGTCCATGACGATCGGACGGTACGGCCACAACCGGCCCGGCGGCAGCCGAACCACGAGGTCGTCACCGTTCGGTAAGAACCGCTCCGGCAGTAAGGGTTCGGTAATCAATTTCCGGTCCCGGCCGGCCTGCAGAGGTTCTAGCGTCGCCGATATGCCAACTCAGTTCGACCGCGACGCTGCCGCGCCGACCCCCATCGACGTCGTGTTGCCGTGCCTGGACGAGGCCGCCGCACTCCCCCGGGTGCTCGCCGCGCTACCGCCCGGCTACCGGGCGATCGTGGTGGACAACGGGTCTCGGGACGGTTCGCCGGAGATCGCCACCCAGCACGGCGCACAGGTGGTACACGAACCTCGCCGGGGCTATGGCGCGGCCGTTCACACCGGGCTGGAGGCCGCCGGGACGGAGCTGGTCTGTGTGCTCGACGCCGACGGCTCCTTCGACCCGGCCGAACTGCCCGCCCTGGTCGCGCCGGTCGCGACCGGAACGGCGGACCTGGCGGTCGGTCGCCGCCGGCCCGTCTCTGCCGGAGTGTGGCCGTGGCACGCACGGGCCGGTACGGCCCTGGTCGCGGCGCTCCTACGGCACCAGGGCATACCCCTGCGCGACCTGAGCCCGATCCGGGTGGGCCGCCGCGAGGGGCTACTCGCCCTGGGCGTCGCCGATCGGGCGTTCGGCTATCCGCTGGAACTACTGATCCGAGCGGCCGCGGCCGGCTGGCGCATCCGCGAGATCGACGTGACGTACGCGGCCCGCGCCGCCAGCACCCGGTCGAAGGTCTCCGGCTCGGTACGCGGCACGTTGCGCGCCACCCGCGACTTCGCGGCCGTGCTGCGCACCGTGGACGTGAACCGTTGATCTCCGCCGGCGATCCCGGCTCCGCGCCCCCCGACGGCAGTTCGGACGGCACGAACGCGGTTCTGCTGGTGGTGGCCAAGGCGCCGGTGCCGGGTGCGGTCAAGACCCGACTCTGCCCGCCCGCCACTCCGCTGCAGGCGGCCCGGATCGCCGCCGGGGCGCTGCGGGACACCCTGGACGCGGTCCGCGCCACCCCCGGGGTGACCCCGGTGCTCGCGTGCGCGGGCCGACTGGCCGACGGCGAGGACGCCGTCGGGCTGACCGCGACGACCGCCGGTTGGACCGTGCTCCCGCAGCGCGGGACCGGGTTGGGAGAGCGGCTGGCCAACGCCCACGCGGACGTGGCAGCGGCCTTTCCGGATCGACCGGTGCTCCAGATCGGCATGGACACCCCACAGGTCACGGCACATCGGCTGGCCGCCGCCGTGCGCCAGCTCGCCAGCGTGGAGGCGGTCCTGGCCGAGGCGGCCGATGGCGGTTGGTGGGCGTTGGGGCTACGCGACCCCCGACACGCGTCCGTGCTCCGGACCGTGCCGATGTCCACGCCTGAAACCGGCCGGCGTACCCGGGCCGCGCTGGTGCGACGCGGACTGCGGCCCGTGCCGCTGCCGGTGCTGCGTGACGTGGACGAGTGGCCCGATGCGCTGGCGGTGGCCGCAGCGATCGCCGGTGGCCGCTTCGCGCGGCAGGTCACGGCTGTCCACCGCACCTTGGATTCCGGCGGGCTCCGATGAGTTCCATCTCCACCGTCTCCGCGAACGGCGGCGGTTTCGCCTCCACGCTGCGCGCCCGGGACACGGACGACCACTGGCTCGTGTACGGGGACGGCACACGCAGCCGGCTGCCGGTTCGTCGCTGGCACGGGCCGGCCGAACCGGCGACAGCCGAGGTGTTGGCCCGCTGCACCGGCCCGACGCTCGATCTCGGGTGCGGCCCGGGCCGGTTCACGCTGGCGCTCGCCCGCGCCGGGATCACCGCGGTCGGGGTCGACGTCTGCGCCTACGCGGTCGCCAACGCACGGACCCGAGGAGCCGTGGCGATCCACCGCGACCTGTTCGACCCGCTGCCCGGTGAGGGCCGATGGGCCCATGCCGTCCTGCTCGACGGGAACGTCGGCATCGGCGGTGACCCGGTCGCGCTGCTCCGCCGCTGCCGCGCCCTGCTCGACCCGGCCGGCACGGTGCTGGTCGAACTCGATCCGCCGGGCTCCGGGCTGTGGCAGGGGCTCGCCCGGATCGCCGCACCACGTCGTCCGGGCCGTTCGGTCCTCGGCCCGGCGTTCCGCTGGGCCCGGCTCGACACCCGGGCCGCCCAGCACGTCGCCTCCCGGGCCGGCCTGTCCGTGCGGGAGATCGTCGAGCACCGTGGGCGTTGGTTTGCCGAGCTCACCGTGTCGCCGTCCCCGCCGACGACGCACCGCTGAGCCGCCCGCGCGTTCGACGGGCCCGGAGAGCACTCTGCCCACGGGGCCAGCCGTAACCATCTCGCAAGGACTTCGCCGGTCGGCATCGCCCCAACCGCTGATTAGGCTGGGCCGCGATGGACACCAGCAGGCGGCCGGGAGCATCTGGGAGCGGCCGATGACGCAACGGGTGCTCGTGGTCGATGACGACCGGACCGTCAGCGACGTGGTCTGCCGCTATCTCGAACACGCGGGCTACGAGGTCAGCCACGTGGGTGACGGCGCCGCCGCACTCACCGCCATCGCTCGTCGGGCGCCGCATCTGGTCGTACTCGACCTGATGCTGCCAACGGTGAATGGTCTGGAGGTCTGCCGCGAGCTGCGGTCCGCTCCGGAAGGCGTACCGATCATCATGCTGACTGCGCGTAACGACGAGACCGACCGGGTCCTCGGCCTGGAACTCGGCGCCGACGACTACCTCACCAAGCCGTTCTCGCCGCGCGAACTCGTGCTTCGGGTGCGCTCGGTGCTGCGCCGTACCGGCGGCGTGCCGCGCTCCGAGCGCCCGTCGGAGGTGTTGACCGACGGCGGGTTGGTGGTGCGGATCGGTCCCCGGGTGGCGCAGTTGGGTGCGACGGAGCTGTCCCTGACGCTGCGCGAGTTCGACCTGCTCGCGCATCTGATGCGGCACCCGAGGCAGGCGTTCGCCCGCGTCGACCTGCTGGAGCAGGTGTGGGGCTGGAACTTCGGCGACCAGTCGACCGTCACCGTGCACGTCCGACGGCTGCGGGAAAAAATCGAGAGCGACCCGTCCAACCCGCGGCGGATCGTGACGGTCTGGGGCGTTGGCTACCGGTACGAGCCGACCGATGCGTGATCTTGCGCTGATCTTCGCGCTCGCCCTCGGCGCGGCACTCGTCGTCGGCCTCGCCGGAGGGCTGCTGCTACGGCTACTGCGCCGCAGCTCGATCACCGTGCACCTCTGCGTACTACTCACTGTCACCGTGCTCGCTGTCGTGGGCGGCGTCGCCGCCGTCGCCAAGGCGATGTTCCTGTCCCGGCACGACCTCGAGGTCGTGCTGATCACGGTCGCCGCAGCCGCCGTCGTCAGCCTCGGCATCGGCGGGCACTTCGGGCATCGGCTGGCGCGCGCGGCGGTCTGGGCGGGCCAGGCTCGCGCCCGGGAACGGCAACTGGAAAAGGGCCGCCGTGACCTCGTCGCCTGGGTGTCCCACGACCTGCGTACGCCACTTGCCGGCCTGCGGGCAATGGCGGAGGCGCTGGAGGACCAGGTGGTACGGGACCCGGCGACGGTTGCCGAGTATCACCGGCGGATCGGCGTGGAGACCGACCGGATGACGAGACTCGTCGATGACCTGTTCGAGCTCTCCCGGATCAACGCGGGGGCGTTGCGGCTGTCGCTGGCAGCGGTGCCCCTCAGGGACGTGGTGTCGGACGCGCTGGCTGCCGCCGCGCCGCTGGCGGACGCCCGTCGCATCCGTCTGGTCGCCCCCGAAGCCGGCTGGCCCACCGTGGCAGCCAGTGAGCCGGAACTGGCGCGGGTGGTGGCCAACCTGCTGCTCAACGCCGTGCGCTACACACCGGACGACGGCACCGTGCGGATCGAGGCGGGGCATGACCGGAATGCCGCGTGGCTGTCCGTGGCCGACACCTGCGGCGGGATTTCCCCCAGCGACCTGCCCCGACTATTCGACGTGGCATTCCGCGGCGAGCCGGCTCGCTCCCCCGGGCAGAGCCCAGGCGGCGCCGGCGGACTCGGCCTGGCGATCGTGCACGGGCTGGTCGAGGCGCACGGTGGCAAGGTCGACGTGCACAACACGATCGAGGGGTGCCGGTTCGTCGTCCGGTTGCGGACAGCATGACCGGCGCTGCTGGACGTCTGCCCGCTCCGGGCTACGTGACGACAAGCGGCAGCGGCTGCTACCTCCGCGAGGACGCCCTCACCGACCCGCTCGACGCGTGGCTGGCATCCGCGTTCGCCCTGGACCATCTCGAACAAACGACCACGCCCTGGCCGACGCCCAGCCCGTGGATCAACTCACGCCAGTTGCGGCCGCAGCCCGGGCCACTGTCGCGGCCTGTGACACAAGCCCGCGCAGCTCCGGGCCGCCCTCCCAGATCGCCGACTTGGTCCGAGCGCTCGGCGACATCGCCACCGTGTTGCGCGACGCCGACCCCGACGACAAAGCCGAGGTCTACCGACAGCTGGGCCGCCGGCTCACCTACCAGACCAAAACGCAAACGGTGCGCGCTGAAGTAGATCTCAGCGCACACCGTGGGGTAATGATTGGTGTCCGAGGGGCGACGTCGACCGGGAGTCCATGATCGTCATTCAGGACGAACTGCAGCTTGCGGCCAGATGAGGACATCAGCCGAGGTGCAATCCCTGTTGACCTTGCCCTTGCCGAGAACCTCATCCGCCCTGGTGAAAGCTGGTGTGCGGGGTCAGGGAGGTTGGCTATAGCTGCTGTGGCCTCGCGCGCTTGGTGATCGCCGCGGCATGATGATCGACCGTGCTGCTGCGACTCGCCTTCCTGACCGTGTCGAACGCGTTCGCGGTGCTGCGCTTGCTGCCGATGAGTGATCGGGAGAAGGATGCGGAGATCCTTGCCCTGCGTCACCAACTCGCTGTCCTGCAGCGTCAACTGGGCATGGAGAGAGCGCGGTTCACCCCGAGCGACCGGATCTTTCTCGCGGCGCTGCTGCACCGCCTGCCGAAGGGCGTGCTGCGTCGGCTGCGGCTGCTGGTCCGTCCGGATACGGTGCTGCGCTGGCAGCGCGACCTGGTCGCCCGTCGGCAAGCCGCCGGCTCCCGGCCGAAACGCCCGGGCCGGCCGCGGACCGTGCGCTCCGTCCGCGCCCTGGCCTTGCGCCTGGCGCGGGAGAACCCCAGCTGGGGTATCGCAGGATCCACGGCGAGCTTCTGGTCCTAGGGGTGAAGGTGGCCGCCTCCACGGTGTGGGAGATCCTGAAGGAGGCAGGCATCGACCCGGCACCCGAGCGCACCTGCAGTACCTGGGCCGACTTCCTGCGTTCCCAGGCCGACGCCCTGCTGGCGTGCGACTTTCTCGAGACGGTCACCCTGTCCGGGGCGCGGATGTACGTTTTCGCGGTGATTGAGCACGGCAGTCGCCGGATCCGGGTCCTGGGCGCTACCGCACACCCGACAGCGGCCTGGGTGGTGCAGGCCGCGAAGAACCTCGTCATGGACCTTGAGGACGCCGACTGTGTGGCGCGGTTCCTGATCCGGGACCGGGACGGCAAGTTCCCGGAGCTGTTCGACGCCGTCCTCAACGACTCGGGGATGGAGGTCGTGCTCAGCGGCGTCCGGATGCCAAGGATGAATTCGATCATGGAGCGGTGGGTGCAGAGCTGCAGGCAAGAGCTCCTCGACAGGACCTTGATCTGGAATCAGCGCCACCTGCTGCACGCCCTGCGCGCGTTCGAACAGTTCTACAACGGGCACCGGCCTCACCAGGGCATCGCGAACGCCCGTCCGCTCCGCTCGCTACCCGCGCCGATCGCCGACCCATACAAGATCACCCGTCTCGACATACGCCGACGTGATCGGCTCGGCGGCATCCTCCACGAGTACCAGCATGCCGCCTGACCTGTGCGGATGAGGTTTTCGGCAAGGGCAACGTCGAAGACCTCGCGGAGCACGAAGACCGCGCGCTCCGTCGGTAGCAGCGTCTCGAGTACCGCCAGCATGGCGATCGACACGCTCTCCGCAAGCTCGACGTCCTCGGCGACGTCCGGGCTGGTCAGCACGGGCTCGGGCAGCCACTCGCCCACGTACTCCTCGCGCTGCCGCGCGAGCGTGCGCAGCCGGTTGAGGCAGAGCCGGGTCACGATCCGCACGAGGTACGCGCGGGGGTCCCGGACCTCGCAGCGCTCGGCGTCGACCAAGGCTGCCCACCGCAGCCAGGTCTCCTGCACCACGTCCTCGGCGTCGGCGACCGAGCCGAGCATCTCGTAGGCGACGGTGAACAGCAGGCTGCGGTGGGCGACAAAGGGGTCCTCGCTCATGACGCGGACGCTACTCCCGGTCGCTCGGCCAGCGGCTTTAAGCCGCACGTGGCGGCGAACCCGTCGGACTCGATGCCGAGCGCCACGTTGCCACGCGTGCTCATGTTCGCGAATGCGATCACCGAGGTGAGCTCGACCACGGCGGGAGGTCCCAGCTCGGCGTGCAGCCGGTCCACCAGCTCGTCGGTCACGGTCGGCGGTGTCTGGCTCATCGCCTCGGCGTACTCCAGGACGTCCCGCTCCAGCGGGGTGAAGACGTCCGCCTCCCGCCACCGCGGGATCTCGCGCGCCTTCTCCACGTCGAGCCCCTTGTTGCGGGTCTCGAAGTAGTTGAAGTCCAGGCACCACGTGCAGCCGACTAGCGACGCGACCGCCATGTGGGCGAACGACTTCAGGCCCTCGTCGCAGGCGTCCCACTTCTGCAGCTTGCCGCCGAGGCCGAAGCTGGCGAACAGCACCTTGGGGTTGTGCCAGTAGACGCCCACCGCCGTCGGCACCTTGCCCAGTTTCTTCTCGATCATCCGCTTGATCAGCGCTCCCTTGACGCCGGTAATCTCGGCCGGGGGGATGCGGGTCGTGTGCTCCATGTCTCCTCCTGTGTCGGTGGCTGTGTCGACCGGTTGGTAGGTCGTCATGCCATGGAGACACCGGCCGGGCCGCGGATGTGACATCGAGCGGGAGAAACGACTGGTCTGTTCGTCGTAGTCGGCGTCGGTGTACTCGATCGTGGTCCAGGCGTCCTCGGGGATCGAGGAGATCGCGGTCTTGACCTTGGCGTCCAAGCGCACGGTGACCGAGACATCCGCGCCCGACTTGAGTGCCGCGGCCGGGGCGCAGCGGAATGACCTTCCGTACGGCCGAGCGGAACGCGGCTAGATGTGCGCGCCCAATCGGCGGGGACCAAGTCGGCACCGCAGCCAACGCGCGCGATCGGTGGCACATGAGGGCGACTCGACTCCGCCTGACTTGCGTCAGCACGCCGAGAGCCGCTCGTGCGGATCACGTGGTTTGATCAAGACGTCGATCCGAAGGGGGCATGATGGGGCGCAGAGCGATCATCTTCCACGGGACCGGCGGCAACCCGGACATATGCTGGTATCCCTGGCTGGCAGGGCGGCTCGCGGCCCGGGGATACGCCGTCGAGGTGCCGCATCACCCGGGCATCAACGTCGAGCCGATCGCTACGTTCCTACCGAAGGTGCTGAACGGGCACAGCTTCGACGAGGACACGGTCCTCGTGGGCCATTCCGGCGGCGCGGCCCTCCTGCTCGCGCTCCTGGAGCATATGGACGTAACCGTCGCCCAGGCAATCCTGGTTGCCGGCTACTGCACCCGGCCCAACACGGAGGAGGAACCGGTCCTCCAGCAGGGCTACGACTGGGCCGCAATCCGGTCGCACGTGCGGGACATCTACTACATCAACTCCCGCAAGGATCCGTACGGCTGCGACGACCGACAGGGACGCGCCATGTTCGAGCGACTCGGCGGCACCCAGATCGTGCGCGACGACGGGCACTTCGGCGACTACAACCAGCCGTACGAACGGTTCGAACTGCTCGACCGGCTCATCCCCTGACGCCGCCGCGGACGGCACCGACCCGCCGGACCTTGATCGGCTGCACGCATCTCGGCATGTCCGGACGGCAACCGGGCCAACTCGGCGTGACGCTGCGTAGCGCGCGAATCGCGGCAAATGAGTGCGCCGGGCACGGAAATCAGAGATACCTGAAGGCTGGCACGTCTTCAGGCGTTTGCCACGTGTACGAGGGCAGACGCGTTCGCTCGACGGAGGGATTGCTCGTCGCGCTCGTGTGTCTTGGGCACGTCTGCTGACGGCGTCGAGCCACACCTGGTACCCGAGGCGTCGCCGTGGAGAGAATGGCGCTGCGGCAAGTACATCCGGGAGGGTCGATGACCACAATGTCCGGCAAGGTGTGTCTGGTGACCGGCGGGACCAGCGGGATTGGCCGGGAGACGGCGGCCCGGCTGGCCGAGCTGGGGGCCACCGTGGTCGTCGTCGGGCGCGACGTCGAGCGAGGGCGAGCGGCCGTCAAGGAGATCCGGCATCGGGCGCCCAGCGCCGAGGTGGACCTCCTGACGGCCGACATGTCGAGCCTGGCCGAAGTGCGCCGGCTGGCCGCCGAGGTGCTGGAGAAGTACCACCGGCTCGACGTGCTCGACAACAACGCCGGTGTGATCATGCTCAAGCAGCAGTTCACGGTCGACGGCTACGAGACCATGTTCGCCGTCAACCATCTGGCGCCGTTCCTGCTGACCAGCCTGCTGCGGGAACGGCTGGTAGGCAGCGCGCCGGCCCGCGTGATCACGGTTTCGTCCAATGTGCATCGCTCGGCCAAGCAGATTCCCTGGGACGAACTGGCCCACGGCGAGCCGAGCTACCCGCTGTCGAAACTGGCGAACATCCTGTTCACAGCCGAGCTGGCCAAGCGCCTGACCGGCACCGGCGTGGTCGCCAACTGCCTGCACCCGGGCCTCATCCGCACCCAGTTGGGCCGCGAGGTCCGCGGCGTCGCGAAGCTCCTCGTCGCGGCCGCCAAGCCCTTCATGGGTACCGTCCAGACCGGCGCGGCCACCCCGGTCCACCTGGCCAGCGCCCCAGAGGCGGCCGAGGTCACCGGAGGCTACTTCTTCCGCGGCAAGCAGATCGAGCCGAGCTCCCTGGCCCGCGACCCCGAGGCGGCCGCGCGTCTATGGACCCTCAGCGAGGAGCTGGTGGCGTAAGCCGAGCCAAGATCGTCGCCATGTGGCGCGCTCGCCAGACTTGTGATCAATGGCCTGCTGAGCGGCGTACGGACCGTGACGATCGACGTGAGCCGCAGCACCGCCTCAGCGGCAGATCCGTGTACCCGATCAAATGGTGTCGTTTGCCTAGTCGACTCGTCTCGTCGACGGAGGCTCTGGGTTGGACGCGCGTTGACCCAGCGCAGTGTGCCGAGGTTGGAGCCGTGGGCGGTGCCGCGGCGGGCGATGACGGGGGTGATGCCGCGGGCGCGGACGAAGCGGCGGTGGCTGTCGTGGTCGCGGCCGCGGCCGGCGTCGCCGAGCGGCACGGCGACCCCGGTTGCGAGCGCGGCTGCGAGCAGGTGTCGGCGGGTCAGTGCGGTGGTCATCGGTCCTCCTGGGTGTCGGTGGTCTCGACTCGCGCGATGAGCAGCTTCAGGCGCCCGATCTCTTCGGCGAGCGCGGTGTTGCCGGCGGCGGTGAGGGTGATCCAGGTACGGCCGCGCCGTCCGGCGTAGCCCTTCTCGACCTGGACCAGCCCGGCGGTCTCCAGCACGCCTATGTGCTGGGAGAGGTTGCCGGCGGTCAGTTCTAGTTGGGTGCGTAGGTAGCCGAACTCGACCCGGCGGGCCTCGTGCGCGATGGTGAGGATGCCGAGCCGGACCCGCTGGTGCACCACGTCGTCCAGGCCGGTGACCGGATGCGGGGATTCGGTCTCGTCCGGCTCCGGGGTGTCGGCGGGGTCGGTCACCGGGGCCGCCGCAGCCGTTGCGCCAGCGCGAAGCCGGCGCTGCCCAGCAGCAGCACGCCGCCGTTGATGACCAGCTCGGGTATGAACCAGGTGTGCGGACCCCAGTGCGCGCCCCATCCGAAGTTGATCGGCACCAGCACCACCGTCAGGTACCCGATGGTGAACAGCAGCAGCGCGACGTGCCGCTCCAGCCAGGCCAGCACCAGCAGGGCCAACCCGATCGCGCCGGGCGGGTCGAGCAGCCGGGACAGGAACTGGGCGAAGGCGGACGGCTCCTCCGGGTAGGTCAGCGGGTTGAGGCGGATCCACACCGCCGCGAAGGCGAAGCCCAGCCCGACGAGCGCGACGCCGGTGACCGCGTACGGCAGCACCCGGGCGTCCACGCCCCGGGCCCGGGCCACCCGCAGGTACCCGCCGGCGATCACCACGTACGCCAGGACCAGCGCCGCCAACCAGTAGAACGTCACGGTCTGGAACCAGACCTTGCACACCTGGCCGTCCTGCACCGCCTGGCAGTCGCTGACGACGCGACCGTACCGGTACGCCGGGATCGCCCCGAAGATCACCAGGGCCAGCACCAGCAGCGGCAGCCACGTCACCCGCTGGTCAAGACGAACCCGGCGCGCGAGGTCGCGCGCATCAGACAGCAGCCGGCGGGGGTCACCGCCGGCGGGTACCGAGTCAGTGGTCATGCCAACAGGTTTCCATAGCAAACCCGTTTCCGCTAGTACTTGTTTCGGCGGCTGCCGCACAATCAGCCCGCAGCAGTACCAGCCCGCGTGGGTCTCGGCTCCGCGCAAGGGCACGAGACTTTAGTCATCGCACACCGACACCGGGATCAAGATCAGATATCCGCTCATCGGCACATGCGCGCGTCGCCACCCGTCAGACGGCTGCGCTCCACGACGCGCGGCCTGCGGCAGATGCGTGCGTTCGTCGTACAGGAAATCGCGCGGCGCGGGCGCCAGCTCAGGGATGGTCGGGATCTCGGTGCTCGGCCACGAAACGCTCGCCCGTTTCGTCGTCGACGAGCGAGTTGTCGACCAGCCATTCAACCGCCCGCCGCCTCGGCGGCGGCGCCCACGGTCACGCCCGCTCCGGTGCGAAACTGGCGCAGCAGCCGGCCGAGCTGCCGACGCGGACACCCACCGCGAGCCCGACCCCGACGCTCGTTGCCATCCCGTCGATCAGGGCTCCCATCGGGGGCACAACTCAGGCGGCGTTGCTCGGTGCAGCAGGCCGGGCAGCGGCGCGAGGAGGATGAGTTCCTCCAGGCACATCGGGCACTGCCGCAGGTGGGTTTCGAGTTCCTGCCGTTCGAGCGGGCCGAGGGCGCCGATGAGCAGCGAGGCGACCGAGGTCGTGAACGGGCACGGCGGCTCAGCTGTCATGGTGGGCTCCGCGTTGCCGATCGAGCCAGCCCGGCCAGAGCCGCTGGGCGACCTGTAGCGGCAGGCGGCCACCGAGGTGCATGGCTCGGGCCACGCCGCGGTAGCCGGGCGGGAGGCCGGCAGCGATGACGATGTGTCCGATGAGGACCGGTGTGATGAGGTACGTGGCCCAGCGGTGCACCCGCTGCAGCCAGACGAACCAGGGGCCGCCGGTGACCAGGACCAACCCGATGCCGCTGCCGATCAGGGCCACGAACAGCCCGACCATCAGCAGGTTCGCGACGCGCTGTCCCGGGTCGAAGTGGCCCTCGTGCCGGGCGAACCGGCCGGTCACGAGTGCGCCCGGCCAGCGGGCGAACCACCTCAGATCGCCGTGGTCGTGGCGCAGCGACTCCCGGAGGAAGGCGCGGGTTGCCCGTACCCCGAGCGTCACCGCGCTGGCGGCCAGTGCCGTCAGCACCCAGCCGGCGTACCGGTGCAGGCTGGTGTCGGCGATCCCGGTCAGCCGAGCGGCAACACTGGGCTGCCCCTCCCGCCCGGCGACCAACCACCAGCCGGTACCCAGCAGGATCAGCACGGTGAGATAGGTGAGTGCGTGAAACCACCGCGTGGCGCGGGAGTAGCGCCGGACGGTGCCTGGGTCGCTGGCCATGGCGTCAGTAGATGTACGGGTTGGAGATCGTGGGTGGCGTCCCCTCGCTTGCGGCGCTGGGCGAGGGTACAGGCCCTCCGCCACTTCCGATGGTGATCGGCGTGGTGGCTTCGGCCCCGGCCGGGGAGTGGTTGGCGTTGCGCAGCGACACGTGCATCGTGTGCTGCCCGGAGGGCGCGTCGGTGATCTGGGTGGTGTTGGACTCGACGATGAGGTAGTCGGATTCGTTGTCGTCGAACCAGATGTGCACGTGGTGCTGGCCAGACTCGCTCGGGCCGAGCGGCTCGCTGCTGTCAACCTTGACGGTGAACGGGGTGGACACGGTAGCGCCGCTGACGGGCTCGACGACGAGGACCGACAACTCGCCGCTGTCGCCCCCGGTCGCGCCGTTCGGTCCGGTGCAGGCGGCCAGTGTGGCCAGCATCGCCACGCCTATCGCAATCTTGAGTCTCATACCAGTACTACCTGCGTCGACCTGGGGAGGGATTTCTCGCCCAGGAGAGATCCCGCAACGACGTGTCGTGCGTAGTACTGAATGTGGGTGTCAGTGACGAGGCTCTGGTCGCTGGGATGGCGGCCGGGGACCCGCAGTCCACGGCGAGCTTCGTGCGCCGCTTCCAGGCCCGGGTATACGGCCTGGCGGTGAGTATCGTCGGGGTCACGGCCACCGCGGAGGACGTCGCCCAGGAGGCGTTCGTGCGGGCGTGGCGGTACGCCGGCGGCTACGATCCCCGCCGTGGCGCCGTGCTGCCGTGGCTGCTGTCCATCACCCGCAACGCGGCAATCGACGCGATACGGCTGCGCCGCGATCGCCCCTACGAGCCGGAGGTGATGGTGGCGCTGCTCGCCGCCGCCGAAACCGCCGCCACCACCGCACCGACCGACGAGGTCGCCGACGCCGACCGCATCCGCGTCGCCCTGCGCGAGCTGCCGCCCGAACAGGCCACGGCCGTCGTCCTGGCGATCTTCCACGGACTCACCGCCAAGGAGATCGCCGAGCGACAGGGCCTACCGCTGGGCACCGTCAAGACCAGGATCAGGCTGGGCCTGTCCCGGCTACGCGATCATTTCGAGGTACGTGATGAGTGAGCTGCCACAGTGCCCCGACGTGCGCGGCGTGCTCCCGGAGCTCGCCACCGGTGCGGCCGCTGGGGATGATCGGGCCTGGGCCCTGGCCCACGTGGCGCGCTGCCAGGACTGTCGCCGAGAACTTCACCACCTGACCACGACCGCCGATGCCGTCCTGCTGCTCGCGCCCTCCGTCGATCCCCCGCCGCAGTTCGAGAGCAGCGTCCTCGCCCGGCTGGACGCGGCTCCCGCGCCGCCACCCCGCCGGCGTTTCTTGGCCCGGCGGCGGGTCGTGGCGGCCCTGGCGATCGCGGTCTCCGTGCTGGTCGGCGCCGGCGGCGGGGCGCTGTTCGTCCAGTCACGTACCGCAGAGGACCGGCGCCTAGCCGACCAGTACCGGCAGACCCTCGCTGTCGCCAACGGTCGCTACCTCAAGGCAACCACCCTGACCACTGCCGACGCACGACCAGCGGGCACCGTCTTCCTCTACCAGGGGAACCCGTCCTGGGTGCTGGTCACCATCACCGCCGCGCCCGCCGACGGCCCCTACGCAGCCTTCGCCGTCGACCGTGCCGGCGCCATGCACCCGATCGGCACCTGCCAGGTCACCAACCGCACAGGAACTTACGGATACCAGCTCAGGCTGGCGGTCGCCGAGGTCAGCCAGATCCGCCTCCAGTCGGCCGACGCCGTGCTGACTGGGGCGCTGTTGCGTTAAGGGATCGTCAAGATCACTTGTCGCAAGGCTTCCTGCAAGATCGAGCTTGGGGCCCACAACTCGGTCTACAGGATCGGGACAAAAGGTGTCCTACTGGCAGCCCTATCGAGCAACCGATGGCCGCCCTGCCGCCCGTCTGGAACCTCGTGACGGGAAGATCTGCGGCGCCGAGACGGCGCGATGGCTTAATGCAAGAGCGCCTGCTCGGCTCGCCGGGTCGATGGCAGGCGGGATGGCTCCCTCCGCAACCACCCACGGCCCGGCACCCGCCGACGGTCTTCGGCCCGTACCTGGCGGTGGCGGGCTGGCTGGTCGGCTCCCGGTCGTGGCCGGCCCGCTCTGCCCCTGGCAAATCGGCGATTACCGGGTAATGCGGGTCTTTCCTGACTACGGTATCTGCGGAGGCGATGCCGGTGACGATGGAAGCAGAGCGCACCCTGCGCGCGGAGGAGCTCACCCGACTGGGTGAGCTCGCCGCCCAACTCCGAGTGGACGCGATCCGGTGCAGCACCAGGGCGGGATCGGGGCATCCGACCTCGAGTCTGTCCGCCGCGGACCTGCTCGCGGTGCTGATCTCCCGACACCTGCGTTACCAGTGGACGGACCCGCGCGGTCGGACCAACGACCACCTGATCTTCTCCAAGGGCCACGCCTCGCCGCTGTTGTATGCGGTCTTCAAGGCGGTGGGCGCGATCACCGATCAGGAGTTGGTCGAGACCTACCGCCAGTTCGGGTCGCGCCTGCAGGGACACCCCACGCCGGCCCTGCCCTGGGTCGACGTGGCCACCGGGTCGCTCGGTCAGGGACTGCCCGTCGGGGTCGGGATCGCGCTCGCCGGCCGGTACCTCGACCACCTGCCGTTCCACGTGTGGGCGCTGTGCGGCGACAGCGAGATGGCCGAGGGCTCCATCTGGGAGGCGCTGGACAAGGCCGGCCACTACGGACTGCGCAACCTCACCGCGATCGTCGACATCAACCGGTTCGGGCAGCGGGGTCCGACCGAGTTGGAATGGGACCTGGACACCTACCGCCGCCGGGTCGAGGCGTTCGGCTGCCAGGCGCTCGTCATCGACGGCCACGACCTGGCCGCGATCGACGAGGCGTTCGGCCGGGCGCGGCAGGCGACGGGCCCGACCGTGGTGCTCGCCCGGACGGTCAAGGGCAAGGGGGTGCCGGAGGTCGAGAACCAGCCCGGGTGGCACGGCAAGCCGCTGAAACCCGACATGGCCGAGCGGGCCGTGGAGGCTCTCGGCGGGATACGCCAGATCCGCGTCACCGGGCCGCAACCCGAGTCCGCCCCGCCCGCCGGCGCCCCCGTCGGCGAGCCGCCCACGCTGCCGCGGTACGACAAGGGGGCAAAGGTGGCCACCCGGAACGCGTACGGTGACGCGCTGCGCGCGCTGGGCTCGCGGCCGGACGTGGTCGCCCTAGACGGTGAGGTCAGCGACTCCACCCGCGCCGACAAGTTCGGCGAAACGTATCCCGACCGGTTCTTCGAGATGTTCATCTCCGAACAGCAACTGGTCGCCGCCGCGGTCGGGCTTCAGGTACGCGGCTATCGGCCCTTCGCCTCGACCTTCGCGGCGTTCTTCTCCCGCGCCTACGACTTCGTGCGGATGGCCGGCATCTCCCGGGCCGACATCGCCCTGTCCGGGTCGCACTCTGGGGTGGAGATCGGGACGGACGGTCCCTCGCAGATGGGGCTGGAGGACCTGGCAGCCATGCGCGCCGTGCAGGGGTCGACGGTGCTGTATCCCAGCGACGCCGTGTCCTGCGCGGCCCTCGTCGCGCAGATGGTCGACCGCAAGGGCGTCAACTACCTGCGCACCACCCGAGGCAAGTACCCGGTGCTCTACGACAACGAGGACGCCTTCCCGGTCGGCGGCAGCAAACTGCTCCGCGGCGGCGGCGGCGACGACGACGTCGCGCTGATCGGCGCCGGGGTGACGGTGCACAACTGCCTCGCCGCCGCCGACGAGCTGGCGCGCGAGGGGATCAAGGCCCGGGTCATCGACCTGTATTCGGTCAAGCCGCTGGACCGGGACCGGTTGCTCGACGCCGTCCGGGCCACCGGCGGCCGGCTGCTGGTGGTCGAGGATCACTACCCGGAGGGTGGCGTGGGGTCGGCGGTCCTCGAGTCCCTGGCCGACCTCGCCGAGCCGGTGCGGGTGAAGCACCTGGCGGTACGGGGCCTCCCCACCTCCGGTACCCCGACCCAGCTGATGGACCAGGCCGGGATCGGGGTGAGCGCCATCGTCGCGGCGGCACGCGCCGCGGAGGCCCCCGGCCACTGACGCGGCGGGCGCCGTTTCACCCTTGACGCGCGGGTAGACGCAGCATTCGCGGCAGGAGGGGGTTCGAGGTCCGAGCCGATCACCCGTGCCACCCGCCTTGCCGAACGGGGTACGGACGCCGTCGACGAAGACGACATCCCGACGCTCGCGACGTTGGCGGAGCGGCTCAGCGGCGGCCAGGCACGGGATCTCGCCGTGCAGCTCCCCGAGGGGCTGCGGGGAGACCTACGCAAGCTCGACGAGGAGGCCGAACCGTTCGAGCTTCCCGAGTTCTTCGAGCGGGTGCGGCACCGCGCTGAACAGGAGCGCTGGCTCGTCGAGATTGAAGGAATCGACCTAACGCTGACCTTCCTCGCTCAGAAACGCCAAGAAGCCCTCCGCAGGCAGCCTGCCGGGCCCGCCTTCCTGGGGCTGCCGGCGATAGGACCCACGCCATGAGTTGCAGGCATGCGCCCCCACCATCCGGATCTGCCGATGAGCGCGCACGTGATCATGGCGGAGGCCCGGCGTCGAAGTGATCAAACGGCCGATGGCCGGCGGCGCCGGATTCGGGACGTGCTCCGCTGAACGACGTTGCTCGGCTGATGGCGTTCCGAGGGTGTGGATCAGCGGCGTTCGGCCAGCTCGGCGAGCCGGTCGAGCGAGGCCCGCAGCTTGTCCGCCGTGGTCGCTCTTGCGTGCGGGATGCGCTTCTCATCCGTGAGTTGTGTCCAGTCGTAGGTGTGCGTCACGCGCGTGTGTGATGCGTCGATCGGCTCGAGTACCCACCGCCACAGATGCCCGGGTGTCGGCTGGCCTGGCTCGCTTGGTCGCCACGCGATGCGGCGCTGCTCGACGAACTCGACCACATGGTTCTCGCGGACGCTGCCTGTCGTGATCGTCATGATGAAGACGTCACCGACGGCATGGACTCGCTGCCCGGAAAGCGCCTCGGACAAGTTGTCGTTGCCGTCCCAGCGGGGCTGCTGTGACGGATCGGCGATGAGCTCGAAGATCTCCGCAGCCGTCGCGGCAATATCACGGCTGGCGGTGACGACATGCTCGGATTCATGGAGGCGGGTCACCTTCCCATCGAAGCACGCGACAACCGATTGGTCACCCTCGGGCGTCCTGTCATGGCACCCTTTGTGTCAAGACACCGCTCGGAGGGCGGGTTTAGGTTGGGTGGTGGCGGGTCCGGGAAGTGGCTTGTCCGAAGGGCCGATGTCCGGGGTCAGGTCGGTCACGCTGGGTTGCAGAGTCGTCCCCGAGTGCCCTCCCGGATCCGCCGCCTGCCGTTGCTGTTGGTCTGCGAGCATGCGGGTGTAGACGACGTTGGACAGTCGCCGCTTGAGCGCCCGCATGGCTTCCATCGAGGTCTTCCCGGCGGCTTTCTTCGTGTCGAAGTAGGCGCGGCCTTCGGTGCGGTTGCGTAGCTGGACCACGGCCATGATGTGCAGCGTCCGGTTGATGCGGCGGTTGCCGGCGCGGGAGAGCCGGTGACGCTGCTGGTCGCCGCAGGAGGCGTCGAGCGGGGCGGTGCCGTTCCAGGAGGCGAACCGGTTGCGGTCGGCGAAGCGGCGGATGTCGCCGACGTCTGCCAGCAGCCGGGCTGCACCTGACGGGCCGATGCCGTGCAGGTCCATCAGGGTGCAGCCGCGGGCGATCACCAGCTTTTTGAGGTCCTTCTCCGCGGTCTTGATCTTCTTGTCGATGCTCTCAAGTTCACCGATCAGCTCGACGGCGAGGCGGCGTCTGGTCTTGCCCACGATGTCGCGGGGTTTGATGGTCGCGATCAGCGCACGTGCCTGCCGGGCGGACAGGAATTGCTTTGCCCCGCCTGGGAAAAGTTCCAGCAGCAGCCGGTGCAGCCGGTTGACGGTCTGCGTCCGTGCGCGGCCAAGCTCGTCGCGACGGTCGACCAGCATCCCCATCACCTGCAGGTCCGGGTCGAGCTGGACCCGTACGAGGTTCGGCGAACGCAGTGCCACCATCGCCACCGAGTGCGCATCCACCGGGTCGGTCTTGCGGCCGTTGCCAGTGGCGAACACCCGCACCTGCGCGGACAGCTTCGCGGGCACGTCCATGACCGTCTCACCGTCATGCAGCAGGCGGTGGGCGATGTGCTTGCCGATGCCGTTGCACCCCTCGACCGCCCACACCCGATCGGTGTACTTGCGGCCGGCGGCGAGCATCTGCGCGTAGCCGGTCTTGTCGGTGCCGTACCTGCCCACTGCGAGCACCCGGGCGCGTTCGTCGACAACCTCGATGGTTGCTGAGCGCTTGTGCGGGTCCATCCCGATGATCACCGACATCGGCGCCTCCCCTTGACTGAACTCGATGAGTTGTCAGCAAGGAGGGCACCGCTACTTCGAGCAGAACAAACCCCTTTCCAGCCTCTCCTCGCGCGGTGCCCGGCGAGACCGCAGGCCATGAGAGAGCCACACCAATGACACCGGTGGGCAGCCGCAATGTGGGAGCGTCTCGCCGAGCACCTGGACCGAGTCTGGCCGGACACCGATCCTGCGCAAAGTCTCTAAGTAGCCGCGAGTCGGACGTCTTCGATTCCGACGCTCAGTCAGGTCGACGTGCGGCAGTCGCACGCTGGTACGAGGCGGAAGATGATACCGGGGAGTGACGTGGAGCCGCGCGATCTCCTTCTAGCGTCGTGCGCATGAAGAGGATCCTTGCCGCTGTCGGAATGCTGTTCGGGCTCTACCTGATTGTTCGTGCTGCTGTCGAGCCGTTCGTGATCAACATGAAGGATCCGGCCGACTACCGGTCGGATTGGGGCGGCCCGAGCCTGGCCGGCGTACTAGCGGTCCACTGTGGACCGGGAATTGTCTCAGCGGTACTGATCGGGCTAAAAATCCGTTCATGGGGGCGCCGGCGGGCGATGCTCAGCCAGGGCGACCGGTGACGTGGGCATGTCGAGGTGGCGCTGATTCCCCGGCGATCCGGTAGAGCCGTCCCCTCGCCGCGGTGCACTCATTTGCCGCTGACCGTGCGTCCGGCACCGCCCTGTCGTGTCGAGAACAGTGCGTCCGATCTTGAGACGTGCAAAGACGTGCAAAGCTTCGTGGGTGACGATTTCCTCGGAAGTTCTAGCTTCTGCGGCGGCCGACCCGACCTCTC
>NZ_JBEXHU010000031.1:0-50512 GCF_040608175.1 Micromonospora sp. NPDC005206
CTCGCGCCGGCGCCTATGCGGCGACGACGCGCTCGCGCAGCGAGCCGGTCACGATGCTGGGCTTGCCACCGCGGCGCCAGCTCCGCGACCAAGCCTTCAATCACCTGCCGGGACAGCCCGGTCATCCGACGATCCGTCATGATCGCAGCACCAACCATGGCACGATCATCGATTCTCAAGCATCGACAACCGTGCACGAGGTCGTAAGGGACGTCTCGTAACTGGGTGAAGGTGTTGCCCGGCGCCGGCTCTGTGGTCAGCCGGCGAGGATGATGTTGTGGAGGTTGGCGATGCCGGAAGCGGCGTCGGCCAATGTGTGGGCGGCGCGGCGGTAGTCGCGTAGGATCTTGAAGCACTTCATCCTGGCCAGGGCATGTTCGACCCCTGCTCGAACGGTCCGATGTTCGACGTTCAGGGCTTCCTTCCAGTCCGGCAGGTCACTGCCGTCGCCGGGCTTGCGGTACGGGATTATCACCTCAGGGTTGCCGCGGTAGCCGCCGTCGGCCATCACCGGCCGCCCGTCCAGCTTCTCTTCGATCCCTGAGCTGCGGTAGACGATCGTGTCGTTGCGGTTGCCGGGCTGTGGGTCGCCGACGGCGATGACCAGGCGGGTGGAGGCGTCGATGGCGACCTGCAGATTCGTCGAGTACCGGTGGTTTTTGCTCCGGGCGGCCAGGCGGTGGTCGCGGGTGGGAATCAGGGTGCCGTCGACGATGGCGATCTGCTCGACCGGCCGCCGGCGCACCGGCGGCCGGACTGCCGGTCCGCCACCCAGTGCGCGGCCGCGGGGGCGCCGGCCGCGAGCAACTCCTCAATGACGACGAACCGTTCCAGCGCCGAGCGCTCGTGCCCGCCGTACCGCTTGGGCCAGGTCATCCCGAGCCAGCCGCGCTCGCCCAGCCGACGACTGAACTCCGCGTCGAAGCTGGACAGCCAGGTGTCGACGCCGGGCACGAACGCCCCGGACGCGCGCTGCTCGGTCAGGAACTCCCCATCGTCACTGCCAGGCGACGGTGATCGGGTGATGCGGGCGGGGGAGGACCAAGCGTCCAGCCGCCGGGTCCCCCTAGGCCGGCGCGTCGGGAATCTCGAACCGCACGGTCCGAAAGCGGTATCCGCTGTCCCAGGTGCGGATTTCGTCAGTGACGTGCTCGACGAGGTTTTGGCGGGAGGGGCCGTGGCCGATGACGCCGACCTCGTACAGCTTGCCGCCGTCGGCGGCCGCTGGTGCAGGTCGGATGGTGAGGTAGGCGATGTCGGCGCCGCGGGTGGTGGCCATCGCTCCCCACGGGAACATGGGGGAGACGGTGCCGCGCTCGATCTGCTCTGCGCAGCCGTCGAGGGGGCCGCCCCGATTCATGGCGGGCCATCAAAAAAGAGGCCGCCCTCTATTTTGAGGCCCCTTGAATGAACGAGGTGACCCCCTGAAAAACATCGATGGGAGCCACGAGGGTGACCCCCTTTGAAGACTTTCGATGGGGGAACATCGATCGATCTCCATGTTCAGCTACCCCTTGAAAAGTATCGATGTTCGTGTCCGCCGTGCTCGTCGTCCTCCACTTCGAACACGCCCGCACCGCACCACCTGGTCACGCAGCGCCACGAACCGTTACTCCGAAAGGTTCGTTGACAAGCTGGGAGACGCCTGAAAGGGTCTCGCGTACAGCGAAATTCATCCGATGTTTTTTTGGGTCTGACCATTCGGGGAGATCACGGTGATGCGGAAGAAAACCCTTGCACTGACACTTGGCATGTCACTGCTCCTGTCCATGGGTGTAGCGTCTAACGCGTCCGCGACCAGCTTCAGCGAGGAGCCCTTCCAGCCGAGCGCCACCTACGATCTGTCGGTGACCGACGCCGAGCGCGACGCGATCCACGCGGAAGTTGAGGCGTTGGCTGGACGCGTCAACAGCGCGCGGGCGGGGGACGGCACCTACGACCCGCTCAGTCTGATCGGGGCGATGCTGGACGGGTCGAGCTACGACTCCATCTCCCGAGGCGGCACGGCCGCAACGGCGTACCCCTTCCCGGTCAGCAACACCGAAACCAACCAGAACGAGTACGACCGCAAGGTCGCCAAGCTCGCCTGGGTGGTCAAGCTGGCCACCGACCTGGGTTTCCCGGTGGTCGTCCAACGCCAGCCCGACAAGTACGTCTACGCAGAGATCGGTGACCCGGACGCCCCGGAGATGGTCATGGCGTTGAGCCACCTCGACTCGCCGACGGCTTCCGTTTCGCCAGCCCAGCTGGCGCGCTGGCGGGACGCCGATGGCAACCTCGGCACTCCTGGTGCGTACCACTCGCCCTATGTCCAGGACGGCTGGGTCTACGGGGCGGGCCTGCAGGACGACAGCGGCCCGACGCTGGCGACGCTGCTCGCGGCCAAGGCGCTGCTCGAGGCGGGGTTGCCCCTCGACCGACGCATCCGCATCGTCATGGGAATCTACGAAGACGGCGGTCCCGGCACGCCCTCGACGACGAACACCGCCACCTTCCAGTCCATCCCGTACAACTCGAACCCGAGCTTCTACGACAACTGGGCCTACAAGAACCTCAACCGGGAGGAGATCCCGATCGCGGGCTACACCTCCGACTCGCGGTTCCCGGTCATCGTCGGCAACTCCGGATCGGTGACCCCGCCGGTGTCGATGAGCTTGTCCGCAGACAGCACCAAGGCCTTCCGGCTGACGGATGCCACAGCCGGTGTCACCCGGCGCGAAGGCGACCCGACGCTCAAGGACATCGCCTACGGCAGCACCACGCAGATCGCCTCGCGGGCCATTTTCACCCTCGACGTGGCGGGGGCCGGCTCCGCCGAGCGCGACCGATTCGTGTCGGCGATCACCGCTGCCGCGACCACGAAGGGTTGGCTCCCGGCTGCTCCCCGCACCACGCCCAAGGTGCAGACCACGATCACCGGCGACTCGCTCACGCTGGAGATCAACACCGATGTGGCGATGGAGATGCCGACCCCGCAGTACGGCAAGAATGCCATCGTGTGGGGAATGTTCCTCCTCTCCAAGGGACTCGGCGCATTGGGAACCACGGCCGCCGACATGCAATTGAAGAAAGCCGCCGACGGCATCGCCGACCTGTTCTTCCGCGACGGTGTCGAAGGCGAAGCCTATATCGGCAAGTACATGGGCATCCCGGCGAGCCTGTTGCGCAACCCGAGCAACGGCACGCCGAACCTGACCTTTGCCCTCATGGGAGGCATCAATTCAGAGACCCCGACGAGCTTTTACACGGACGCCTCCGGCAGCCTCAGCATGCCGATGTATGTGCGCAGCATGCACGTCACCGCGGCTGACTCCGGCCAGGCAACGGCGGCGGTCACGGCCGCCTTCCAGGCGAAGGGGTTCACCATCGGCAACCTCGGCTCGCCCGTCGGCGCCGGGTTGTACGTCACTCACGACAACCCGCTGACGGCTCTTCAGTTCGGGAGCTACCAAGCCTCGATCGACCGCAACCCGGGTGAGTTCGCGGATCCATATTCCCTCAGGGACGTGGTCTATCCGCAGGGCACGACCGGTGGCACCCTGGCCAGCAGCTTCCGCAATAAGATGACCGCCTTCGGCGCCGTCATCCCGGGTAACGAGCGCTGGTGGCACACGGCCAACGAGCGGATGAAGGTCGACTCGGCAGTGCAGATGACCAAGATCATGGCCGATGGCATGCTGGAGATGGCCCGTTACTCCGGGCCCGCCGGTGCCAAGTTCATGTCGGCAAGCATCCCGGGGCTGAACGCCGACCGGGCGGACCTCGACCTGCTCGACGTCACGATCGGAACCTACAAGGACGCGTCGGCCGCTGTCGGCACGAGCCAGTTGGGCACCCAGGCACTGCTCGGCGCCACCTCGTTCAACATCCCGATGTGGAACGGGCGCGGCAACTCGGCCCCGACGGCGTCGGCTTTCGCACTGGGGCACGCCCCGGGAGGGGCCTACTTGCCCCTGACCGATACCGAGTACCTGAACAACACGTACGTGGCGCCGATGCGTCTGGAGTTCAAGGTGGAGCGCCCCGACCACATGTCGGACGCGGCTTGGTCGAAGTTCGTCGCCGGCGGCTACGGCGACTTCCAGTTCAACATTCTCGTCGGCGACGAGGTTGTGCCGCTGGCCGTTCCTGCGGGGCAGAGTGCGGACAAGTACTTCTCCTCGCGCATCTCGGCCAACAACCCCGACGCCATCTACCTGTCGGTCAACCTTGCGATCACCGATGCCCCGTACACCGGGGTGCAGGGCATCCTCGCGGATTCCAAGACGGACCTGTACACGGTCAATCCGACGTACTTGGCTTCGAACCCTGATCCGTTCCCCGGTCGCGGGGCCATCGAACAACGGGGCTTCTTCACCTTCGGTGATGGGCAGAAGAACGCGGAGTTCTCTTCGCCCGACGCGGTCTACGTGACAGTCGCCAACGCGGTCATCGATGCGAAGCCGTCGGCGGTGGTGAAGAAGTTGAAGGGCAACAAGAACGAGTTGACCGTCACGGTGAAGCAGACCCACATCGACGGCAGCGAGTCTCCTGTGACGGCCACGTTCACCATCGACAACAACGCTGCTGGCACTTACACCGTCGGCGATTACAAGGTTTACGTCGAAACCAAGGGCAACACCCAGGTGCGGTCGATCTCCATCATGTGACGGGTGTGAACCGGACGTTCTGCACCGCGCACGAGAGGGCATGCGCGGTGCAGGGCCTCGGCAAAGTCGTGAGGGTGCCCGGCCTGATGTGGTTGGTGTAGACGCGCCCGTGCTGGTGGTAGCAGAGCGGGCATGACCGCTTCAGATGATCATCGAGGTTCCTACGCCTTATTGATCGTCCGAAGTGAGTCATGCCCGCGCTGCCATCATCGCTGATCTCGTCCTTGTCCGACGCACCGGCTGTCACCGTGCCCGAAGCCGCTGCCGGGCTGCCTGCGGCGTTGGCGGGTCTGCCGGATCCCCGCGCCCGCCGCGGGGTACGGCACCGCCTGACGGTCGTCGTCACTGCTGCCGTGTGTGCCGTGGTGGCCGGCTACCGCTCGTACGCCGCGATCGCCGAGGGATCGCTGGCGTGCCGGACGCGACCGCTCTCGCGTTGGGCATCACCCCGGACCGGCGCCCGTCCGAGGCGATGATCCGCCGGTTGTTGCAGGCTCTGGACCCGGATCTGCTCACCGCCGCCATCAGCAGCTGGCTCTCCATCAGGACCGTGGCGACAGCGGCCCGGCGGCGGGCGATCGCCGTGGACGGCAAGACACTGATGTTGTGGAGGTTGGTGATGCCGGACGCGGCGTCGGCCAATGTGCGGGCGCGGCGGTAGCGGTCGGCCCAACGCCTCGCGGTCGGCCATGACACGTCGTAGCGTTCAGCCGCCCGCGCGACGGGCCAGCCCTCCTCCACGACGAGCTTGGCCAGACGCAGCCGGGCGCGCGGAGTCAGCGCTGCGGGAGCGTGGGACACGAGGACCTCCAAGCGGCCGGAGGTGGCTTCTTCAGCCCTTTCAGTCGCTTGGTCGGTCGGTGAGGCGGCGCAGCGCTGTTCCTGGCTGGAAGAAGGCGAGCCGCAGGGTGTGTGCGGTGAGTCGGGTGCCCCACCAGGTGAGGGCGGCGAGGTAGCCGACGATGAGCGCGCTGTTGGTGTCGATGGTGAATACGAGGGCGTAGCCGATGGCGAGGCCGGGTGCGGTCATGGCGCGGATCGTGCGGCTGCGGCTCATTGTTAGGGCGGTGGCTATGCCGACGAGGGCTGCGCCGATGCTGCCGGCGATGCCGGCGATGTTGTTCGTGTGGATGGGTGTCGTGAGGGTGAGTGCGGCGCGCATGAGGTAGATGCCCGCGGTGGCGGTGATCGCGTGGGTGATTGCGGGGCGGGTCATGGCGAGCCAGGTGGGCAGGTCGTTGGCGGGGATGCGGGGTGCGGTGGCCGCGATGAGGGCGGCGCAGACGGCCAGCGGTAGGGCGGCACCGAGGGTCCATTTCAGGTAGGGGGTGTAGTCGAATTCGACGGCGGTGCCGGTGGCGAGGCCGTAGAGCGCCGCGGTGATGGTGCCGCCGACGGCGGCGGTCAGGTATCCGCGTCGGATGAGGCTGCCTGTGGTGGGTTCGGGTGTTGATGCGGTGGGTGTTCCGGCGAGCCAGGTGGTGGGGGCGAGGTGCGCCACGGCGAGTGCGGTGAGCATGACGAGTGCGCCGGCGGCGCCGAGTTGCGGTAGGGAGGTGCGGACGCCGACGACCCAGGTGCTGTAGGTGGAGATGTAAGCGGTGAGTACGGCTTGCAGGAGCAGGGCCAGGGAACAGGCACCGAGGAGCAGGGCGCCGGTGAGGTCGCTGATGCGTAGGCGGACGCGGGGTAGCCGTGCGGCGGCTGCCGGGCCTGATTGGCGGGTGGTGGTGAGCGAGAGGGCCCCGTCGGCGAGGGCGTGGGGGTGGTCGATGAGCGTGGGGGTTTTGCCGGTGGCCGCGGTGAGCGCTTCAGCCAGCGCGGGTACGCCGAGGGCTGGCCTGAGGACGACACTGGCGAGGTGCGTTTTGTCGACGTCGGCCGCGTCGAGGAGCCCGTCGACTGCGCTGGGGATCTGGTCGAGGAGGGGCTGTGCGGCGGCCGTGACGTCGATGCGGGTGATGACGGCGGGTTGGCGGGGCGCGGGCAGCAGGATCGGCGCTTGGTCTTGGGTCGCGAGTAGACGCCTGGCGGTCCGGACAGATTCCAGGAGGGCCCGTCCGGCGTCTGCGTCGTCGTTACCGGGCGCAGTCTTCACCGCTCGGAGCGGGTCGCTGTCGGCGGTTGCCGTCTCGATGACGCGTTGGGCGATGAGGTGGTCGAGGCTTTGGACGAGATTGATCTGCTGTGTCGCGAGTTCGCGGTAGCCGTCGGCGACGGTCTGTAGGACGGTGAGGGTCGCCGGATCGCGGTCTGCCTGACATACGAGCAGGCAGGAGCTTTCCGGCACGGTGAGGCCGAGCGTCGTGGCGTAGGCGGCGAGGGCGGCGGGTGCGGTGACCAGGGCGGGAGGTGGAAATCCCGCACGGGTTGCTGCCTCGCTGATGTGTCCGCAGCGGCGTGGTCCCCAGCTCGGCGGAACGGTCACGGTGAGCGCGGTGATCGGCCCGTTGACGTGGATGGCAGCGTGATGGGTGACGTGCCGCAGCACGGCGGCGAGCAGATCCACCGGGTCGGGTTGCGCCTCATCGGCGGCGTTGGTGGGCCGGCCGAGCAGGTCCGTTGGGTTATCGACGAACCGATGGTCTACCGGCAAAGACATCGCGGCCATGGTGTCGAGACCGACGTAGATCTCCCCTGCGGGGCCGATGGCGACGCCCGGCGGCATGGCGAGGCGACCGTCGATGAGGATGGGGATCTTCAGGCTGTGGCGGCTGACAGTGGCCGCGATGGCCGACGAGCTCAGGTCGATCGACAACACGGTGCCCCCGTTTGGCATGAGGGGCAGTCTCGCCCGTGAGGGCGACCGGGTGTCAACCGTGATCCGCTGAACGTGACTCGTTGTGCGCGGATGGTGAGAATCCTTCTCGGCGGGATAGTCGAAACACTCACCCTGGTGTATTTGGAAGATCGGGGATCAACCACAAGGGGGACAGGTGCCGCAGACGCGCCGGGGCAAAGGCGACAGGCTAGCCGAGTACGGTGCACGAGCCACCGTCCGCTTTCCACACGAATCGCTGCCGCGCCGCGCGAGGCCCTCACTAGGAGGGGCTGTTCGCGGCGTCATCGGCGCCGGCCTCTTCCTGGTCACCGTTCCGGCGCTGCTGTGGGCCGCGGGTGGGAACCCGCTGCACCGGCTGCCAGCCTGGTCGCAAATCCCGGAGTGGTTCGAACGCTCCAGCGGACGGTTCACCCCGGACTTCCTCATTGGGGCGGCGTTCTGGGCGATGTGGCTGCTGTGGGGCGTGTTCACACTGCTCCTGCTGGCCGAGATCCTCGCCGCGGTGACACGGTGGCGTATCCCCATACTGCGGCTGCCGGCCCCGCTGCACCGGCTCGTGTTCGGTCTGGCCGGCACGGCCGCGCTCGCCGTCGCCCCCGCCAACTCCCTCGACGCGGCGGCGCATCCGGATCGACCGTCTACACCCGTCGCCGCGACCGAGCGCGCCGACGTTCCCCGGCAAGCCGCAGCCCGTGGGCCCGCCATCATCCACGTCGCCGACCAGCGCTACCTCTACATGGTCGAGCGACACGACACCTTGTCCAAGGTCGCAAAGGAGTGGCTCGGCGACGCCGGCCGGTGGCCGGAGGTCTGCCGCCTCAACAAGCACCGCCACTTTCCTGTCGGCGGTGTCCTGCGTGACTGCGACCTCATCTACCCCGGCTGGGAGCTCCGCCTACCTGCCGACGCCCGCCCACCACAAGCCGCCACACCAGCCACGCCCCCCACGCCCCGGTCGGGCCGGCCCGCGACACCACCCGCATCGCCGAGCGCCGCCCCGGACCCGTCCGATCCCGCCGTGCCGCCACCCGCGCCCCAGCCACCGGCCGCCACTCCCACCACCACGCGGTCCGCAGCCCCAAGCAAGTCCGTTTCACCGCCAGCGCCGTCCGGGGTCGCCAACCCCGCCACGCCGCCGCCCGTCACCAACAGTCCTACACCGGCCACAAACGACCAGGCTGTGCATCTGTCGGACTCAGGATGGCTGCCCTGGTCGCTCGCCGCCGCCATCAGCGCCGCCGCCGCGATGGTCTGGCTCCAACGCCGCCGTCGATACACCGGGGAGCCTGACGATGACCCGCCCACCGAACTGCCCCCAACCGTGGTCCAGGTCCGCCGCGCCGTCGCCGCCCGCAACCCCGAGCCTCCGAATGCGAACAGCGACGACGGCCCAACGCCCGACCTCACATCACTGCCGACCGGCGGAACCGGAATCGTCGGCGACGGCGCACACGCTGCCGCCCGCGCCGCCCTCGTCGCCGTGCTCGCCTCCGGCGGCCCGCACCACCCCGACGCCCGCGGCGAGGTCGTCATCGACGCCGCCACCATGACCACGCTGCTCGGCCCCGACGCGGCGACCCTCAGCGCATGGCCGCGCCTACACGTGACCCACAACATCAACGACTCGCTCACCGTCATCGAGTCCCGGCTGCTGCACCGCAGCCGCATCCTCGATGAACACGCCCTGACCGACTTGGACGAGCTGCGGCGAACAGCGCCCGACGAGGAAGCGCTACCGCCAGTCATGCTCATCACCGAGACCCCACCCGCCAGGGCCCACATGCGCGCCAAGGTTGCCCTCGCATTAGGTGAGGGTCTGCACGTGTCCGCCCTGATGCTCGGCGAATGGGCCCACGGTCCCACCGTCGAGGTCTCCCCGGAGGGACACCCCAAGCTCATATCCGGGCAGTCCGCCGAACCGCTGCCGCCGCGACTGCCGGTGCTCGAACCGGCCACCGCCGTCCAGATCCTGACCACGCTCCGCGAGGCGCAGACCGGCGAACCGCCCGCCGTCACCTCACCAGCCGTACCGGTCACGATCGTGCCCCTGCACGCCAGCCGCACGCCCACCGCCACGGACCCGCCTACCCCGACCGCCGTCAAGCCCACCGCCGACACCCTGTCGGGAAGGGCGCGGCTGCGCGTGCTCGGCACACCCCGCATCGAAGGCATCACCGCCGAAGGCCGGCCGCTCCGAGCCAAAGCCCTGGAACTGGCGGTCTACCTCGCCGTCCACCCAGACGGAGCCGGCACCCGCGACATCGGCGAATACCTCGAACCCGACGCCCGCATCAGCCAAGCCGACCAACGCGTACACACCAACGCCTCGAACCTGCGACACGTCCTCGGCCGCGCCGGCACCGCCGAGACAAAGAACGCCTACGTCATCAAGTCCGCCGGACGATACCTGCTCGACCCCGCCACCGTGGACGTCGACGTGTGGACCCTTCGAGACCTGATGCGCAGCGCCACCATCGCCACCGAGCCGCGCCGCCGCGAACTCCTCACCGCCGCCTGCAACCTCTACACCGCACCCCTCGCGGACGGCCAGGACTACGAGTGGCTCCAGCCCCACCGCGAGACGGTCCGCCGGTGGGGCACCGAAGCCCACCTCCTGCTGGCCGACGACCTTCTCGACACCAATCCGGAGGCCGCATCCGACCTGCTCGACAAGGCCATCGGACTCGATCGCTACAACGAAGCCCTCTACATCAAGGCGATGCACGCCCGACACGCCCTCGGCGACGCCGACGGCATCCGAACCCTGCTGCGCGCCCTGACCAAAGCCCTCGCCGACCTCGACGCCGAACCGCAGGAAGACACAATCGCGCTCGCCACACAGCTGCGTAACAGCCTGGACGAAATCTGACCGTATACCGCCAGGCCGCCCCGCGCACGTTTCGACGCCGTCCGCCTGGTCCGTTCGCTGCACCTCGTACGGCCTGCGCATCGGCCCGCCCCCGTAAACCGTCGAAACCGCCACCGCGCTGGCCGCCGCCCGCCTGCTGTCGGGCCGGACCAGCTCGATACTGGCCGCCTTCGCGCGGCAGGCAGCCGGAATGATTGTGCTCGTCCTCATTGGCCTGGGTGTCATGCGACTGCCGCCGCGATCGACCTCCGCTGCATCGGTCGCCTCGCGGCCGGAGCCGTCCTGGCGCTCGGATCGTTCCTGGTTGCCGGCGCTGCGCTCGTCCTGGCATTTCCTGACCAGCACCCCGAAGAGGCGGCGACGGAACCGCACGTGACCCTTGATGACAGGAGACAGCGTCCCCCAGCATCCGCTCATGCCGATGGCGGGCGTTGGGGCAGAGGCGAGGATGGAAGCCGCGGGTGTGTGTTCGATCTGCGGCCTCCGGGCTGTTGTTGCGGCGCCGACCTCTGCTGCGGAGTCAGTCGTCGGATCCATCTGCAACGGCCTTGCTGGTGTCTGCCGGTGCGGAAGGATCGATATCTCTGGTGCAGATGCGCCGCACGCACTCGCGGAAGGCCGTGCCGGCATCGCGGATGCTCATCAGGCCCGCCTGCACCTGCTGTGCCGCGGTGTGGCCGAGGCTGATGATGGCCGCCACCAGCCAGGCCGCAGGCGGATCTCGGTGGAACTCGCCTGATCGTTGCCCTCGACGGATGAGCGAGTCGAGTCGCTCGGTGATCGGCAGGTGCCGTTCGTGCTCTTCCTGTGGGTTCGCGCTGGCCATGGCGGGGCTGAGCAGGATCGGGTACCGGTAGAGAAGCGTCCAGCTGGCATCCGCCCACCGAGCCAAGGCGTCTGCGGCGGGACCGGTTTCGAGGTCCACCGCGTCGATGGCGGCCACCACCTCGGCGGTGATTCGAGCGACGATGGCTCTGAGCAACGCGTCGCGCGACGCGAAGTGGGCGTAGACGGTCTGACGGGCGACGCCCGCCTCGGCTGCGATTTCCTCCATGCTCGCCTCGGGTCGCTTGCCTAACAGGTTGATAGCGGCGTCGAGGGTTACAACGATGCTTCGTTCGGCGTCGGCACGCCGTCGTCGCGTTCGCGGCTTGGATAACTCGGACACGGTTGTCAAGGCTACCCGCCTGGCTTACATTGGACAGCGCTGTCAGAGTTAATTGCCGTGCGATGGGAGCGATGCGAGATGTCCAGTGAAAGAGGGCTCCCCGGCCGCGATCTCGGCGCGTACCTCACTGGGTATCCGGTGGAGGTCGCCTTCGGGGAGGACGACGCTGCCGCGGTTTTCGACCGCTACCACACGCCCGACTTCGTGCTCTACAACGACGGGATACCACTCGACCGCGAGAAGCTCCTTGCGCATGTGCAGCCTGCCCGCCGGAGGGCCACCAGCGTGCATACCGAACTGCATGAGACCTTGGTGTCTGGTGACCGCGTGGCTGCCCGGTACATCCTGACCGCGGTTATGGCCAAGGGAACTGTCATCGCCACCGAGATCTACATGTTCGGCCAGCTAGCCGGAGATGGGCGACTACAACGCGTCGACCAGGTGACTCGCCTGGTTCCAGCACCCGGGGTGGCCGCAGGCCCGACCGTGCTACCGCCGCAATGACCTCGGCCAACCCCGTGGCATCGGGAGGAGGTTCTACACCGCAATGGCCGGCGGCGACGCGGAGGCTCTCGCTGAACTGCTCCATCCCGCAGTCACCATGTCCGTGCCCGGCTCCAACCCGGTCGCCGGCCGGTACGAAGGCACGGCCAGCCTCGCCCGGTTCGTCGCCACCAGCGCCGCGATCGCGCCCGGCGGCGTGCGGACCCAGGTCATCGAGGTCATGGGCGGCGGCCGGCACGCCGCCGTTTGCGGCATCTCCCGCGCTGCCCGTCCAGAACAGCCACCACATGAGAACCAGACCATTCACCTCATCACCGTCGACAAAGGTCTGATCACCTCAATCGAAATCTACAACCAGAACCAGCCAACGGTCGATGCGTTGTGATCCTGAGGCGGCCGGGTTCATGGCAAGGATGTCGAGTTGCAGGCGGTGAGCTTGCCCCTCGCCACGCGTGACCCTCACCGGGAACATCCGCTACTCGGGACAAGTTCCGCGGCGTGCAGAGCGACCTACCGCAAGGAAGGCATGCACTCATTTGCCGCCGACCGCGCGTCCGGCGCCGCCCTGTCGTGCCGACGAGCGGGGGCTGTGTGCCGGGGAGAGATGCGGCTGCGATCCTGTTCTGTGCGGCATGACGGCTCGGGTAGCGGACGGCAGGCGGCGTCGTCGATGCTGAACGGGTGAAGCCTGGGTTCGTGCTGGTGCACAGCCTGTTGCTGGGCCCTCGGACGTGGACTCCCGTGGCTGCCCGGCTCGCAGCCTCGGGTGCGGAGACGGTGGTGCCGTCGCTGATCGACGTGGTCGACGTGGACGACCCGCCGTTCTGGCCGCGAGTCAGCGCGACTATCAGTGAAAGCCTCTCCCATCTATCGCGAAGCCTTCCGGTCGTGCTAGTCGCGCACAGCAACGCCGGCCTGCTGGTCCCGGTTGTCGTGCAGGCGGTGCGGCTTCCGGTCGCCGGGTGCCTGTTCGTCGATGCCAGTCTGCCCTCGCGGACCGGACCCACTCCCGCCGCATCGCCCGAGCGACTGGCCTACCTGCGGACGAAGGTCACGCGGGGCCGGCTGCCGCAGTGGACGACGTGGTGGGACGAGGAAGACGTCGCACCGCTGTTCCCTGATCCGCGGACAAGGTGGGGCGTCTCAGCCGAGCAGCCCAGGCTCCCATTCAGCTACTACGAGCAACAGATTCCTGTCCCCGCCGGCTGGGACCATCGGCCATGCGGGTACCTGCTGTTCGGGCCGCCGTACGACTGCATGGCGCAGGAGTCGCGCAAGCGCGGCTGGAGTGTAGCCGAGGTGCCCGGCGGACATCTGCACCAACTGGTCGATCCAGACGCGGTGACCGCGCGTATCGCTGCCATGACTGCAACCTGGAGTTCCCCAGCCGACTGAGCCGACATGCGCTCATGCCGCCAACCGGGCGCCCTGGGAGGCAGGCTCTCGTCACCCGGCGTAGACATCGGCCCAGGCCCTGTGCACGCCGAAAGCAATGCGGCGGCATGGCTACCTGGAGGGCGAGCCGGAGAGCCACCACGGTTCGCCGACCGGAGTGGCATCCGGCTGCCCCGCCGCGATGAGTGACCGTTGATCGGTCGTTGCCAAGAGCAGCGTGCCGTCGTCCGCGACATGGGCCTCTGCGATCGTGGCGCCGTTGAGGGTGAACCCAGCGGTTAGCCACGTGACCCCGTCGTCAGCGGTGCCCCGAACACGAAAACCTGCCTCGATACACCAGCCGGTGTCCAGGTAAAGGCGGCTTTCGTACGGCGGCGTCGATCGGTTGTCACAGAAGCCGAGGAAAAGCCACGCCTGGCGGAGGCCGATCTCCACGACGAAGCAGCCGGCAAGTTGGTCGGGAGACACGAGTACATGTTGCCTGGCGTCAGACGCTCCGCGCACCCTGATCCGGAGGGCGGCGCCCGGTCGATACCGCCGGGCACCGGCGCCGCCGAGTCGTACGGCTGCCGAGTGAAGACGAAGGTGCCGAGGTCGAGGTGGCTCACCGCGCCTGCTGCGTCGCGCTCGACCCGCAGTCGCTCGCCGGCGAAATTGCCGCAGAGACCCTCCCAACGGCCGTCGTGGTGGGGCTTAGCCGGGTGCCGCGCCCGCCTCCGGACAGCGGGGCCAGCTCCAAGACGCCGTCGGCCAGCGGCCGCAGCACGTAGGGGGCCGGCCCCAACACCGGGGGCCGGCGAGGTTCAGCAGCTCCGGGTCGACCGCGGGCAGCGGCGCCACGGCGCCGGGATCCGCGGCTCCCGCTCGGCGACCGTCCGCAGCAGGTCAGCGGCGGTTCGCTGGGTCGCGAACGGCCCGGTCGAAGTCCGCCGTCGTTCGCCACCGCCCGTCGGCGTGCGTCGCGGTTTGTCACTCCGTTGGGCGCGCACCCACGCCCCGTCCCGGCCTGCGGTGGTCTGCGCCACCGTGATGGCCAGCCTCACCGCGGACCAGCCCACCGACGACATCGCCCTGCTGGCGATCCGCGCCGCCGAGGGCAATGCCGCGACCGGGTCCTGATCACAGCGCCGACCAGGGCCGTCAGCCGGCCTCGTGGTTCTGCTCCGGCTCAGATCTGTCTCTGCGCGGTGACCCGGACTCGCCGCTCGGTCCCGGTCCGGCCCCGCCGGTCGGGTCCGGCCCACCCTGCTCGCCGGTCAGCTCCGCGTCGGGCTGATAGCGGTACGCCGCCTCCCGTACCGCCGAGTCGGACTCTAGTCCGGCGCCGAGCGCGCCGCCGACCGTCGCCAGCGAGCTGGCCAGCCAGCCCAGCTTGACCTGGTGGGCGACGCCGGCCGATCGGCCGGTGGATTCAGCGAGCAGGTCCCAGGGGACGAGGGCGATCGCCCCGATGATGGTCAGCGCGGCGAGCGCCACGTACAGCGCGAGGACGCCGATCACCACGGTGAGCACGGTGACCACGTTGAAGAGGACGACCTGCTCCCGGGCGCCCGGGTCGCGCGGAACCCGCTCCCAGAGGCGCGCGCCGAGCACCATGGTCAGCACCACCGCCAGGACCGAGCCGGCCGCGAGCAGGCCGAGCCGCAGGTTACCCAAGGCCGCAGACAGCTGCCAAATATCGGCACTCACCAGGGCGAGGACGCCGGTCGCGAAGGCGCCGACCAGCAGCCGGGAGAGCCGGACGGCCAGCCGCCACGGCCGGTTCGCCCGGAGCATGCCGAGCAGCAGCCGCAGGTTGCCGCCGATCACCCCGGCCAGCAGGCCGATGCCGGACGCCTGGTGGTTCACGCGCGCGCCGAGTTCCCGGGCCCGCCGTCCGGTGGCCAGGCGCCGGCGGCGCGGGCCGGCCCGTACCGGGTCGCCGACCGCGTCGGTATCGCCGAGCAGTGCCGCGAGGAGCCGGTCCCCGGCCTCGGCCATCCGCCGGGCCACGGCGACGGGGCCGAGCGCGGGCATGGAAAGGACCGCGACGCCGTGGGTGGTGCTGGCGTGCGCGACGACGGGCCGCCGCGCGGTCTGCAGCGGCAGGTCCGTCACGCAGAGGACCAGACTCCAGCCCTCGGCCAGCATCCGGCGCCGGGCTGCCTCGATGAGCTGGCCGAGGTCGGCCGGCCCTTCGACGAGCCGCGCCACCTGCAGGCGTACCGCCCAGTCGACCTCCGGGACCCGGTTGCGGAGCCGGTCGGCGAGCTCCGTGGCGGCCTCCCGCGCCAGGTCGGCCGCAGCCCCGGGGGCGGCCACGACACCCACGACGACCGACCCGCGCCCGGTCACCACACTCCCGGAGCCGGCTCGGCCGCTCCCCCGGGCGCGGCGCCGGTCCGTGGCGCCGTCGTCAACACTCGAGGTCGTCCTTCAGGATGCTCATCGCCGGCTTCAGCCGCTCGGTATAGAGCGGCAGCAGGTCCTCCTTGATGAGCGTCCGGGCCGGTTCGTCCACCCGGTTCAGGGCGTACGTCCACTCGATGCTCGTGGTGCCGTCCTCCTGGTCGCTGAAGTACGAGGACCCTTGATGCTGTCGACCAATCCGCGCAGCCGCGGCGAGCTGAAGTTGTCGATCCGGTACGAGAACGAGTTCGGCGGCTCCACCGTGAGCAGTTCCTCCTCGTTGGTCGAGCCGTCGTCCGAGGCGTTCGTCCGGCGCAGGCCAGGGGTGTTCCAGTCGGTGGTGACGCTGCTGGCGCACGATTGCCGGCGAGTGTCCGGTTCTGGGGAAGATGTGGCTCAGGTCGACATCGATGACGTATTCGAAGACCTGACCGGTGGGAGCGTTGACGGTACGGGTGACCCGGACGAAGTCGTCCCCCACCTCGGTGCAGTCCCGGTCGACGCTCATCGCCGCCCCCGTCCCTGTCGCCTGGTCCAGCAGTCCCCGGTAGGCGCCGACTCATTCATCCGCGCCCGGGCGACCACGCCGGACCCGCCGGTCAGGGCTGATACTGGCTGCGGGTGCGGGGCAGCCACTGGGGGTGCTGGTCGCGCAGGTAGCGGATCAGTCCCTCGCGCAGGTCGCAGCGCAGGTCCCAGGCGCTGGCGCCGTCCGCGGCCGAGGCCTGCACCTGGATGACCACGGTCTGTGGGGTGGCGTCGACCATCTGGAGCACCCACCGGTCTCGATCCCACAGCGGTGAGGACTCGACCAGTCGGCGTGCCTCCCGGCGCATGTCGTCCAGGTCCGCGGTGTGGTCGACATGGATCTGGATCTTGCCGATCACCCGCGACTCGTCCCGGGTCCAGTTCTGGAACGGCCGCTCGGTGAAGTACGTGGTCGGCAGGATGAGTATCCGCTCGTCCCAGAGCCGGATCACCACGTTGGTCAGCTTCACCTCCTCGACCCGGCCCCATTCGCCGTCCACCACCAGCACGTCGCCGACGTGCAGCCCGTCGGCGAAGGCGACCTGGATGCCGGCGAACGCGTTACCGAGCGCGGTTCGGGCCGAGAGGCCGATCACCGCGCCAACCACCCCGGCCGAGGTCAGAATGGAGATGCCGAAGAGGCGTACCGGCCGGAAGGTGATCAGGATCAGGCCGATCGCGAGGACCGTGACAACGGCCACCGTGAGCCGCCGCACCGGACGGATCTGGGTCCGGGCCCGCCGGACCCGCCGGCTCGTGGCCAAATCACTCGGCAGTCGGCTGAACGCGACCGCTTCGGCGACGTGCAATGCCCTGACCACCAGCCACGCACCGACGGCGATCAGGACCAGCAGGATGGCGTGCCGCAGATAACGCTGCCACCCGGCCAGTCCGGGCGGCAGCGCGTAGTACAGCGCCCCGATCAGCAGGACCGTGGCTGCCGGGCGGCGGCAGGCGAGCCGCAGCGGCTCCAGCAGCCACTTGTAGCGGCCACGGGCAACCCGGCGAACCAGCACGCCGGAGACCAGGTCCACGACCACGGCCGCCGCCAGCGCGGCCAACACGATCAACGCGGTACGCATCAGAAGCCGTTCACCGTGATCCCGATGCCGCCTCTCCCGGGCTCGCGACCGCACCCCCGCGTTCAGGGTGCCATCAGATCCGGTGGCAAGCGGCGGATATTGAGAATGCCAGACGAGACGGTCGGCCTGCCCGCAGGCTTCCTGCGAGCCGACGCAGGATGCGTGATCGGCACCCTATGGCCGGTCGCCGACCTGCCGGGAACGCTCATGCAGCGCTGTCAGCTCCTCTTAGGCGTGCCGGAACGTGCGGCCGGGTGCCGCCCCCCGAGGCGCTGCGCGCCACCCAGCGCTGGCTCGCCGGGAATGCGACGCGGAGCTGGCGGCGTACTTCGCGGGCGAGCCCGCGCCCGCCGAGGCGCCGCCGACGAGGGTTGGCTATTCGCCGACTCGCACTACTGGGGCCCGGTGCTGTCGGGCCGGTGCAGGATGCGTGCAAGGTGAACGCGGTCCACACGCGGGAGGTACATCGGCGCCGGTTGTGTCCGGTCCGCCGGAGCGGTCTCTGCGGCCTCATCCCCGGCCGTGACAGATGCACGGATCTGCCGCGATCCGCTCACCAAGGTCGGCAGTGATGAGCATCAAGCGGGATCGAGGTGGTATCCGAGGCTGTTACAGCACAACCCGCCTGATGGCGGCGATCTGGCCTAACCAGTTGCTCAGTCGCGAGACCTTGACCACGTCGCCGGTTCTTGGCGCCTCGGTGATCAATCCCTGACCGAGATACATGCCGACGTGGCGGGGGTTGGCCATAGTCCCTTGGCTGCCGGGGATGAAGACGAGGTCGCCGGGTAGCAGGAGCGCCGGGTCGGCCACCGGCTTGCCGGCGTTTACCTGGTCGGTGGTGACGCGCGGGATAAAGATGCCGGCGGCCCGGTACGCGGATTGCATAAGCGAGGAGCAGTCGCATTGGTTGGCGGGGTCACCGGAGTGCGGGTCGGTGCAGGAGCCGCCGAAGTGGTACGGCGTGCCGAGTTGGCTCACGGCCCAGACGATGGCGGTCGCTACGGCGGGTGGGGTGTTGGCGGGTAGCGCGAACCCGGCGGGGAGCGCGTCGAGGGCGTCGGTGGCGCAGTCGACGAGTGTGCTGGTCAGCTGCTCCACGAGGTGCAGGGCGTCGTCGGTCCACCTGGCGTAGGCGTCGGGGAATGCCGACACCTGGACGGCTTGCGCGGCCTGAGTGAGCGGCATCGTCTGCCAGCCAGGCACGGTCTGGAGCCTGTCGAAGAACTTGCCGGCCTGGTAAGCGGGCTCGGACAGTTGCGCGATGGTGCCCCAGCCTTGGCTGGGGCGTTGCTGGAAGACGCCGATGGAGTCGTGGTCGTTGCGGTCGCCGAGGAAGGGCAGGTTGCGCAGGCCGGATTCCTGCATGGCAGTGGCGACGGCGACCGTCCAGCCCCAGCGGGGTACGCCTTTGGTGACCCCGACGTCGACGATCGCGGCGGCGATGTCGAGTTGCTCGGTGTCCCATCGGTCGGGGCCAGGCGGCTGCCCGGAGGGGCGTAGGGCGGACGGGGCGGCGATCGCGCATCCGCCGGGGCCGCCGCCGGTGACGGAGGACAGCAGCAGGAGGGGCAGGCCGAAGCAGGCGATGACGACGACGGTGACGACGCCCATGATGAGCTTTGTCATGGTGATGACCTCTCGGGAAAGCAAGAAAGGGTCGGTCTGCGTGCGGGTGTGCGGCTGGAAGCCGCGACGCGCGTTCTAGCGGCGGTAGACAAGGGGGAGTAGATCGGCGTGGGTCTCGCGGAGGAGGTCGGCGATCAGGGTGCTGGCCGGGAACAGCGGGTAGCCCATGTCGACGCGGGTGGGGTAGCGCCAGTCCCAGTGCCCGGGCTGCAAGCTGGGCACGTACCGGAGGGCGTCGGCGAATTCGAGGAACACGGCGCCGTTGATCTGTCCGGCGAGCAGGGGCAGGGGCTGGCTGGCGCAGGCGGCCAGGCAGTGGCAGTCGGGGTCGTTGTAGATCGAGCGCGGTTGGCCATGGTGCATCGGGCAGCGGCAGTCGCAGGCGCGCTCGCGGGCATCGCGGTAGGTGCGGTGCATAGATTTCTTCCTTGGTCGTGGAGCACGAAAAGGGTCGTGGGCCGCCCGCTTGGGCGGCCCACCTTGAGCGGTCGGGTCAGTCGGTGGACGTGTCGAGGACGTTGGCGGCCCGGCGTAGCAGGTGCTCGATGACGAGGCCGGCGTCGTAGACGTCGGCGCGGGTGTCGACCTTGGTGGCGTGGTCCCAGTCCCAGGTGCCGTTGGTCATGGCGGGGACGTGCCAGAGGTCGCCGCCCTGGTCGAGGAAGAGTGCGCGGTCCCGCTGGTTGGGCAGCAGCGTGATGGGTTGGGTGGCGCAGGTGATGGTGCAGGCGCAGCCGGGCTCGTTGTAGGTGGTGCGCGGCAGGCGGTGGTGAATGATGCAGCGGCAGTCGCAGACCCTGCGCCACGGTGGCGTGTACGTCACGGGTTCCTCCGCAAGGGTGTGAATGCGCGTACGCCTCGGTCGCCGCCGGCGTAGGGGCGGCTTCCGAGGCGTACGCGGTGGGGACGGGTGGTGTCAGGCCGTCAGCGGGTCGACGGCGGGGGCTGGAGATTGTGTGTGTTCCCTAAAGCAGGTCGTGCTGGATTTGGCGGGTCTCCTGCACGGTGAGCAGGTGGGCCGGCAGGCGGGGCACGTGTTCGCGCCAGGCGCGGTAGAGACGGTGGGTTCCGTCGATGAGCAGCGGGCCGGGCGGGTGTCCGCTGATGGTGAGCTGACCCACGATCAGCGGGCGGGTCAGGTCGGTGGTCATGGCGTAGGTCCGATTGAGGGCGGTGCTGGTCGGGCCGATGAGGCCGGTTGCCCACGGGTTGGGGTTGTCGAGATGGGCAAGGCCGTACGCGGCGGCCCACGCCGGCACGTCCACGGGCCGGGTGTCGCGGGGCGACACCGCGATCAGCGCCTGCGCGGCGTCGATCGAGAACACCCACGGCCCGAAGTGGAACGACTGGGGTAGTCGAGAACCGGTCACTGGTGGTCCTTGTTCGCGGTGACGCGGGTGTAGATCGCGATGCAGCGCAGGATCAGCTCGTGTGAGGCCAGGGTCAGCAGCCGTTGCCGCTTGTCGTCGCGGAGCTGGTCCCAGATGAGGACGGTGACGCTGGCCGACCACAGGTCGACGAGGACGCCGTCGATCTTGGCGTGCTGCCGGTGGGCGACGATGCGCCGCAGCGTGTCGATGAGCGTGGCGTCTCCGGGTGGATGGTTGGCGTCGTCGGGTCGTTGCGCTTCGGGCAGCAGGGTGTAGCAGTCCTCGCAGGTGGACTCGACGCCCGGCGGGTCTTCGGTTTCCCACCGCTGAACGTCGGCGGCGGGCAGACCGCACACGGACTGTCGGAGGTCTCGGGGGTGGCGGATGTGGCGGATCATCGGCAGGCCGTTCCGTCTGATCCGCGCCGCCTGGTGCTCGGCGGTGCCATGGGTATGTCCGTTCTCTGCGGGTCGGGGCGGCGGTCGGTGGACCGCCGCCCCGACGTGTCGAGGTGCGGTCAGACCTTCAGCAGGTCGAAGGCGGCCACCTTCAGCTCACCGACGTTCCCGGTGAGCACCCGGTTCGCGCGGGCGAACTCGTCCTTGGCGGGCTGGTAGTGGTCGAGGTACTCGGTGATGGCCTGGTAGCCGGCCCACCGGCTGCCGGCGATGGCCTTCTGGGTGTCGGCCTCGCGGATCAGGTACTTGAGGGTGCCGAGGCGCTGCTTGGCGTTGTTGCGGGTCTGCTCGGAGGCGTTGTCCTTGACCAGCCACACCTGGCCGACGACCTCCTCGAACTCGCGCATGGCCAGCTCGGTCTGAAGCATCCGCTCGGCGGCCTTCTCAAAGGTCTCCATGTACTTCCACATCAGCCCCAGCGCCTCGCGGGCCTGGCTGATCTGAGAGTTGACGTTGGAGGTGTGCCGGAACGTGTAATGACCGACCGAGTGGGCGAAGGCGGCGCGTTGGGTGTTCGCACACACCACTCGGATCGGGCTGGCGTCGACCCGCAGCGCGGCGGTGCCGTCGTGGGAGGTCGTGCCGATCAGGTAGAGGTCCAGCCGGTCCACCCCGGCGATCTCCATCGCTGTAGGCAGCTTCATCGTGACGAACACGCTCTTGCCGCGGCGCAGGCTCCCGGCGGTCTCGAAGTGGGCGCCGCCCACCTGATCGACCAGGCGATCGAGCATCTCGGCGCACTGCTCGTTCTGGACCACGGTGTAGTCAGTGCCGACGATGCCCAGGTACTCGGTATCACCGGTGACCGGGTTGCAGCGCACGGTCATCCGCTTGTCGTCGGCGGGGATCTGTACCTCGACGCCGTTGACGATGTCGATGCCGACGGTGCGGATGGTCCGCACGCCCCAGTCGCCGAGCCGGGCCGCGGCCATGATCTCCTCTGCCTTCATCGTGTCCTGGGTGACGGTGCCCAGCTGGTGCCAGGCCGACAGTCGGGCGCTGGCGAAGGCGGTCATTCCGTCGGCGAACGTCTCAAGTTCGTGCGGCACGGGTTTCTCCTCTTCGATGTGCCACGGGGGCCGAGCACATGCGCTCGGCCCCCGCGACGGGTTCGGGATGGTGCGGGTCAGGACTGTTCGGCGCGACCTTCGCCGGTCGTGATCGCACCGGCGTAGGCGAACGCCATCGGTTCTTCGGTGACCGGGATGAGGTGACCGGTGGCGGCGGCGTGCAGGCAGCACGTGGTGACGGCGCTGGTGCCGATGCGGCGCCCACCGAGGGTGGCGTTGATGAAGCGGGCGATCTCGTGCGGCTTCAACGGATGGCCCGGCCGCTCGGCGAGGTAGTCCAGAACCAGGTCAGACAGTGGCCGGACATCGGGCATGGGGTTTCTCCCGGTGAGCAGGTTCCCGGGGCCGGGCGGTGGCGCGGCTCCCGGGTGGCGTCGGCCGTGCCGGGTCAGGACTGCGTGGTGTCGTCGCTTGCCTGCCCGGTGCCGTCCGCGTCGGCTCCGGCGGTGGTGCCGGTGTCGGCCGGCGCGGAGTACGCGAAGGTCAGCGGCGCGTCGGAGACCAGGAGGATCCGGCCGCCGGCGGCGGCCTTGGTGCAGTTGTTGCGCACCGCCCCGGAGCTGACCGCGCGACCGAGCTGTCCGCTGATGGCGGTGGCGATGTCCTGCGGGCTCATCGCCCGGCCCGGGTTCGCGGCCAGGACGTTGAGGGTGAGCCTCTCCAGCTCGCCCCGGCCGAACGGTTGGCTGCCGTCGGCGTTGGCGGTCGCGTCGCTGCGGCGGCCCACGCTCGCGGTGATGCCCGTCGCACGCGACGGCGTGCGACGGGGCAGGGTGACGACGTGGGTCTCGCCGTCCGACGCGACGACGTGCAGCGTGCCGTCCGCCCGGATCAGGGGCAGCACCGCCGCCGTGGCGCTCGGCGCGGTCGCCAGGGCACGGATGACCTGGTAGCACAGCGGGCAGCGAGGCGGCTCCGGGTTCGGGTCGACCTCGCTGGCCTTGGTCGGGCCGGCGATCCACCGTTGCGGCGGGCCGGGCAGCCGGCGGGCGGCGTCGGCCTGCTCCATCGCGGTGAGCAGCCGGGAGGCGCTCGGGTGACTGATACCGCTCTCGGCGACGATCACGTCGAGGGTCGCGCCGCTGTCGCCGTAGTCGGCCAGGACGCCCTTGATGGCCATGACCTTGCGGTCACCGGGTCGAGTGGGCTGCACGGCGGCGACCGTCGGTGCCTGCTCGTCCTCGCGACCGTCGGCGTCGTCGTCGGGTGTGTCGTCGGGGTCGGTCGCGTCGTCGCTGTCGGTCTGGCTGCCCGGCTGGTCGGTCGTCTCGGTGTCCGGCTTGTCGATGGCGTCGTCGCTGCCGTCGTCCGGTCGGTCGTTCTCGGCGTCGGCGCCGTGGACCGCATCGGTGGGCTGGTCGGCCATCTCCATGCGCGGCTGGTCGGCCGCGATGTCGGAGTCCGGGCCGCCGATGTCGGCCGCATCGGCGGACAAGAGGGCATCGACGGAGCTCGGCGGGGTGAGGGTCCACCGGGTAAGGGTGCCCTCGGCCGGGTCGGCGCCGGTGTCCACCGCGACGATGACACCGGCGTCGGCCAGGGTCTTGATCGCCTTGTCGGCGGTCGAGCGAGCCTTGCCGGACTTGTCGGCCAACTCGTGGACGTTGCCCTGACCGAGATCGGTCAGAGCATCGAGGACGGCCTGCGTGGCAGGCGTCAGGGACAGGTGTTCCATCAGGGTTTCCCTCCTCGGGAACTGGTGGGGACGCCCGGCACGGTGGTGTGCCGGACGTGGTGCGCCGAGTTGCGGGCAGCGGTCAGCGCGGTAGGCGCGTGACGTAGTGCGCTGGCGAGGGGTGCCGCCTAGGTGCGGCCCGGTAGTCGTGGCGGTGGATGGTGCCGCGCCGGCCGGTCAGTGGCAGGGGAGTGTCTCGCCGGCGGTGGCCTGCAGGATGTAGAGGCGGTCCTCGGTCGGGTCGCGGTAGATCCCGGCGTCGCCGTGGGACAGCCACAGCGGGTTGACGCTGCCGGGCGGGCGGAGCCTGGCGTCGGACGTGCCGACCTTGATGTGGGTGGCGTGTCCGGCGAGGTTCTGTCGGCGGCAGGAGTCGGTGTGTGGCAGGACGACCAGGACCGTGTCACCGGGGTTGACGTAGCGCCGCCGCACCGACCGGCCCGGGTTCGCCTGCGCGTACGCGGCCCGTGCCTCGTCGCCGATGAGGGTGTCGATCCAGTTGCGGGCGTACCGGTACTCGCCGGCCAGCTCCCTGATGGTCTCCACCGGGCCGGCGACCGTGCTGGTGGAACCGTTCAGGTCGTCTTCGTTGATCAGTAGGGTGCGCAGCTGGTCCACCGCGTGCAGCAGTTCGGTGCGCAGGTGCCGCAGGGTGGCGGCGGCTTCGGGCAGGTGCGCGGCGGCGGGGACCGGGTCGGCGGCGTGTTGGTCGAGGGTGCGCTCGGTCGTCGCGGTGATCCAGCGACTGATCGTGTCGAGGTGCGGCATGAGGTTCCCCTCCTTCAGCTGGTCAGGTGGGCGAGTTCGGCGGGGTCGAGTTGGTTCGGGGTGCGATTGCGCCAGGTGTCGGAGTGGCGCAGGTGCCACCAGCGCAGCAGCGACCGGCAGGCCGAGGCGAGGTCGTCGCACGCGGGCAGCGGGTACGCCATCGTGGGTGGGGTCTGGTGGTGCAGCAGGGTGATGTACGCGGTTGGCGTCCACCCCGGGGCGGTTTCGGTGACCTCGCCGATCACCCGGTCCGGGTAGGGGATGTCGAAGACGCTGGTGGCCTCGCTGTCGGGCACCACCAACCAGGTGTGGGCCTCGGTACGGTGCAGGGTGGCGACGCCACGCGACGGGTCACCGGGGTACAGCAGGAGGTGCCGCTGGTCGCCGTCGCCGATCGTTCGGTGGTTGCGCCAGGCGCGGTAGGCGTCAACGAGCACGGTTCCCAGGACGATGTGTCGCTCGCGGGCGGCGAGCGCCTCGGTGAGGGCTTGGTGGTAGCCGGCCATGTGCAGATCGGCGCGGGCAGCCAACCCCTGTCGTGCCCTCCCGGCGAGCGCACCGGTGCGGGCGAGGGCCTCATCGAGCGTGGTGGTGCTGTCGGTGAAGTCGCGGGCGGTCTTGTGCAGGACGCGGGCGAGGTCGCCGAGGGCGTCGAGAGTGGCCGTGTCGAGGCGCCACAGGTGCTCGGGGAGGACGTCGTTGGTGTCGGCGGCGATGCGCCGCAGCGCCGGGTCGGTCAGGAACACGGGGGATCTCCTTTGCGAGCGGTCGGGTTGGGGCATGGCGACGACCGGTCGCAGCGGGGCTGCGACCGGTCCTTTGGTCCGTCAGGCGTTGTGGTTAGGCGATGGCGACGGCGCACAGCCGTGCGGTGGAGCGCAGGCTGCGCAGGTAGCCGCATGCCTCGTTGAGGAAGCGGAACCGGTCGGCCACGGAGTCACTGGCCGGGGTGAGCAGGCGGCCGTCGGTGGTGATCAGCGCGTCGCCGATCAGGGCGATGCGCCAGTGCAGCCCGACGTACGTGGCTTCGCCGGCCTGGTAGACGGACAGCTCGTACGGGTCGAAGGACAGGGCGAGCATCGCCAGGACTCGGGGTTGCTGCTCGAAGCGGCGGCGGGCCTCGGCCAGGCGGAGCTTGGTCGGGTCGGCCTGGTGCTGGGCGAGGTAGTCCTCCCACGGATGGGCCGCACGGGTTGTCGCGGCGATGTGGGTGTTCCAGGCACGCCAGCGCAGGGCGGCGTCGTTGGCGGCCTTGGCCGCGGTGCCGGTGAGGTCGAGGCGACCCTTGCGGCCTCCGGCGGCCATGGTGAGCGCGCCGAAGCGGCGGGCGGCGTCGAGGAGGTAGTAGCCGAGGAAGCGGGTCAGCCAGCCGATGAGGCGGCGGTGGCGGACGTGGTAGCGGCGGGCCGGGGTGCCGTCGGCGTGCAGGAGGTCGTTGACCTTCTCCGAGGCGGCGAACCAGTCGGCGTCTTCGCCGGGGGCGAAGCAGACGGTGACGACGACCTGGTCGGACGGCGGCATGGGCGTGGGCATGGCAGGGTGCTCCCTTCGGGCAGGGGTGGGCGTGGAGGGTGTGCGTCGTGGTGCCACCGGATCGCGGCGTCTGCGCCGGGAAGCTGCCGTGCAAGGGCGCGGGGCGTGGATCACGAGCCGACCGGGAGGTGGGCTGTGGGTGATCCCGCTGGCGCGGGCAGGTCCAGGGGACAGACGGGCGGCGGTGCGAGCAAAAAGAAGAAGCTGCACCGTAGCGTCGCGACCTGACAGCACCAGCTCTGTCAGGATTGCCGAGGACGCCTCTGAGCTGCGCTGACAGGATTTCGTCGCGAGACTGCCAGGGTCTGTCAGCGCACGAAGCCGCTCTCGTCGTAGTTCGGGTTGTCCGCGACGGGCTGGCCGTGGTCGCTGGGCAGCTCGGTGAGCCGGACTCGGCCGGTGGCGCCGCCAGCAAGCCAGACCGCGTCGGCGGGGTCGGTGGGGTGGGTGGCGGTCGCGAGGGGAACGCTGTCGCGCCGGCCGCGCAGGAGTCGGTGCAGGTGTTCCTCCCGGTGCTCGCTGCCGAGCCAGAACAGCACCGGGTAGCGGGGGCCGCCGCGGCGGATCAGCTGCGCGTACCGGTCGAGCTTGGCCACCACCCGACCGAGGGGTTCGGTGCCGGTGTCGGCCTCCAGGAAGAATCCCACCGTGGTGTGCGCGACGCTGAACAGGCCGTGCCCGTCGGCGGTGATGGTCCGGAACTGCTTGGTGGTCTTCGTCTCGGACCACCACCGGTCCAGCCGCGCCTGCGGGTGCTGGCGGGTGTGCACGGTGAGCCGAACGAAGAACTCGTTGGCGATGCGCAGGTGGGTCAGGTTCGGGTTGGCCGAGAGCCGGTCGACGCTCTGACGGCTGGCGCGCACGGTGGGCTCGGGCCAGTGGTGAGCCGCGGCCTGAAACCGGCGCCCCTGGTGGCCGAGCGTCCAGTGCCACGGCTGGCTACCACCCCCAGCGCGGGCGAACCGGAAACGGTCCAGCAGGCCCAGGGCCGCCAGCTCGCCGAGGCGGATCTGACAGGTTCGGCGGGCGAGGAACAGCATGCGGTGGACCTGATCGGTGGTGAGGACCTGGTGGTCGTCGAGCAGCTGCAGGAGCCGACGGTCACGTCCGGTGATGTGGGGGTAGATGGCCAGCAGGCTGGCCGAGCGTGATTGCGGCATCGGTGCATACACCCCTGGAGAGAGAGTCCCGGAGGGAGTCTGGATGAGTTGATCTCGATGTCGGTGCTGGCGTCGAGTGGGTTGCGGCAGGTCAGGCACCTGACAGGCCAGGTGCGGTGGGCTCGTGTGGGGGCTCGTGTCGCGGACACCCCCACACGAGCCCCCGGTGCCGCACCCAACCGAGCCTCCGAACGCGGGTTAGCGTTCGCGGTCGGTCATGCGCCGTTTCATCGCGGTACGGGCGAGCTGCTGCATCGGCGGCTCACCACCGGTGCGGCTGTGGGCGGCGGCGCACTCCTGCCGGATCGCGGTCGCCTCACCCACCGGCGGCGCCGGCGGGTTGGTCACGAAGGTGAACCCGGGCAGCTCCCGGTTGCCGACCAGCAGCCGGGCGGCGGCGGTGTACACGTCGAGGTGGGCGAGGTCGTGCTCGTCGAGCTCCGGTTTGGTGTGTCGGGACAACTCCCGCGCGTCGGCCGGGTCGACGGTGAAGAACAGCTTCGACCGTGCGTTGGCCGACACCGCCGCGGCGATGTCGTGGGGCAGTTGCGCCAGGTCCTGGTGCGCCAGGACCAGCCCGAGCCGGAACCCGCGCGCCTCGGCCAGCATGTCGCCGACGTTGCCGGGCAGCGTGAGGAAGTTGTGGCACTCATCGATGTAGAGGCTGGCGTCTTTTCGCTGGTCTTCGGGGATGCTGGCGCGGGCGATGGCGGCCTGCCACACCCGGGCGACGATCATCGAGCCGAGGATGCGGCTGGTCTCCTCACCGAGGATGCCCTTGGGTAGCCGGCACAGCAGCACCCCGCCGTCGAGCACCCGGCCCATGTCGAACGACGAGTGGGCGTTACCGATCACCGATTTCACGAAGTCCCGCAGCAGGAAGGCTCGGAGTCGGGCGAGGACGGGTGCGATGACCTGGCCGCGGAACTGCTCGTTGATGCCGTCGTACCAGAGCCAGAACCCGCCGAGGCCGTCCGGGTCGTCCAGGCCGTGGGTGAACCGGGCCCGGAAGTCCCGGTCCTGCAGCAGCGACGGGACCAGGCTCAGGGTTGGTTTCGCGTGGCGCATCAGCGTGAGGCAGGCGACCCGCATGGTGTCGTCCATGCGGGGCCCCCACTGGCCCTGGAAGATCTTGGCGAAGATGCCGACGAGGTTGTCCACGGCCAGGTGCGGGTCGCCGCCGTCATCGAGCGGGTTGAAGCAGCCAGGGTTCTCCTGATCCGGGTCGATGATCACGATCTTCTTGGCCTGCGAGGCGGGCAATCGGTCGAGGATGTCGGTGATCAGGTCCCCGCGCGGGTCGATGACCACGGTCCCGCGCCCGGACTTGATGTCGCCGAGGATCATGTTCAGCAGCAGCGTGGACTTGCCGACGCCGGTCTTGCCGACGACATGCACGTGCTGGCGGGCGTCGGAGACCTTGAGCCCGACGCTGTGGTGGCCGATCTGCGAGCGGCCCAGCACCTTCACGCCCCGGCCGCCGGAGGGGACCTGCACGGGCGCCGGCACGGCCTTGGCCTGGGCCCGATCGAGGCCCGGGACAGCGAGGTCCTGCGGCAGGGCGGCGAGGGCCGCGAGTTCCGCGACGGTGGCCAGGAACCCGCGCCGCAGTCGCCGTCCGGCGATCGTGGCCACCGGCTGGGGCATCTTCATCCGCCGCAGCCGATTCGGGCCGGTGTACGCCGCGGCAGCTGAGGCGATGGTGTGCCTGAGCCCGCCGAGGCGTGAGCGGACCTGGGCGGCCCGTTGCGGGTCTGGTGGGGACGTGCCGGCGTCGGCCGCTACGGCGAACCGGACTGCGATCTCGTAGTGCGGGACCCGCACGGCCTTGTCCACGATGGTGCGGGCGTCGGCGACGGCCACCGGGTCCCGCTCGCCCGGACGCACCACTGGGGCATGGGTGCGTGGCCGCGACGAGCCGGGCGTGAACACGTCGAGGAACCACAGCAGCGGCTCGATGGCCAGCCGCACCGCCCCGGTGACGGCGCGGGTGGCCAGGTCGGGCCGCCCGCGGCGATGGCTGCTGGTGCTCGCCGCGGCCCTGCGGGCGGCGCGGACGCGGCGGGTGGGTGCCGGGCGGGCGAGGATCTGCACACAGGCGTGTTCGCGGTGGCGTACCTGGGCGCCGGCGGCGAGCAGCGCCCGCAGCGGGTCGGTGTCGTGCTCGCTGCGCAGCGGCAGCCCGTCGGTGTGCTGCGGCCAGTGCGCCCCGCCCACCTGCTCGGCGACGGTGGGCGGAATCGGCGGTGCGGCGCCGGAGGTGGTGAGGGTGGCCGCGGGCCAGGCCGCCCGGACGGCGGCCTCGACCGCGCCGTCCGGCACCGTGCCGGGCACCCAGACCCGGATGGTCAGGGACCGGCCGGTCCAGATGTACTCCCAGCCGACGTGCGCGATGCCGAACAGGCGCTGCTGCCACACCGACGGCGTCAGCACGCCGACCAGCGTCATCCAGAACGCCGCGGCTGCCTCGGCGGTGACCTCCGGCGGGGCGGCGATGCTCAGCCACCGTGCGCCGATCGTGAACCGCTTGTGCCGCCAGGCGAGCACCTGATCGTGGCCGAACACTGCGGCGAGGATCGCGGCGGCGGCGATGAAGCCCAGCCACGGCCGGGCGATGATCCAGTGCCCGACGTCGGCGGGCCAGGTCGCAGTGGTCATCATTCGGCTTCCCCGATTCCGGTCACGGCGAGCGTGTGCTCGGCCGCCGATCCGACACTGCGGAACGGGATCCGGCTACGACCAGCAACGAGCAGGCCCTCACCGCGCGGAGCCGACAGCAGCAGCCTCGACTCCCCAGCGGTCAGGCCGAACGCCTCGGACACCGCGTCGATGGACTGCGTGGACTGGCGCATCAGCACCTGCGTGGCGGCGTTGGACACCACCGCCAGGCCGAGGTCACTCGACAGGACGTCGGAGGCGTCCTGGGTGATGACGCACAAACCTGCGGAGCGCTTGCGGGCGGCCTTGGCCATCCGGAACAGGAACCGCGCGCCTTCGCCGTCGCGCATCAGCAGCCACGCCTCGTCCACGACGACGAGCCGTCGACGCCGGCGGGCGCCCGCGGGCGCAGTGTCGATGCCGGCCCAGATCGAGTCGAGGGCGAGCAGAGTTCCCACGGTGCGCAACTCGTCGGGCAGGTGCCGCAGGCTCCACACCACCAGGTGGCCCTCCGGCCGGGTGGATGTCGGCCCGTCGAACATGCTGGCGAAGTTGCCGACCGTCCACGGCGCGAGCCGGGCGGCCAGGTGCCCGGCGGCGGGGTCGCCGTCCGCGTCGAGGGTTGCGGCCAGGTCGCGCAGCAGCGGCGCGGGTGTGGTCCAGGTGCCCGGGTCGCCGTTGATCCCGGCCCGGTTGTAGGTGGCGGTGATCGCCCGATCGAGAGCGGCGCGTTCGGCCGGCGGCGGTGCCGCGCCGAGCATGACCGAGATCAGCGTGTGCAGGTACAGCCCGCGCCGCGTCAGGGTGTCGGGACGGTTGTCGGCGGGCAGGTCGAACGGGTTGACCCTGACGCCGGGCTGACCGAGCTGCACGACGGCGCCGCCGACGTGCTCCGCGAGGGGCGCGTACTCGTCCTCGGGGTCGATGACCGACACTGTCGTGCCCTGGTACAGGTTGCGCAGCACCTCGAGCTTGACGAAGTAGGACTTCCCGGCGCCGCTGCGCGCCAGGACCACACTGTTGTGGTTGTCCTGCGCCCACCGGTTCCAGATCAGCACCCCGTTGGAGGTGGTGTTGACCCCGTACAGCACCCCCTGTGGTGGGGCGACGGTGCCCGGGGCCGGTGCGGCGAGGTCGGCCGAGGCGAGGGGGAACGCCGCCGCGAGGGCGGTGGTGTCGAGGATGCGGCGCATCCGTAGCGGGTCCACGCCGACCGGCAGCGTGGCCACCCAGCCCTGCTGGTGGCGGAACGTCGCCGGCTGCACGTCCAGCAGCACGCTGGCCGCGGCGGACTTCACGCCCGCGGTGACGGTGGCGAGTTCGTCGAGGGTACGGGCGTGGATGGTGACGTAGATGCCGACGTCGAAGAGCTTCGCCGCCCCGCGGGCGACGCGTTCGGCGAGGTCGGCGGCGTCGGCCGCTGCCGCCTCGACCATCGGGTCGCCCAGCCGGCCCTGGCCGGCGTCGAGGCGGCGGGAGGACTCGAGGCGGGCGCGTTGGCGCTTGAGCATCGGCGCGGCCAGTTGCGGCGCCACCGGGTCCAGGTGCACCGCGACGTCGACCCGCCCGGGGTAGGACAGCAGCGGGTCGAGCCAGGCGGGGCCGACCTCGGCCGGGTAGCCGCACACCGCGTAGGTTGCGGCGTACCCGTCGCCGACCTGCACGTGCCACGGCGTGACCGACAACGCGGCCGGGGAGGGCATCCCGTCCCCGGCCGCGACACTCATCTTGCGCTTTTTCAACAGGTTCACGATGTGCTCCGCAGGGTGATCGGGGCGCCGGGTACCGCACGCGGGCCAGGCACCGGTGGGGAGAACGGATCGACCGCGCCGGCCAGCGCGGAGGCGACAGCCGGCCCGTCCAGAGCGGCGGCTTCGACACCGAGCCCGCACAGGGCGCGCACAGCCGTGTCGGCCGCGTACTCGCCGGTGACGACGGCGAGGACCTGGCGGCGCAGCGGATCGCGCTGGCTGTCGAGGTCGAGCAGGAACGAGGCGTAGTCGTCGGCGGCGGCTTGCAACGCCGGGTGCGCCAGGCGCGGCGCGTGGTCGACAGTTGCCTGCGCGTAGACGCTCAGGTCGTGCCGCTGCGCGGCCACGACGATCTGCGCCGGCCCGGTCAGGCTGTTGAGGAACCGCCCAAACCCCTCCAACAGGGCCCCCTGCTCACCGCCGGTGCGCAGGTGGATGTTCGTCGTGCCGCAGGCGATCAGGACCTTGCCGCTGCCCTCACTGGTCAGGACTCCGGTCGGGCTGACCGCCGTGACCGGAGAGCGCAGCGGCGTCGGAAGGCTCGGCTCGCCGGCCACGGCTGCGACCGAGCTGACCCGAGCCCTACCCGGAGCGAGCGTGCGCGGCCTACGGCTGAGCGCGAACCCGTGCCGCAGCCACACGTCCAGCGGCAGGCCGTCACGGCGGCCGAGCGCCACCACGACCGCCACGGCGAACACGACTGCCCCAGCGACGATCCACGCCATCTGCGGCAGCAGATGCCCGAACGTGCGGTAGACACCGAACCCGACCAGGCCGGCACCGCCGACGATGCCCAGCTGCCGGAACGTCAGCCCGAACGCGATGCGGTCGGGCTCGTTGACATTGGCCGGGACAACGGCGCGCGGCACGGTGTCCTCGATCGTCATCGCCCACCTCGCAAGGCCGCACGTCCGAGCCTGCCGAGCGGGAGACGACGGGTGATGCCCTGGATGACCACTGCCCGCAGCAAAACCCCGCCGCTGTTCGGCGACCCCTTGCCCGTCGCATAGCGACCCATCATCGCGGGGATCTTGACCGTCATCCACAGAACCACGGCGACCAGCAGCAGGTTCAACACGTCCGAGCCCGGCAGACCGATCAGGACCGGAACGCTCGCATCCGGGTCGGTGAGCAGGTGGATGCCGGTGGAGAACGCGATGGCCTGCAGCACGGCCGTGCCGAGGCAGCCCAGCAGGCTGCGCCACCACAGTTCGGCGGTGGGTTGCGTCCAGGGCAGGCAATAGCAGGCCAGCGCGAGCGGGGCGAGCCCGGCCAGGATGACCAGTACCGCAACGCGTACGACCCAACCGGTGACGAGGGTGAACATCAGTCCGACGATCAGTAGTCCGATGATCAGTGCGATGAGGGCGTTGGCCGGATCGATGAGGGCGGCGGCCACGTGGGTGCGGGCCAGCGTGACAGCTTGCGTGGTCGGAGCCGTAGTGCCGACCATGGCCACAGTCAACGCGTTGGCGACATCGATGAGCACGGCGCAGAGTGGGACCGCAAAGTTCGACAGGATGAACCCGACGACTAGGCGTGGCACGAGTTCCTTGACGCCGTATCGCATCTCGACCGAACTGCTGGTCATCGTCACGATGCCGGCGGTTACCAGCGCGAGGATGTAGCAGGCGTTGACGACCAGCGCGCTCTTCGCGGCGATGGTCTGCACCTGCGGCAATACGGTGACGTCCGGCGACAGGAACATCGACGACGTCAGATAGGCCAGGAGCCCGCCGAGGAGCTCTTGCAGCCGCTCGGCGAGCCATTCCACCAGGCCATTCATCATCCAGTTGACCATGACAGATGTCCTCAGCCGCCGATGATGCCCTGCAGGACCTGCAGGATCACGGGGGAGAGGACCGTCAGCGCGTAGCCGATCAAGGCGGACTTGAGGTTGCCCTTCGCCTGCTCGACCTGGGCCGGGTCACCGCCGGCGGCCATGTAGCGGAGACCGCCGATGACCAGGAACATTGTCGCGACCAGCGCGATGATGCCCATGATCCACGTGGTGATCGAGGAGATGACCTCGTTGATGGATTTTGGAGCCGCGAGTGGCTGCGGCGCGGCGGCAGCGAGGTCGGACAGGACTGACAGAGTCGTGTGCATTGCGACGCTCCACAGGAGATCTGCGGGCCGCCGCGGTGGGGACCAGGGCGAAGCTTCGACTGGGCCGGTGGGGGCGCTCCTCCCTTGCGCTATGGGAAGGGTTGCGGTGTCAGTACGCCGCGCCAGCCGTGCCGGACCAGTGGCCTCGCCGGATGGGAGGTCCCCACCGGGCGGGCATGCCGTGGATGACATGCACTGCCCAGATCTCGGCTGTCAGGCCGATCGAACTCGCCTGGCGCCTGTCACGACCTGACAAGACCGGTCAGCGACTCACGTAGTCCCCCCCGGGACCGCGAACCAGGAAGGTTGGCGCGGACCGGAACGCCAAGAGGCCGTCCCGGGCGTTCGCACGAGACGGCCTTGTGCCGAGACCAGTAAGGGATCGGCGTGCGGCCCAACAACAGAGCCAGGAGAGTGCTCGGAGTAAAACTGGGCAGCAGGTAGGCCTTCCTTCAGAGAGCAGCTATCCGACGTCCGCGGGATCTGACGGTCAGCGCGGTCGGTGACCCTGCGTGTCAGATGCCCTGTGCGCGGCTAACCGCTCAACTCCCGGATCTGGCTCCCCTCTGTGTCAAGACACCGCCGCGAGCGGGGTTCTAAGCTGGGTCTCGGCGGGTCCGGGAAGTGACTTCTCCGAAGAACCGGCATGGGGATGCGAGCTGGTCACGCTGGAGTCTGTAGTCGTTTCCCGGTGTCCTCCCGGGCCCGCTGCCGCGGTTGCGGCGTCGTTGAGCATGCGTCGGTAGACGATGTCGGACAGGCGTCGTTTCAGCGCGCGCATGGCTTCCATCGATGTCTTGCCGGATGCCTTTTTCCGGTCGAAGTAGGCGCGTCCTTCGGTGGGATTGCGCAGCTGGACGGTGGCCATGATGTGCAGCACCCGGTTGATCTGTCGGTTGCCGGCGCGGGAAAGTCGGTGTCGGACCTGGTCGCCGGAGGAGGCGTCGATGGGGGCGGTGCCGTTCCAGGAAGCGAAGTGGGCCCGGTTGGGGAAGCGAGCGATGTCGCCGACCTCGACCAGCAGCCGGGCGGCGCCGGAGGGCCCGATGCCATGCAGGTCCATCAGCGTGGTTCCGGTGGAGGCGACCAGCTCCTTTAGTTCTTTGTCGGCGTCCTTGGAACGTTGGTAGATCCGTTCGAGGTCACTGATCAGCTCGGCGGCGACCCGGCGTCGGGCCTTGCCGACCGCGTCACGGGGTCTCACCGTGGCCAGCAGTGCCTTGGCCTGGGCGGCGGACAGGCTCTTCTTCGCTCCACCAGGGATCAGCTCCAGCAGCAGTTGGTGCAGTTGAGAGACCATTCGGGTGTGGCCCTCGCCGAGGGAGCGGCGCCGATCGACCAGGATCCGCGGCAGGGCAAGCTGTTCGTCGTTGACCGGCGGGCGTAGCCCGGCCATCCGGGTGCCGACCAGCGCGATGGAGTGGGCGTCGGTGGCATCGGTCTTGCGGCCCTGGCCGGTGGCGAACACCCGCGCCCGGGCCGACAACTTCGGTGGGACATCCACGACCTGTTCGCCATCGGTCAGCAACCGGTTGGCGATGTGCCGGCCGATGCCCTGGCAGCCCTCGATCGCCCAGACCCGGTGCGGCCACTGCTTGGCGTAATTCTTCATCGCCGCGTAGCCGTCCCGGCCGGTGTCGAAGCGGCCCGCGCCGATGACGGTCTCGTCGCCGGCCATGACCTCGATCGTGGCTGAACGCTTGTGCGGGTCCATGCCGATGACCACGCGATCCGACGTGACACTCAACAGGTCCTCCCATGCTCGATCCACCTGGTTCATCGAGCCGGGAGGGCAACGCTACTTCGAGCCGAGCAAACCCCTGACTTGTCTACTGGCTTCAGGCGCTGGGGTCTGCAGCCCGTAGCGTCAGGGCGCCGGTCGGCACTGGCTCGCATACCCCTTGCCGCTCTCGGGCTGGCTCTTCAAGAGCGTGCCACCGCTGGCCGGCGCCCGGCCGTAGCGTGGCTCAACAGAGGCGTGCTCAAGGACTTCTTCAAGTCAGGCTGCCCGCCACGGCGTTGTTCCTCATTCGCCTGGTGGAAGGAACCCCAGACCTCCGTGATCACGATCGGCATCGACCCGCACAAGTCCTCCTTGACCGCCGTCGCCCTCGACGAGACCGGTCAGCTCCTCGCGACTCGGCGGATCACCGTCAACGCCGCGGCATACAAGACGCTGACCGGCTGGGCCGTCAGCTGGCCGCAGCGCCGATTCGCGGTCGAAGGCGCCGCCTGCCTGGGACGTGGTATCGCGCAACTGCTGGCCGCAGCCGGCGAAAACGTCGTCGGCGTGCCGGCCACCCTCGCATCCCGAGCCCGTCTGCTGGACACCGGCGGCACCCGCAAGACGGACGCCGCGGACGCCGCCAGCGTCGCGCATGCCGCCCTGCGCCACAAACGGCTGCGCCCCGTCGCGGCCGAGAACGACCACACCCGTCTGCGGTTGCTGTCTGAGCGCCGAGATGACCTGGCCCGCGAACGCGTCCGGCTACTCAACCGACTCCACGTGCTGCTGCGCGATCTGATCCCCGGCGGCGCGGCGCTGGACCTGACCGCGGACAAGGCCGCCGCGCTGCTGCGCAGCGTCCCGCCGGTCACCGCCACCGACAGCTGTCGCCGCGACCTGGCCCGGGACATGATCGCGGACCTGCGCCACCTGGACCGGCGGCTACACGCCAACCAGACCCAGACCCGGCAGGTCCTGGCCGAGACCCACTCCACCATCGTGGACATGCGTGGCGTCGGGCATCTCATCGCCGCCAAGGTGCTCGGCCACGTCGGCGACATCACCCGCTTCCCGAACGCCGACCACTTCGCCAGCTACGCCGGCACCTCGCCCCTGGAGGCTTCCAGCGGCGAACGCCGCCGCCACCGACTCAACCCCACCGGCAACCGGCAACTTAACACCGCCCTGCACACCATCGCGCTGGTCCAAGCCCGCGACCCCGGACCCGGACGCGTCTACTACCAGCGCAAACTCGCCGAAGGAAAGACACCCGCCGAGGCGCGACGCGCCCTCAAACGCCGCCTCACCAACGTCCTCTACCGGCACCTCACCAGAGATCAACTCAAGTTGACGACCGGAAGGGTTGACACACAGAGGCGCTCTTGAGCCTCTCCCCGCCCTTGGGGCGACGCCCGGGACTGCGCAGGCCAAATGAGAGCCACACAACCAGCGTGGGCAGCCGAAATGAGAGCGACAGCCCGGGCGCCCCGACCGAAGCCTGGCCGGACCGGGGTCATAGGTCAATGAAACAAGTAGCCGAGATGAGTGCATTTGGACGAGGCCCGATGAAATGGCTCCACATCGTGGAGATCCACGTGCCGCTCGGCGTCGAGCCAGAGAATTTCTCAGTCCCGTCGCGTGGGTGTAGAGCGCCTCGGCGAGCTCTCCACCCCCAGCATCGCCCGCAGCCGCACGAGCACGGCCAGCGCGATCTTCCCGAGTGGGTGGCTGTCAGCCGCGACACGCCGTATGACGTTAGCCCGCAAAACCGGCCAGAACCGTCGGATCGGACCGGTCAGGGCCGCGATTCGATCGACAGGCCTGGCACGTACTCGAGCACGACCGCCCTCAGGTAGCGCGGGGTGGTGGGGAGATCGACCGCTCCCACCGCGAACATCAGCGGGCTGCCCGGGGTCCCGGCGATCCCGTGCAGGCTCATGCCGACCGCGTCCAGCGGCTGCGGCGCGGGCATGCCGACCCACGCGCCCGTGCTGTACGCGGCGAGCGCCGCGCTCGGCGCTCGGGAGTTCTCGATCAACCACGGCAGTCCGGCCGGGTCGGTCGCCACGTCGGGCAGCGCGCCACCCGGCGCGTCCCGGAGCATCTCGAAGGATCCACCGCTGCCGCGCACGGCCAACCCACCGTCGCCGACCGCCCACAGCTCGCCGGACGAGCGACCCGCGAGCGCTTCGAACGAGGACTCCTGTTCGTTGATGCCCACCTGGACCGTACGCCAGCCTGAGCCGCTCCAGTGGAAGAGCAGCGGGCCCTTGAACCCCTTCCACGCGCCGTTGCCGGCGGCCCAGACGTCATCCGAGCCAAAGGCCTTGATCGCGGTGAAGGTGCAGAAGTTCGGCATGCCACCGAAGGACGTGCCGCCGGTGCGGCATTCGGCGGGCGACTGGTGCGACTGCCAGGACCGGCCGTCCCACTGCTCGATGATCACCTCGCTCTGGTGATTGCCCACCACCCAGGCGTGTGCACCCACGACGGTGAGTCCGGTGATCAGCGCGTAGCTCTTGCTGTTGCCCCGCGCGAACGGCACCTCGCGCCAGGCGGTCCCGTCGTAGTGCAGGACGTGCGTCACCTGGTCCTCCGGGACGGCGGCGGCCGTGCTGCCGACCGCCCAGACGTTCGAGGGCGAGTCGGCCGCGACGAGGTCGAACCGACCGCGCCACGCGATCGCCGGCAGCGCCGCGCGTGCCCAACGCGTCCCGTCCCACTGGAGGACCAACGGGGTGCCGGTGTCGTTCGGCTGTTCGGGCGAGTAGGCCTCGCTGCCGACGGCCCACGCGTGCGTGGCGTCCACCGACACGACGTCCCACAGCACGCTGGTCGGCCCGGCCAGCTCCGGCAGCGTGGCCAGGCGCCAGGCCGGTGCCGGCGCGTTGGTAACGACGGCTTCGGGCGACCCGCTGGCGGCGGTCGCGGAGGGTCCCGAGGGTGATGCCGAGGTGCTCGTGCCGGCGCACCCCGACGCCAGCAGGACCGCGGCCAACGTCAGGGCAATCTTGCGCATGGCACCGATGCTCGCAGGGCGGCGCCACCGCGGGGTTCCCGTTGATCAACGCGCTATACGGGCGTGGATCACGGCGAAGCCGTACAGGTGCCAACCCGGGACGCGGAAGGGCCCAGACCACCGTCAGGGCGTCGTGCCCGAAGACGTGCCGCATCTGGGCCAGCAGGGACGGGAACCGGGTCGGAGGTCAGCGCCCGCTGGACTTCATGATCGCGCGTCGAACTGGGCGCGCGCCTGAAAGACGCGATCCATGCGTGTCTCTGCCCAGGTCTTGATCGCGACCATCACCGGGAACAGGTCGTGGCCGAGCGGTGTGAGCGCGTAGTCGACGCGGGCCGGCACCGACGCGGTCACGGTGCGGGTGAGCAGACCATCGCGTTCCAGTGTGCGCAGGGTCTGGGTGAGCATCTTCTGGCTGACGCCGGCGATGCGGCGGGCGAGCTCGCTGTGCCGCTGCGGGCCACTGGCGAGCGCCGCGACCACCAGCGCCGCCCATTTGTCGGTGAGCGTGCTCAACAGTTCCCGAGTCGGGCAGCCCGCCAGGAACGCGTCATAGTCGCGATCTTGACAGGTTCCGAGCTGAAGCCACAATCATGCGATGGGCGGGCTCATGCATTGGGTGCGGATTGCTGCGGGTGTCACCGGACGTGGCGTGAGTCCTGACCGGCTGCGCGCGGCGGTCGCCGGTCGTACGGTCCTCGTGACCGGCGCGTCTGAGGGGATCGGCGCGGTGACTGCCCGCCGGCTGGCCGCGGCGGGCGCCGTTGTACTTCTTGTGGCACGCACGGCCTCGCGGCTGGAGCAGGTTCGGGACGAGATCGTCGCGGGCGGCGGCGTGGCGTACGTTCACCCCGCTGACCTCTCAGTACCCGCGGAGGCCGCCGCGCTGGCGGAGGAGTTGCTGACGCGGTACCGCCGGATCGATGTGGTGGTCAACAATGCCGGGCGGTCGATCCGCCGTGCGGTGGCCGACACCGCCGACCGGTTCCACGACCTCGAACGCACGATCAACCTGAATTACCTGGGGCCGGCGCAACTGCTGCTGGTGCTGCTGTCCGGCATGCGGACCACCGGCGGTGGGCACGTCGTGAACGTCTCGACGGCCGGACTCGCCATCAACGCCCCGCACTGGTCGGCGTACCACGCCTCGAAGGCGGCGTTCGACACGTGGCTGCGCACTGCCGCCGCGGAGCTGCGGCATGACGACGTCACCGTCAGCACCGTGTACTGCAACCTGGTGCGTACCCGGATGCTTGCACCTACCGCGCACTACCGGCGTGCGCCGGCGATGTCGGCCGACGAGGCGGCGGGCATCGTGTGCCGCGCCGTCGCGCGCCCGCGGACCTGGTGGCCATGGTGGGCTCGGCTCGGCTCGGCGGCGGCGGCCACGCTGCCCCGCGCGGTGGAGCGGGCGCTCGCCGCGGGGCTACAGGTGGTGGCGGCGACCGAACCGGTACGGGTCATGGTCGGCGCGGGCCTTCTGCGGCCGGGCCGGCTGGTGCGGTTGGCGCGGGCTGGCCGCCGCCACGGGCGTACCCTCGCCACGGCGGTCGCCGCCGGGTCGCCGACGGCGGTCGCCGTGATCGATGAGGACGGACCGGCCACGTACGCGGAACTCGACGCGGCCGCCGGCAGGTGCGCGGCGGCGGCCCAGGCGACCCTCGGCGTACAGCCCGGTGACCGGGTGGGCCTCGCCTGCCGCGACCACCGCGGCTTCGTCGCGGCAGCGGCCGGCCTAGCCCGCGCCGGCGCTGACGTGCTGCTGCTGCCCCCGGGCCTGCCCGCCGACCGGCTAACCGACCTGGTGACCCGGGAACGCCTGGTCGCATTGGTACACGAGTCGGGCGCGCCGGCGTGCCCGGTGCCCGCCGTGCCGATATCCGTGCTGTTGGCTGGCGACCCGGCGACGTATCCGCCCCGAGGGCGCGGCAAGGGCCGGATGTCGGTGCTCACGTCCGGCACCACCGGCACCCCTCGCAGCGTGTCCCGACCCCTGCCGGTGCGCATGCTCCTCGGCCCGGCCATCACCCACCTGCGGCTCACCCCGGTCCGCCCTGGGGAACCGATCGCCGTCGCCGCACCGATCCACCACGGCTACGGGCTGACGTACCTCTCGGCCGGCCTGACCCTCGGCAGCCCGGTGGTGCTGGTCAGCGGCCGCGACCCGCAGGACATCCTCGACGCGGTTGAGGAGCACCGCGCCCGGTTGCTCGTCGCACTGCCCATCCAACTGCGGCGCATGTGCGACCTACCCGTGACCGATCGCCCCCCGCTCCGCCACCTGCGGGCGGTGATCAGCGGCGCCGCCCCTCTACCGGCCGAACTCGGCGAGCGGCTGCGCGGACTCTTCGGCGACCGCGTCTTCAACATGTACGCGACGACCGAGGCAGGCTGGGCCGCGATGGCCACGCCTACCGACCTGCGAGCCGCGCCCGGCACCGTCGGCCGGTCACCGCGAGGCGTACGACTGCGGGTCGTCGACGGCGCTGGCGCGCCCCTCCCACCCGGCCACGTCGGTGAGGTACAGGTCAGCGGATGGCAGCCGGGCAGAGTCTGGCTCGCCACTGGTGACCTCGGCCACCTCGACCTGGTGGGCCGGCTCCTGCTGGACGGCCGGATCGACGACATGATCGTCTCCGGTGGACAGAACGTGTACCCCGCCCCCGTCGCCGCCGTGATCACCAGCCACCCCGACGTAGCAGACGCCGTGCTGCGGCCGGTACCCGACGAGGGGTTCGGCCAGCGCCTGCTGGCCACGGTCGAGGTGCATACAGATCGCACGTTGACCGAGGCCAGCCTCCGCGAGTGGCTACGGCACCGGCTCACCCGCGCCGAACTGCCCCGTGACATCGTCATCGTCACGACGTTGCCCCGCTCGGCCACTGGCAAGCCGACCCGGGACCGGTAACCAAGTACCCGCCCGGGTCCGACACCGTGACCATCAACGGCCGGGACGACGACGGCCGCGACCTGCGGCTGGGCCATCCCGAGTGACGCCAGCCGGGCCAGGTCACGCCCCGTGAAGTCCCTGATCGATGACCGTCGGGACCGTCAGTGGTGCAGCAGCGCTGGTAGTGGCTCGAGCCCGGGCTGCCCTGGGTCGGCGGGGGCCCGCCGACCAGGGCCACCGGTCAGCGGCGGCCGGTGGCCAGGGCGACGAGGAACTGTCCGCCGCCTGCGTCGACGCTTGCGGTCACCGGCAGTCCGGGCACCAGCCGGGAGAACCGGTCGACCAGCCAGTCCGCCGCCTCCTGGGCGTCCTTCTTGCTCGGACAGCGGGCGACCAGCTCGCGGCCGCCCTTGCGTTCGAGTCGCTCGGCGACGGTGATCAATGGCGCAGGCTCCACCACGTGCAGACGGTCCGGCCAGGCGATGATCACCTTGACAGCGCCCTTGCGGGTGTTGCACGCACGGTGCGCAAGTCGTTCGGCGACCTTGGCCTTCTTGTCGGCGGTGCGGCTGTCGACGCTGGGACCACGCGGGTCGTTCACCGACATGTCGGCGTCGACCGGCTCGTCGCACACCCAGCATCGCCAACTGTCACGCCTCGCGACGTCATCGAGGAGACTCATCCGAGCAAACTAGCCTGTCAGCCCCCCGGCCAACGACAGCCCCGGCCGCGGCGAGCGCCGCCAGTCCGTAAAGGGGTGCAAGGAATTCGCTCGCCTGCGCCGTCCGCCTTGAATCGCGGTGCGATATCGCACCGCCGATGGCAGCTGTTGACGGTGAGCTGCACCAAGTCTGGATCTCTGGCCTGGTCGCCACCGACGTACTGCCGCTGTTGGTGAACGCATGTTCCGCAGCGTGCGTGGCGGCACTGCCGCAGCCGCACCCCGGCTACCATCCGACGCCGCACACCGGCAGCCCACACATCCTTCAGCCAGCTGCGAGGGGTTGAGGCGACAAGTACACCTGCGCGCACGACTGACGATGAGTGGATGCCCGGCGGTTTGTCCGTCGTGCGACCGCAGGCGAGGTCTTCCCGGCAGGGCAGCCGTGTCCGTCTGCGTAGGATCGCCTGGTGACAGAAGAGGACCGAACACTGCCGGCCGTCGTCGAAGAAGCACACGCATCGGGGTTCTTCGAGGACCACGATGGCCACGACTTCCAGCCGGACGCCATGTTCATGGGGTCCGCCGGGACCACCGAGTGGTGGCGTCACTGGACCGGCGACTCAGCCGCCGACGCCCCACCGTTTCGGGTCTTCGGGCGCGACGGGTCCGGCGGGTTGGCTGCCTTCTGGATCCGTGCGCCGGGAGCCGCAATCGAAACACAACCCATCGTGTTCCTCGGTTCGGAGGGCGAACTGCACGTCATCGCCCGAGACCTGGGTGACTACCTCTGGCTGCTGGCGGGCGGCGTTGGACCCTTGGAGACCGTCGACGGCCTTCACCGCGTACCCGAGCCCGTCCCGGAGCTCGTCGCCCTTGCTCAGCGATACACCGACACTGCGCCACGGACCGTTGCGGCACTGATCGCCGCCGCCGATACCGAGCTACCCGCGTTGACAGCGCTCGTCAATTCCGCAACCAAGTAGGCACGGGGGATCCGTACGACTGGCGCACCCTCACCGATCTGCCTCCGCCCGACGTCCGAATCTGCCGCTTAGAGGCGTTGCCGGTGCCGCGACGGTGACACACCGTCTATGTTCGCTGGCATGACTGGCCAGATCACGGCAGGGCAGTTCCACGAGGCCGACGGCGTCGAGGACTGGCGCTCCCTATACCATGTGGTCTCGGCCTACTTCAAGACCGGCTCGCTTGCCAAAGGCATCGCGCTCGTCGATGAAATCGGCCGGCTCGCCGACGAAACTGAACAGCGCTACCTCAACATCGACCTGCGCGACGCCGGCGTCACCGTATCCCTCGGGCAGCGCGACATAGCTCTGGCCCGACGTATCTCGGCCGCCGCCAGGGATCTGGACATCTCGGCTGACCCGGCTGCCGTGCAGCTCATAAACGTCACCCTCGACGCACTCGTCGGAACGGAAGTGCTGCCGTTCTGGCGCGCGGTGCTGGGCTACCGCCAGATCGGCGAGGATTACCTGTTTGACCCGTCGCGCCGTGGCCCGGGCTTTGGGTTGCAGCGAATGGATACCACGCGTCTACAACGCAACCGCATGCATCTCGATGTCGCCGTCCCGCACGATCAGGCGCAGGCCCGCATAGCCGCCGCCCTGGCCGCGGGCGGCCGACTGGTCTCCGATGCACACGCGCCCATGTGGTGGGTCCTGGCCGACGCCGAGGGCAACGAGGCGTGCGTCGCCACCTGGCTTGGACGCGGATAACAGGCCGCCCCGCACACTCTCATGCCGCTGACAATGCGCGGCGTTCGTGAGCGCGCCCCCCAAATCGACCGATGCGGCGTCGGGAGCCAGCGCTGGTGCCAGCCGAGGCCCTGGGGTCGGCAGCTCACGATCCATCGGCGGTCGGGGGCCGTGGTGCGAGCCCGGAGGGGCGACCGGGGCGTGCCCGGCGGGTTAACCCGGAGTACGCGTGTAGTCGCCGGCGGCGCGAGCTGCGGGCGTAGCCGTGGGTGCGTCGGTGGCGGCAGGTGGTCGAGATTCAGGGGAGTTCGGGCGGCGTTGCCGGGCACCATGATCAACGTTCGTGGTCGGGGGGCGTACTGAGCCTGGAGCATCATCGATCTGAGGAGCAACCCCATGCAACAAGGCCCGAGTCGGCGCCGATTCCTTCAGAACGCCGGCCTGGTCGGTGCCGGTCTGGTCGGCGCCGGCACCGTCGGGGCCCAGGCGCCCGCGTCGGCGAGCGCGCACGGCGGCGGCGGTCGGCCCGACCCCGACCTGCCCCATTTCACGCTCGCCGTCATCCCGGACACGCAGTACCTCTTCGACACCGACCGCGGTGACCCGGCGCCGTTGGCGGCGAGTCTGCGCTGGATCATCGACAACCAGGCGCAGCGGAACATCGTCTTCACCGCCCACCTCGGCGACATCGTCGAGAACGCGCGCGCCGACGAACTCGCCGCCGCCGGCAAGGTGTTCGAGACCTTCGACCGTCAACGGATGCCGTACAGCGTGCTCGCCGGCAATCACGACATCAACTCGTCCACGACCGACCAGCGAGGGCCGAGCCCCTACCTCGACGTGTTCGGGCCAGAGCGGTTCCGGAAGCTGCCGACGTACGGCGGAGCGACCAAGGACGGCTACAACACGTACCACGTCTTCACCGCCGCGGGGCGGCAGTGGCTGCTGCTAGCGCTCGACTGGCGTCCGTCGGACGCCGGTCTCGCCTGGGCGAAGTCGGTCCTGGCCGCGCATCCGCACATCCCGGTCATCCTCACCACCCACGACATGGTGTACGCGGACGACACCGCAGCGGCGACGCTCTCCGGGCACGGTCAGCGGCTCTGGGACGAACTCGTCGCGGAGAGCGACCAGATCTTCCTCACCCTCAACGGGCACTACTGGCCGCCCGGCCGGACCGTGCTGCGCAACGCCGCCGGGCACGACGTGCACCTGCACATCACCAACTACCAGGACCGCTACTACGGCGGCAGCGCGATGATCCGGCTCTACCAGTTCGACCTGGCACGCAACACGATCGACGTGGAGACCTTCTCGCCGTGGATCCTCGGGCAGCGGCCCGAGCAGCGCAACGTCCTGGAGCAGCGCGAGATGGAGCTGACCGGCGCAACCAACCGGTTCAGCATCGGGGTCGACTTCGCGGCGCGGTTCGCAGGCTTCGACCCGGTGCCGCCTCGTGCGCCCCGCAACCCGGCCACCATGCTGGTCCCGGGCACGCTCGCCTACTGGCGGTTCGACAAGGGGCGCGGCGACGGCGTCGCAGTGCCGGACGGCGGCCGGATCGAGGATCTCTCCGGGCGCGGGAACCATCTCACCCGGGCCACCCTCGCCGGTAGCGGGCCGGAGGCGCTGCGCTGGTCCGGAGAGCACCACCCCGACCAGCCGGCTCACGCCAGCCTCCGCTTCGACGGTGCCAAGAAGCCGGCGCGCGGCGCGTACCTACGGACCGTCGACGGCGCCCCGCTCAACGCCGAGACCTTCCGCGACGGCTACACCATCGAAGCGTTCGTCAAGCTGCCCGCCGACGTTCGGGCGAGCAACCACGCGTGGATGAGCATCCTGAGCCGCTTCGGCGCCGGCCGGGACGCGGGCAAGACCGGCGGCGACCCGTCGGAGCCGATCGCCACGCTGAGCCTGTCGGACGGCATGGCGTTGCAGTGGGCCGTCTTCCCGCTCAACCAGAACGACATCTCCAGCAACTGGGGCCACGAGATGCCCGCCGACGAGTGGTTCCACGTCGCGGTGGTCAACGACGGGAAGACCACCACCTTGTACGTCGACGGCGCCGAACTGCTGCGCAACCCGTCCACCCCGGCGGTCGGCCTGGCCACGTCGAACGAGCCGTGGCTGGTCGGGGCGTACCACTACGACCGGATCGTGGAGCAGGGCTTCTACGGCTGGATCGGTGACATGCGGGTGGTGAACCGTCCGCTGCCGGTGAGCCGGTTCATGCGGGCCTGACGGTGGAGGTGGCGTGGGGTGGGCCGGGCGGTCCGGCACCGGTCCACGCCACCTCCGTGCGTCTTGGCGCCGACGGCGTAGCACCTGTCGCTGGGCCTGGAACGGGCTCAATCGGAGACGGCGGAGGAGCCTTCCAGCGACGCATCCGTCGGTGCCGGCGGGTTGAACCGGGAGCAGGCGCGCACTTGCCAGCGAGGCGCGCTGGCCTGTTCGATCTCCACGACGTGGTCGATCTCGAATTCGACCATCCGGCCGTGCACCGGGGAACCGGCTCGCTCGCTCCGGGTCCCAGTTGATCCGCCCGGTTCCGTTGAGCTACAGGGTGCGGCCGGTTTCCCAGTCGGGGTGGACGAGCCCGGTTCGGGAATCGAGCTGCATGCCGCCGAGGCTCATGAAGAAGGAGTTGCCGACGTAGTCCGGCCAGCTGATCGTCCCCTCGTCGAGGACGGTGACGAATCGGGCTGTCCGCCGCGGGACCTACCGGCGGAAACGTCGTGCAGAGCACTCTCGGTCGGATCGACGGCCCGCGATCGTTCCCAGGTCGTCGCGCCAGAATTTCGTCCCGGCTGTCGATCTGCCACCCTCCGGGCTCGTCGTAGGGTAGAGGCCACCACAGAGGGGCCGGCACACGATGGGGCTATGAGAAATGGCGAAGTACCTGATTCTCATCTTTGGCGACGCCCAGCAGTGGAACGCGATGACTGATGAGGAGTGGAAGGCGAACCACGCCGCCCACGAAGCGTTCGCCGCCAAAGCAGGCTCACGGATCATCGACGGACAGCAGTTGGAGCCGGTGCCCACGGCGACCTCGCTGCGCTCGGACGCGTCCGGCCAGATCCACACGACGGATGGGCCGTTCCTGGAAACTAAGGAAGCGCTGGGCGGTTACTACCTGCTCGAGGCGGCCGACCTGGACGAGGTTCTGTCGATGGTGACGCTGCTACGCGAGGTGCACCAGACGCACAGCGGTGTGGAGATCCGCCCGGTGGTCGACCGCGGATGACGTGGTGAGGCACGGATGAACGATGACGTCCTCGCGGCGGTGGCGCAGGCGCACCGCCGCGACTGGGCCCAGGTGCTCGCCACCACTGCCCATCTGACCCGTGACCTCGACCTCGCCGAGGAATGCACCCAGGACGCTTTCGCCCAGGCCCTGGAGACCTGGGCAGAGACCGGCATTCCCGAGCGACCGGGCGCCTGGCTCACCACCATCGCGCGCAACCGGGCCCGCGATGTCCTGCGCCGCGAGTCGGTGTTCCGTCGCAAGATGCCGTTACTCGTTCGGGACGAGGCGGTGCCGGGCCCCGAGGACGGTCTGGTCGACGACCGGCTGCGGCTCATCTTCACGTGCTGCCACCCTGCGTTGTCCAGGGAGGCGCAGGCCGCCCTGACCCTGCGCCTGGTGTGCGGGCTGTCCACGCCTGAGGTGGCCCGCGCGTTCCTGGTGCAGCCGGCCACCATGGCCGCGCGTGTCACCCGGGCCAAGAAGAAGATCGCCACGGCACGCATCCCATACCGGGTACCGGGCCCGGACCAACTCGAGGAGCGGGTCAGCGCCGTCCTCGAGGTCGTTCATCTCATCTTCACCACCGGTCACACGGCACCGCTCGGCGCTCACCTGGTCCGCCGGGACCTGGTGGACAGCGCGATCAGGTTGGCCCGCATGTTGCATCTGCTCATGCCGACCGACGCCGAGATCAGCGGCCTGCTCGCGCTGTTAGTGCTCATAGCGTCGCGTCTGGACACCCGCGTGTCCGACGACGGGCGCCTGGTGCTCTTGTCTGAGCAGGACCGCTCACGCTGGGACAGGCAGCTCATCGCCGAAGGCCAGTCGTTGTTGACCGATGCGTTGCGCCGACGGCCACCCACACGGTACGCCCTGGAGGCTGCGATAGCGGCCGTGCACGCCGAGGCGCCGACATGGCAGGACACCGATTGGACAGAAGTTGTCGGCCTCTACGATGCCCTGTTCCGGCTGTGGCCTTCGCCTGTGGTCGATCTCAATCGGGCAGTCGCGATCGGCCTGCGCGACGGACCAAGGGCCGGACTCGACGCGCTGACGCCGTTGCTCGCCGATCCGGCCCTGGCCACGTACGGATATCTCAGTGCCGCCCGCGCCGACTTCCTGCGCCAGTTGGGGCAGTGGCCGCAGGCCGCGACGGCCTACGAAGAGGCGCTGACCCTCACCGACAACAGCGTCGAGCGGGTCTTCCTCACTGAGCGGTTGACCGAACTGCAGCAGTATCTGTGATCGTCAGCATTCCACGGACGGTCTTGGAGTACCCGTCGATGCCATAGTGGCCACGGCGGCTAGGCGTGTCTACCGATCTTGTAGTGGTTGACTTCGATGGCGACGGCATCCTGATCGCGCTCTGTCGAGGTGGACCCGCTCAGGACATCCGCGACTACCCCGCCGGGCCATGGGTCATGAACCGGTGGCTGACCCACGTTGGTCAGTCGCCGCCTACCCTCGCGCGGATCTGGGTAGTCGGAACAATGCGTGGCGGCCGTTGTCGTCCCAGAAGCCGGTCTCGGTGCCGGTGGCGAGCAGGGTGGCGTTGAGTGCCTCGCGTTCGGCTCGGGTGGGGACGGCAGGGTGAGGTGCCGGGTCGGTCACGCTGCGGTCTTTCCGCAGCGCGTTCTCAGTCTGCGGGTGCCGGTTCGGCGGGCCGGGCCGTGAAGAAGCGGATGATGTCTTCCGCTGCGGTTGGGGACAGCATCATCGCCTGGACTCGTGCGGACATTTCGGCGATCGGATGAATCCTGGTGAACATCGCCTCTTCGTACGTCCGGATCGCCGAGTCAGGGTCGGCGGGGTTGGCGGCGAGTCGGCTGGCGAGTTCGGCGGCGTCGAGCATGGCCTGGTTGGCGCCCTCGCCGACCGGCGGCATGAGGTGCGCGGCGTCGCCGATGAGGGTGACGCCCGGCCGGCTGGACCAGCGCGTACTGATGGGCATCGCTTCGATCGGGCGCGGCGTCGGCGCGCTGTCGCCGGCCTCGATGAGTGCGGTGAGGCGTGGGTCCCAGCCAGCGAACATGTCCAGCAGAGCGCGCTTAATACGGTATGTGTCGATGGGGCGATCGTCTGCGCGCAGCGAGATCCCGACACGTAGGCGGCCGTCGCCGAGGCGTTGCGCTGCCAGGATCTGGTTCACGCCGACGCACCACAGGTTCCCGGGGCCAACCAGCTCGGCGAGATCGGGATGGCGCCGGTCGACGTCTTCGATGTTCAGCTCTACGAGTGTGGCCACATAGGACAGTTGGACGTCGGTCAGCAGCGACCGGACGACTGAGCGCGCGCCGTCCGCGCCGATGAGGATGTCGCAGCCGGTTCGGTGGCCGCCATCGAACGTCAGTTCCCAGCCCCCGTCAGGTCGCGGGGGCGCCGCGAGGCTTTGGGCGCCCTCAACGCCTTCATCATCGGAGCGGTCCGCAGAGAGGTCACCGAGCGACGCACCGCCCGTTCCACCGGCACCGATGAGGCCGCCTGGCAGGCCAGCCTCGGCCCCTACCTCACACGCATGTTGAAAACCGGCCGATACCCCACCGTCGCCCGGCTCGTCATCGACGGCGCCCACCTCAATGCCGAGGAAACCTTCAACCACAACCTGACCACCGTCTTGGACGGCATCACCAGCCGACCCCCCACGTGACCTACCGCTCTGAGGCCAGCGGCCGGCTGGAAGCCGATGCACCTTGATCAGATATCCGGATCTGCCGCCGATCGCGCGTCACAGTACGTGACGAGAGAGCGGCAGCGTACGGCGCGCGGTCGTGGCGATGACAGTGCATTGCCAAGTCGTCGACGACAAGTCTTGACGGCTCGACTGGGTTGGTCAGACCCCGCTCGCCTGGATGTCAGGAAGGGCAACGGCGGTGCCGGTCACCGCGATCCCGGTTCCGGGTTGGGCGGGGATCTCGATCGTGAGCAGGCTTGGACGGCCCATGTCCTGGCCCTGGTGCACGGTGACCGTCGCGGGCGGCGCCACCAGGCGCATCTCGCGCAGATAGCCACCCAACGCCGCGGCCGCCGCACCGGTCGCGGCGTCCTCGACAACACCACCGGGTGGGAACGGGTTACGCGCGTGGAATACCAGCGCGGACTCGCGGTAGACCAGGTCGATGGTTGTCCAGTCGCGCTGGGCCATCAGGCTGGCCAACGCCGCTATGTCGTAGTCCAGGCTGGCCAGGCGTTGCCGGCTCGCGGCGGCCACGATGGGATGCCACGCCCCGGCGAAGGCGATCCGCGGCGGCAGCGTCGCGTCGAGGTCGCCCGGCGTCCAGTGCAGCGCTTCGAGCAGCGCCGCAAGGTCGCCGGCGGAGATAGGTTTGCTTTGCGGTTCGACGCTGATCAGCGTGGCGGTGCTAGGCCGTGTTTCATAGCTCGGTTCAGAGCCATTCGTTGATCGCGGCGACGTGGAGTGTGGCCTGGTAGCGCACAGCGAGTTTGTCGAATCTGGTGGCCATGGCTCGGTGGCGTTTGAGCTGGTTGATGCCGCACTCGACGGCGTGACGCTGGCGGTAGGCGATGGGGTCGAAGGTCGGTGGCCGGCCGCCCTTCGCACCTTTCCTGCGCCGGCTGGCGGCCTGGTCGATCTTGATCGGGATGGTGGCCGGGATGCCACGTCGGCGTAGTTCCGCCCGGTTGCCGCGTGAGCTGTATGCCTTGTCCGCCAAGACCCGATCGGGTCGGGTGCGGGGTCGGCCGCCGCCG
>NZ_JBEXHU010000032.1:0-44563 GCF_040608175.1 Micromonospora sp. NPDC005206
ATCGCCCTCGCGGAATACCGTTCGGCTGGAACCGCGTCGCGCCACTCGCCGAGAGGCGACCTGCACACCGACACCAACGCCGCCCCCAGCCCACCGGCCAGGGGCGGCGTTGTGTGCGTCAGTTGCCGGTTCCTCGGTTCGCGAACATGCCTCGGTTGACCTATGTTCATGGGGTCGCTCGCGTGGGAGGGGGTGTCGGGGATGGGTCTGCGGACCTTCATCGAGGGTTGGCCGGTCTACCGGCAGCTCACCGGCACGGACCCGCTGGGTCGGGGCGCCGCGGCGCAGTCTGCCCGCTCGGCGGAGTTGACCCCCCGCACCGAGGACGCCGACAGCGTGGCCCGCTCGGTCTGCCCGTACTGCGCGGTGGGTTGCGGTCAGCGGGTGTTCGTGAAGGACGGGCAGGTCACCCAGATCGAGGGCGACCCGGACAGCCCGATCTCGCGGGGCCGGCTCTGTCCGAAGGGTTCGGCCAGCAAGAGCCTGGTGACCAGCCCGTTGCGGCAGACGAAGGTTCGCTACCGCCGGCCGTACTCCACGCAGTGGGAGGATCTGGAGCTCGACACCGCGCTCGACATGATCGCCGACCGGTTGCTTGCCGCCCGCGAGCAGACCTGGGAGGACGTCGACGGCGAGGGCCGGCCGCTCAACCGGACGCTGGGCATCTCCAGCCTGGGTGGGGCGACGCTGGACAACGAGGAGAACTACCTCATCAAGAAGTTGTTCACCGCGATGGGGGCGCTGCAGATCGAGAACCAGGCCCGTATTTGACACTCCGCCACCGTCCCCGGTCTGGGGGCCAGCTTCGGTCGTGGCGGTGCGACGGATTTTCAGCAGGACATCGCCAACGCTGACGTCATCGTCATTCAGGGTTCGAACATGGCCGAGGCGCATCCGGTGGGCTTCCAGTGGGTGATGGAGGCGAAGCGTCGGGGCGCGAAGGTCTTCCACGTGGACCCGCGGTTCACCCGGACCAGCGCGGTGGCGGACGCCTACCTGCCGATCCGGGCGGGCACCGACATCGCCCTGCTGGGCGGGGTGGTGCGGTACATCCTGGACAACGAGCTGGATTTCCGGGAGTACGTGCTGTCGTACACCAACGCGGCGACGATCGTCAGCGAGCAGTTCACCGACACCGAGGAAGGCGACGGGTTCTTCTCCGGCTTCGACCCGGCGACCGGCAGCTACGTGCAGGACAGCTGGCAGTACGAGGGGCACGAGAACTCGTCTGGCAGCGGCCACACCGCGAAGGAACGGGACACCGCCGCCGGCCTGCGCCATGAGTCGCACGGCGCGGAGGTGGGCGGGCAGACCCGCCGCGACGAGACGTTGCAGCACCCACGCTGCGTTTACCAGATCCTCAAGCGGCACTTCGCCCGCTACACGCCGGAGATGGTCGAGCGGGTCTGCGGCATCTCCCAGGAGAAGTTCCTGGAGCTGGCCGAGGCCTGGACGCGGAACTCCGGCCGGGAACGCACCGGCATGCTCATCTACTCGGTGGGCTGGACGCAGCACAGCGTGGGCGTGCAGTACATCCGCACGGGCGCGATCATCCAGCTGCTGCTGGGCAACATGGGTCGCCCAGGCGGCGGAGTGATGGCGCTGCGCGGGCACGCCAGCATCCAGGGCTCCACGGACATCCCGACGCTGTTCAACCTCCTGCCCGGTTACCTGCCGATGCCACACCACGCCGACCACCCGACGTTCGACGAGTGGGTGGACAGCATCCGCCACCCGGGGCAGAAGGGCTTCTGGGGCAACGCCCGCTCGTTCGCGGCGAGCCTGCTCAAGGCGTACTGGGGGGACGCGGCCACCGCCGAGAACGACTTCTGTTACGGCTACCTGCCCCGGATGACTGGCGACCACGGCACCTACCAGCAGGTGCTGAACATGATCGACGGGAAGATCAAGGGATACTTCCTGCTCGGGCAGAACCCGGCGGTCGGTTCGGCGCACGGGCGGGCGCAGCGCCTCGGCATGGCGAACCTGGACTGGCTGGTCGTCCGCGACCTGTTCATGATTGAGAGTGCGACGTTCTGGCAGAACGGCCCCGAGGTGGCCACCGGCGAGATCGTGCCGGAAGAGTGCCGTACCGAAGTGTTCTTCCTGCCCGCGGCCTCGCATGTGGAGAAGGAGGGCAGCTTCACGCAGACGCAGCGGCTGTTGCAGTGGCGGGAGAAGGCCGTCGAACCGCCCGGCGACGCCCGTTCCGAGCTGTGGTTCTTCTACCACCTCGGCCGAAAGCTGCGGGAGAAGCTGGCCGGGTCGGAGCTGCCACGCGACCGGGCGCTGCTCGACCTCACCTGGGACTACCCCACGCACGGCCCGCACGCCGAGCCGAGCGGCGAATCGGTGCTGCGCGAAATCAACGGGTACGACGTGTCGACCGGCCGCCCACTGTCCTCGTTCGGCGAGGCCCGCGCGGACGGCTCCACCGCAATCGGCTGCTGGATCTACACCGGTGTCTACGCGGACGGGGTGAACCAGGCGGCCCGGCGCAAGTCTCGCCACGAGCAGGACTGGGTGGCCGCCGAGTGGGGCTGGGCGTGGCCGGCGAACCGTCGCATCCTCTACAACCGGGCCTCGGCCGACCCGGACGGCAACCCGTGGAGCGAGCGCAAACGCTACGTCTGGTGGGATCCGGACAAGGGCGAGTGGACCGGCTACGACGTGCCGGACTTCGAGAAGACCAAACCACCGTCGTACCGGCCGCCCCCGGGTACGTCCGGCACCGAGGGCATCGCCGGCGACGACCCGTTCGTCATGCAGGGCGACGGCAAGGGCTGGCTGTACGCGCCCAGCGGGGTCCTGGACGGGCCGTTGCCCACGCACTACGAGCCGGTCGAGTCGCCGGTACGTAACCCGCTCTACCGGCAGCAGGCCAACCCGACCCGCAAGATGTACGCCCATCCGGCCAACTCGGTGAACCCGAGCCCGCCGCAGGAGCACAGTCAGGTCTTCCCGTACGTGTTCACGGTCAGCCGGCTCACCGAACACCACACGGCCGGCGGCATGAGTCGGACGGTCCGTCCGCTGGCCGAGCTGCAGCCGGAGATGTTCGTCGAGGTGTCGCCGGAGTTGGCCGCCGAGGTCGGGTTGACGCACCTGGGCTGGGCCCACCTGATCAGCGGCCGCGCCGCCATCGAGGCGAAGGTGCTGGTGACGGACCGGTTGACGCCGTTGCGGGTGGACGGGCGGATCATCCACCAGGTGTGGTTGCCGTACCACTTCGGTTTCGAGGGCCTGGTGACCGGCGACTCGGCCAACGACCTGTTCGGGATCAGCCTCGACCCCAACGTCCTGATCCAGGAGAGCAAGGTCGGCACCTGCGACGTCCGGGCCGGCCGCCGGCCCACCGGCCCGGAGCTGCTCGACCTGGTGGCCGAGTATCAGCGGCGGGCGGGAATCACGCCGGGCCGCAACGCCCCGGTGATCACCACCGACAGCGACGGGGAGGGGCGCGGTGATTCCTGACCCGAACAGCCTGTACGGGCCGCTGGATCCGGCACCGGACGCCGGTTGGTCGACCGCGCCGCCGCGGATGGGGTTCTTCACCGACACCAGCGTCTGCATCGGCTGCAAGGCCTGCGAGGTGGCCTGCAAGGAGTGGAACGGGGTGCCCGGCTCCGGCCTGGACCTGCTCGGCATGTCGTACGACAACACGGGCGCGCTGACCGCGAACTCGTGGCGGCATGTCGCGTTCATCGAGCAGCCCCGCCCCGACGTGCTCGGCACTCCCATCGCCCCGGGTGGCCCTCGCGGTGACAGTGGCACCCGCGGCGACGGCCGGGGGCCGGAGTTCCTCGGGATGCCGGGTGCGCAGCCGCCGGGTCGGGGCACCGGCGCGGAGCAACGCACCGATTTCCGCTGGCTGATGATGTCCGACGTGTGCAAGCACTGCACCCACGCCGCGTGCCTGGACGTGTGCCCGACCGGCTCGCTCTTCCGCACCGAGTTCGGCACCGTCGTGGTGCAGGAGGACATCTGCAACGGCTGTGGCTACTGCATCTCCGCCTGCCCGTACGGCGTGATCGACCAGCGCAAGGACGACGGTCGGGCCTGGAAGTGCACGCTCTGCTACGACCGGCTCGGCGCGGGCATGACCCCGGCGTGTGCGCAGGCGTGCCCGACCGAGTCGATCCAGTACGGGCCCCTCGACGAGCTGCGGGAGCGGGCCGCCACACGGGTCGCGACGCTGCACGAGCGCGGAGTACCCGAGGCACGGCTGTACGGGCATGACCCGAACGACGGGGTGGGTGGTGATGGGGCGTTCTTCCTGTTGTTGGATGAGCCGGAGGTGTACGGGCTGCCGCCGGACCCGATCGTGACCACCCGCGATCTGCCGGCCATGTGGAAACGCGCCGGGCTCGCCGCACTGGCCATGGCGGCGGCCACCGTCGCCGCGTTCGTCGGAGGTTCCTCGTGAGTCCGCACCACCCGGAGGTGGGCGACCTGTTCCGCCGCTTCCGCGACCGGCTGGACCGGCCGGAGACGAGCATCCAGGGCCGGCCGGGCGGCGCCGACGCGGACGTGACCCCGCAGCCGCAGCGCAACGCCGAACACAAGGGCCGGCGTGGTGGTCGTCGCGGCGGTGGCGAGGAACTGCGGGTGCCGGAGGCCGAGTTCACCTCGTACTATGGCCGGCCGGTCCTGAAGGCGCCGGTCTGGAAGTGGGACATCGCCGCGTACCTGTTCACCGGCGGGCTGGCCGCCGGCTCGTCGCTGCTCGCCGCGGGCGGGCAGCTCACCGGCCGACCGGTGCTGCGCCGGGCCGGCCGGGTCACCGCGCTGGCCGCCGTCAGCGCCAGCGCCGTCTTCCTGGTCCGGGACCTGGGCAGGCCGGCCCGGTTCCACCACATGCTCCGGATCGCCAAGCCCACCTCGCCGATGTCGATGGGCACCTGGATCCTCACCGCCTTCGGGCCGGCGGCCGGGGTCGCCGCGATCGCCGAGGCCTCCGGCTGGCTGCCCCGGCGCGGGCTGCTCGGGCTGGTCCGCCGGGCGCTGCCGCCGGTCGGGCACGCGGCCGGGCTGCTCGCCGCCGGCACCGCGCCCGCGCTGGCCACGTACACCGGCGTGCTGCTCGCCGACACGGCCGTGCCGTCGTGGCACGAGGCGTACCCGGAGCTGCCGGTCATCTTCGCGGGCAGCGCCCTGGCCAGCGGCGCCGGCGTGGGTCTGCTCGCCGCGCCGCCGGCCGAGGCTGGGCCGGCCCGCCGGATGGCGGTGGCCGGCGCGGCCATGGAACTGTACGGCGCGCACCGGGTGGAAACCCGCCTCGGCCTGCTCAGCGAGCCGTACCGGCGGGGCCGGCCTGGTCGGTTGCTGCGCGCCGGTCGGCTGCTGACCGCGGCCGGGGTGGCCGGCGCTCTGGTCGGCCGGCGCAGCCGGGTGGTCGGCGCGTTCTCCGGTGCCGCTCTGCTGGCCGCTTCCGTCGCGACCCGGTTCGGCATCTTCTACGGCGGCGTCGCGTCCGCCCGTGACCCCCGCTACACGGTGGTGCCGCAGCGCGAGCGGCTCGAAGCCCGCCGGACCGAGGGCGGATCTGTCACCTGACCGGGCGGTCCCGCCCGCGCTGTGATCGAATGTCCGATGGAGGCGTTCAGGCGGCTGGTGCCCCTCCCGGTCTTCAAAACCGGTGTGGTCCGGGACCCGGGCCAGGCGGGTTCGATTCCCGTCCGCTTCCGCCAACAGGCGGCAGGAGATGACGCGATGGGCGACGGCCCGGTGGACCCGCGGCGCCGGGTGCCCGGCACCGACACGCTGCTCGCCGACCCGCGGCTGGCCGCGGCCACCGCGACGCTCGGCCGGGACCGGGTGAAGGCGGTCGTCGGCCGGGCGCAGGAGCGGGCCCGCCGCGGCGAGATCGGCCCCGACGAGGTGCGTGACGCGGCCGTCGCCGCGCTGCCCGCACCCGGCCCCCGCGCGGTGCTCAACGCCACCGGCGTCGTGCTGCACACCAATCTGGGTCGGGCGCCGCTGTCGCCCACCGCGGTCGCCGCGATCGTGGCCGCCGCCGGGCACACCGACGTGGAGCTGGACCTGAGCACCGGGCGGCGGGCCCGCCGCGGCCGCGACGCGCTCGACGCGCTGGCCGCTGCCGTACCGGACGCGGGCGCCGTGCACGTGGTCAACAACGGCGCCGCCGCCCTGGTGCTGGCCGCCACCGCGTTGGCCGCCGGCCGGGAGATCGTGGTCAGCCGGGGCGAGCTGGTCGAGATCGGCGACGGTTTCCGCCTGCCCGACCTGCTGGAGAGCACCGGCGCCCGGCTGCGGGAGGTGGGCACCACCAACCGCACCACCCTCGCCGACTACGCGGCCGCGCTCGGCCCGAGGACCGGCTTCGTGCTCAAGGTGCACCCGTCGAACTTCCAGGTCACCGGTTTCACCTCGGCCACCCCGGTACGGCAGCTGGCCACCCTGGGTGTGCCGGTGGTCGTCGACATCGGTTCGGGGCTGCTCGTCCCGGATCCACTGCTGCCCGACGAGCCCGACGCGGCCGGCACGCTGCGCGCCGGCGCCACGCTGGTCACCGCCAGCGGCGACAAGCTGCTCGGCGGCCCGCAGGCGGGGCTGCTGCTCGGCGACGCCGAGCTGGTCGACCGGCTGCGCCGCCATCCGCTGGCGCGGGCGTTGCGCGTGGACAAACTCACCCTGGCCGCGCTGGCCGCCACTCTGCAGAGCCCGGACACGCCGACCCGGCTCGCGCTGCACGCCGACCCGGGGGTCCTGCGTGAGCGGGTGGAGCGGCTGCGCGACCGTCTCGGCGTGGACGGCCGCAAGGCGGAGGTGGTGCCGGCCGTCGCCGTGGTCGGCGGTGGCGGCGCTCCCGGGGTGGAGCTGGACTCCTGGGCGCTGAGCCTGCCCGAGCGGTACGCCGCTCCGCTGCGCACCGGCGAGCAGCCGGTGCTCGGCCGGGTGGTGCGTGGCCGGCTCCTGCTCGACCTGCGCTGCGTACCCGCCACGGATGACGAGACGGTCCGGGCGGCCGTGCTGCGCGTACCCGGGGACGACTGACCGTGTTCGTCGTCGCCACCGCGGGGCACGTCGACCATGGCAAGTCGACCCTGGTCCGCGCGTTGACCGGGATGGAGCCCGACCGGTGGGCCGAGGAACGCCGCCGGGGGATGACCATCGATTTGGGTTTCGCCTGGACGACTCTGCCGTCCGGCGGCACGGTCGCGTTCGTCGACGTACCCGGTCACGAGCGATTCGTGCCGAACATGCTCGCCGGGGTCGGCCCGGTGCCGGCGGCGCTGATCGTGGTTGCCGCCGACGAGGGGTGGATGCCGCAGTCCGCCGAGCACCTGGCGGCGCTGGACGCGCTCGGCGTCGCGTACGGCCTGCTGGCGGTGACCCGCGCGGACCTGGCCGATCCGGGGCCCGCGACGGCCCGGGCCCGGGCCGAGATCGCGGCGACGAGTCTCGGCGCGGTGGAGACGGTGGCGGTCAGCGGGCTGACCGGCGCCGGCCTGCCGGAGCTGCGCGCCGCCCTGGACCGGCTCGCCGCCGGGCTGCCGGCCCCTACGGTGGATGACCCGGTCCGGCTCTGGGTCGACCGCAGCTTCACCGTGCGGGGCAGCGGCACCGTGGTCACCGGCACGCTCGGCGCCGGCCGCTTGCGGGTTGGTGACGAGTTGGAGTTGGCCGGCAGTGACGAACCGGTCCGGGTACGCGGCCTGCACTCGCTCGGCCAGGCCCGTCCCGAGGTGGCGGCGGTGGCGCGGGTGGCGGTCAACCTGCGCGGTACGCCCCGCGACCGGCTCGCCCGCGGCGACGCGCTGCTCGCCCCGGGTCGGTTCCACCGCAGTGACCTCGTCGACGTCCGGCTCACCGGCGACCCGGCGGCCGACCTGCCGGCCACCCTCACCCTGCACGTGGGGTCGGCGGCGGTGCCGGTGCGGGTCCGCCCGCTCGGCCCGGACACCGTGCGGCTCCGGTTGGCCCGCCCGCTGCCCCTGCTGGTCGGTGACCGGGCGCTGCTGCGCGATCCGGGGCGGCACCAGGTGGCCGGTGGGGTGCGGGTGCTGGACGTGGCCCCGCCGCCGCTGGTCCGCCGGGGCGCCGCCGCCGCCCGCGCGCAGGTCCTCGCCGACCTGGACGGCCGACCCGACCTGGCCGGCGAACTGCGCCGCCGCCGACTGGTCCGGTCCGGCACGCTGGTCCGGATGGGCGTGCCGGTGCACGCCGCGCCGGTGGCTGGCGACTGGCTGGCCGATCCCGGGCACTGGCGGCGACTCGGTGACCAGTTGGCCGAGGAGGTTGCCCGCTACGCCCGGGAGCACCCGCTGGAGCCGGGGGTGCCGGTGGACGCCCTGTGTCAGCGTCTCGCACTGCCCGACCGGGTGCTGGTCGAGGCTCTGGTCCGGCCGCCGCTGCGGATCCACGCTGGCCGGGTCGGCGAGGCGAGCGCCGGCGCGCTGCCTGAGCCGGTGGCGCGGGCCGTGCGGCGGGTCCGCGCCGAGTACGCCGACCGGCCGTTCCGCGCCCCGGAAGCCGATCGCCTCGTGGACCTGGGCCTGGGCCCCCGGGAGATCGGGGCCGCGGTGCGCGCCGGCGCGTTGCTGCGGCTGGCCGACACTGTGGTGCTGCTCCCCGACGCGCTCGACGACGCGGTGCGGGTGCTGGCCGGGCTGCCCCAGCCGTTCACCCTCTCCGCGGCCCGGCAGGCGTTGGACACCACCCGCCGGGTGGCGGTGCCGTTGCTGGAGCTGCTCGACCGGCGGGGTGCGACCCGCCGGCTGCCCGACGACGCCCGGGTCGTCGTCACCTGAGCGGCTCGTTCGGCCCACGAGCCGCGTGCTCTGCTCACGATGGGCGCAACGCCGCAAGCCCGTTGGTGACGCGGTGTGCGGCGGTGGCGGTGCCGCGCCCGCCTGGTCGCGTCCCTTTGCTCTGCTTCAACCGGCGCAACAGTTACGTTCCGTCATGCGACGCGATGTCGCCTCGGTTGCGTTGATTCGGTCTTCCTGCACTTCGGACCTGGTGTTGCGTCCTGTTAAGCAGAGCAAAGGATGCGGAGTAGGCCCGGCGGTGAAACTCGAGACTGACATAGCGTTACGGCGACGTGGCCGACGCCGCAGATCGCGCCGCGTGACCTGCCGCGCGTGATTGAGGGCTGATCGGATTGCGGCGGGCTGCCAGGGTGTGGGGATGGCCGAGCCGTCCCCAACCGGCCACCACATCTCCGAACGTCACCTACGGTGACGCCATGGACCCTTCGGCGGTCTGGCGGGATCGGCAGCACCGGTGGCGGATCGAGGCGTACCGCGCCCCGGACCTGCGGTTCGCCATCTACGCCACCAACGGCCCCACCGAGTCCGCCCCGCTCTGGTTGTTCGGCATGTCGGCGCTGGCGCGGTGGCTGATGACCCACGCCATCTCCCTGGACGACCTGGACACCGACTGAGCGGGCGCCGGCCGGCAGGAAACCGGACCCACAACCGGCCCCGCTGCGGTTGAGTGGCCTGAGGCGGGGGACGGGGGTACGCGATGGGCGCTCAGCTGGGGCAGTTGGTGCTGGTGGCCGTGCTGGTGCTGATCAACGCCGCGCTCTCCGGTAGCGAGATGGCGCTGGTGACGCTGCGCGAGGGGCAGCTGCGGCGGTTGGGCCGGCGGACCCGCGCCGGCGACCGGCTGGTGCGGCTCTCCCGCGACCCGAACCGCTACCTGGCCACCATCCAGCTCGGCATCACCCTGGCCGGGTTCCTCGCCTCGGCGGCCGCCGCGGTGTCGCTGGCCGAGCCGCTGGTCGCCCCGCTCGGCTTCCTCGGCGCGGCGGCCCGCCCCGCCGCGGTGGTGCTGGTGACGGTGGCGCTGACGTTCGTCACCCTGGTGATCGGTGAGCTGGCCCCGAAGCGGTTGGCGATGCAGCGGGCGGAACGCTGGGCGCTGCTCAGCGCCGGCCCGCTGGACCTGCTCGCACGGCTGTCCCGGCCGGCGGTGTGGCTGCTCAGCCGGACCACCGACGCCGTGGTCCGGTTGGCTGGTGGCAATCCGAAGGCCAGCCGGGAGGAGACCAGCGAGGAGGAGTTGCGCGAGATGCTGGTCAGTCAGCGTGGCCTGTCGGCCCAGCAGCGGGAGATCCTGACCGGAGCGTTCGACATCGCCGGGCGGACGCTGCGGGAGATCCTGGTGGCCCGGCGGGAGGTGACCGCGCTGCCGGCCACCCTGGCCGCCGGCGAGGGAGTACGACGGCTCGCCGTCGCCGGGCGGTCCCGCGCGCCGGTCATCGGTCCCGGCGGCCTGGACGAGGTGATCGGTGTGGTGCACATCCGCGACCTGGTGCGGGCCGGCGACGGCACGGTGGGGGAGCTGGCCCGCCCGCCGCTGTTGCTGCCGGTCACGCTGCCGGTCGCCGACGCGCTGCGCCAGCTTCGTCTGGAGCACCAGCAGCTGGCCCTGGTGGTTGACGAGCACGGCGGCATCGACGGCATGGTCACCCTGGAGGACCTGCTGGCGGAGGTGGTCGGCGAGTTGTACGACGAGACCGACCGGGACGTGCACGAAGTCGTTCGCGAGCCGGACGGGTCGCTGCTGGTGCCCGGTGACTTTCCGCTGCACGACCTGCCCGACCTGGGGGTGCGGTTGAGCTTCCCGCTGTCGCGGGAGTACACGACGGTGGCCGGGTTGGTGCTGGCCCGGCTCCGTCACCTGCCCGGCGAGCCGGGGGAGACCGTCCGGCTGCCCGGGCTGACGCTGGAGGTGGTGGAGGTCGCCGACCGGGCGGTCCGCCGCGTGCGGCTGCGCGGGTTCACCGAGGAGCGTTGACTGGCCGGCCGGCCTTTCGGGGCGCCACCCGGACGGGGGACAACCCCGTCGAATCCGCCCACGGCGGATGTCTCCCGCATACGGTGCGATACGTGAAGGACCGAGGGTTTCGTACGTTCGTCACGGTGCTGGCCGGCCTCGCGGTGATCTATTTCGGCACCGCCGGCCGCAGCCCCGAGGAGGGCCGGGGCATCTCCGGCGGGCTGGTGGTGCTGGCGCTGCTCGCCGCGCTGCTGGTGTGGCACCTGACCCGGCCGGGCGACAAGACCGTCAAGTGAGCCTCAGCCGGTGGCGGCGCGGGTGACCTCACCGGCGGACTCCTCGCCGAGCGCCACCCGTACCAGCGCCGAGGCGAGCCGGCCGAAGTCTCGCTCGGCGACCAGCCCGGCCAGCCCGTCCGGTGAGCCCGGCAGGCCCAGCCGCTTCGCCCCCGCCAACGCCCGGCGGTCGACGTACGGGCGCAGGTCGGACCAGACCGTCTGCGCCTCGCGCAGGTAGATGTCCGCGCCGGTGGGCCCGATGCCGGGGAACTCGGTGAGCCGGCGACGCAGGCCGGCCGGGTCACCGCGGGCCTCCGCGTGCAGCCGCCGCAGGTCGCCGTGCCAGCGGTCCAGGCACAGGCGGGCGCCGGTGCCGAGCATGGTGGCCGTCCGCTCGTCGTAACGGCGGTAGTGGCCCCGGCCCAGCGCGTCGACCCGTTGCTGCCAACTGGCCGCCTCCATCGCCTGCGGTGTGCGGTAGCCGGCCGCGAACAGCTCCCGCGCGGCGTCCACCGCCACGCAGGCACGGATCCGGGTGCTCAGCAGGGTGGTCAGCACCAGCAACTGGTACAGCGGCCCGGGTCGGTCGGCGAGCCGGATGCCGGCGTCCTCCGCGTAGGTGTGGCTCCTGCGGTCCAGCAGGACCTGCGCCACGGTTCGGTCGTTGCCCACGTCCGACGGGTACCCGCCCCGTGGACGGCTAGCCTTCCCGCCGGTGACCGGGTCCGGAATGCCGACGGGTCGGGCGGGTATGCGTTCGGTGGAGGCGGTCGATGCCGCCTGCCATACCCGGAGGGAGACACCCGTGGTCAACCCGCAGCAGGAGGAGCTCCGGCGCAACGCCAAGGGAGCCACCAGTCAGGACAGCAAGGGGCCCAACCCGACCGGACACCCGCTGAACCGCGGCTCGTCTCGTGGAGACGCGGGTCGGCCGGTGCCCAAGGGCCAGGTGTCGCCGTACGGCCCGACCGGTGAGCCGATCGCCGACGACGACAGCGACAACCGGATCTAACGACCGCCACGTGACGGCCGCCGCAACCTGTTCCAGGTGGCGGCGGTCGTCAGCCCGTACGCCAGGTGCGGCACGATGTCGGCGATCCAGTCGGAGCGCCGCCAGGTGCGCGGGTTGGTGATGCCCAGCGCGGTGATCGACCCGTCGGTCATCGTCATCACGCCGGCGCCGAGCACGCCGGTGGCCACCGGCAGCGGCTGTCGCCGGCCACGGGCGTAGAGCGCGAACGCGACGCCGGCGGCGACGCCCAGCCCGTAGCCGACCAGGGCCCCGAGGCCGGAGCGACGGTTCGTCGCCGGGGCCCCGGATCCCAGCTGTACGTGCGCGATCCTCGCCAGCCGGTCGACGGTCTGCTCCGGGGTGCTGCTCGCCGGTCGCGCCCGCAGGGCAATGTCCAGGTAGCTGACCACGTTGAGCGCGGTGCTGCCGACGGCGCCCGCGATGGCGCCGTCGGCCAGGTCGGCCCTCCTCACTTCGGGTCGCCTGGTTTGCGCTCACTCTTGGGGCCGTACGTGCGCTCGCCGCGCACCACGCCCCGTTGACCGCGATCCTCCTGCAGGATCCGGTTGGCGACCTGGTTGGCCTTGCCGTCGGGCACCCGCCGTCCGGAGTCGTCGATCGCGTTGCGCATCCGCGCCCGCTGCTTGTCGTAGGCGTTGCTGCCCGGCCGTGGTCCTGGCATCTGCTGCCTCCTTCGTCGCCGTTGGCGTACCGCGGCCGTCTACCCGTCTGGCCGCGGGCCAACCCCGGGTGTCAGCGGGGACCGCGCACCACGGCGACGGGGCACCGCGCGTGGTGCAGCACCGACTGGCTCACCGACCCCAGCAGCAACCCGGTCACCTCGCCGCGCCCCTGCCCGCCGACGACCACCAGTTGGGCCGAGCCGGACGCCTCGGCGAGCACGGTGCCGGCCCGGCCGTGCACCGCCCGCCAGGTCAGCCGCAGCCCGAGACAGCGCTCGGTCAGCCCGGCCAGCGACTCGGTGAGCACCCGCTCCTCCTCGCCGTGCAGCCGCGCCTCGTCGTACACCAGGGGTTGCATGTCACCGGGGCCGGTGCTGGGCGGATGCCGGTAGGCGTGCACCGCCAACAGCGGCACGTCGCGCGCCACGGCGGCCTCGGCGGCGAACTCGGCGGCGAGCCGGGACGCCGCCGAACCGTCCATCCCGACCAGCACCGGCTCGTCGGGACGTTCCGCGCCGCGGGCCACCAACACCGGGCAGTCGGCGTACGCGGCGACCTGCACCGCCACCGACCCGACCACCAGCGAGGCGAATCCGCCCAGCCCGCGGTCGCCGAGCACGATGAGCGCGGCGGTGGGGGATTCGCCCACCAGCACCGCGGAGGCCTCGCCGTCGATGATCTCGCCGGAGATCGACAGCCCGGGTGCGGTGGCTTCGGCCTCGGCCACGGCGGCGGCGACGAGTTCCTCAGCCTGGTGGCGCAGCCCGCCGCCGGGGGGAGCGTCCGGGGCGGGGGAGTCCGGCACGCGCAGCAGTGGCCAGATGAACCCGTGCACCACGCGCAGCGGCCGGTGTCGGCGGGCGGCCTCCGCGGCGGCGAGGCGGACCGCGCGCAGGGACGGCTCCGAGCCGTCCACGCCGACCACCACGGCCGCGCTGTGCGCCGAGTTCACCGGGCCACCTCCCCCGGGACCAGTATCGCGGCGGGGACGGTCCGACGGAGCGATACTGCCCAGAGCGTCCGGGTCGGTACGCTGGCGACGACCAGCCGGGAGGGAGCGTCGTCGATGGGTGAGCCGGACCAGCCGAGCACGGCCCGCATGATCGACTTCTGGCTCGGTGGGGATCACCACTTCCCCGTCGACGTGGCCGCCGCGACCGCGTTCGAGCAGGCGTACGGGCCGTGCGCGCCGGTGTTCCGGGAGTTGCGGGCCTTTCTCGGTCGGGCGGTGCGGGCCATCGCCGGGCAGGGCGTCGACGGGTTCCTCGTCTTCGGCGCGGGAGTGCCCACGATGGGCAACGTGCACGAGGTGGCCGCCGAGGCCACCGTGCTCTACACCGACGTCGACCCGGTCACCATCCGGCTGGGGCAGCGCATCCTCGCCGGCAGCGACCGGGCCGGCTACGGATTCGGGGACGCCACCGACATCGGCACCGTCGACCCGGCGCAGCTGCACCGCTTCGTCCCGGGCTGGGGCCGCCGGCCGGTCGGGGTGATCTTCCTCGGGCTGGCGGCGTTCCTCGACGACGACACGCTGGCCCGCACCCTCGACGAGCTGTACGCCGCCGCGGCGCCGGGCAGCATGCTCGCCGTGGACTTCGACACCGAGGAGCTGGCTGATCATCCGGAGGCGCTGGCGATGATGGGACCGACCTTCCGGATGCGCGCGCCGTCCGCGTTCGCGCCGCTGCTGGGTCGGTGGGCGCCGACGGCGGACGGCATCGTCCCGGTCAACCGGTGGCGGCCGGACGGCCCGCCCGCACCGGTGCCCGACGCGTTCCACGGCGTGCTGGCCACCCGCGGCGGCGACTGACCTCCGGCGACCGCGCCGACGGGCGGTCCGTGGGCGTCCGTATGATGCTTGCCCTGTAGCAAGCTTCTGGAGAGGACGACCATGGTGGACGCCCCGGACGTGGTGTCGCGTGCGCTGCGCGAGGCCCCGCCCGACCAGCTGGCCGAGGCCGCGGACCGGGCGATCCGCTCGGCGCTCAAGGCGGTGCGCACCGACGTGTTCGTCGCCGACTACCGGATCAGCGGGCTCTGGCCGGTGCTGGATCCGGACCTGCCGGCGGCCGGGTTCCTGGCCTGCCACACCATGGCGCAGCGCTGTTTCAGCAGCCAGCAACCGGTACGCGACGCCGCCGAGGAGGGCCCGTGCCGGCTCTACCTGCCGCTGACGGTGTGGGGGGAGCGGCTGGGCGTGCTGCTGATCGAGCTGCCGGCCGTACCGGGCCCGGCCGTCACCGGCGTCGGCACCGACATCGCCGGTGCCCTGGCGATGGCGATGCGGGCCGCGGACCGGGGGACCGACCGGTACCGCCGGGCCCGACGCCGCGAGCGGCTGACCATGGCCGCCGAGATGCAGTGGGACCGGTTGCCCGGGCGCAGCGTGGCGCATCCCGCATTCCATCTGGCTGGCCAGCTCGAACCGGCGTACACCGTCGGCGGGGACCACTTCGACTGGTCACTGGACAGTGACCGGCTCACCGTGACGGTGCTCAACGGCGAGGGCAGCGGCCTGGCCGCGTCGCTGCTGACCGCGGTCACCGTGAACGCGATGCGCAACGCGCGCCGCTCCGGCGGTGGCCTCGTGGAGCAGGCGGAACTGGCCTCGGACACGGTCTTCTACCAGCACCGGGGTCGCCGACACGTGGCCACCCTGCTGCTGGAGCTGGACACCGGCACCGGGCGGGTACGGGCGGTCGACGCCGGGTCGCCGCGGATGTTCCGGCTGCGGGGCGCGGTCGTGGAGCCGCTGAAGCTGGAGCAGCAGCTGCCGCTCGGCATGTTCGCCGAGACTCGCTATGAGCTGCAGGAGTTCCAGCTCGCACCGGGTGACCGCGTCTTCGTGGTCAGCGACGGGGTGTGGGCCGCCGAGCCGGCGGGCCGGGAGCCGTACGGGCAGCGGGTGATGACCCGTTCCCTGCGCGCCACGCGGTTGCAGCCCGCGACCGAGGCGGTTGGTACGGTGATGCGCGAACTGCATGCCTACCACGTGGACTCCGATCCGCGCGACGACGCCGTCGTGGTCTGCCTGGACTGGCACGGTCCGCGCGATCGGGACGGCGGGTGAAAGTCGCCGCCGCTCCATCGGGCGGGCACCAGCGCGACGACGGCAGGGGACATCGGGTGGAGCGACCTGCGGATCTCGCCTCGGCGATCGACACGGCGGCCGAGACGCTGATCGCCGTGCTCGAGTCGGCGGCGTCGCGACACCAGGTGCCGCCGACCCAGTTGCGGGTCCTGACGCTGATCAGCAGCCGGGCCGAGACCAACGTCAACCGGTTGGCGGAGCTGCTGGACGTGGTGCCCTCGTCCGCCAGCCGCCTCTGCGACCGCCTGGAGGCGACCGGGCTGCTGCGCCGGGTGGCCGATCCACGGGACCGGCGCGAGGTGCGGTTGGTGCTGACCGCCGCCGCGCAGACCCTGCTGCGGGAGTTGGCCGAACGGCGGCAGCACGCCGTGCAGGTCGTACTGGACCGGATGTCGCCGCGGGTGCAGCACGACCTGCTGCTGGCGTTGCTGGCGTTCGGTCGGGCGGCGACCCAGGCGGTGCCGGAGCAGCAGACCGACTCCGCGGTACGCACCGCCTGACTCCGCGCCACGCCCTTCCACTAGTATCCTAGGACGCTCTACACGTGGTGATCCACGCCACAGTGCGGCAGAGCCGCACCGAACGGCGGGCCGCGGCACCCGGGGCAGGGGCGAGAGCCCGATATAGTGGCAGCGCACTCACCCGGCCCGTGATCATCGAGATCGCGGGTCGTGTCAGGGAAGAGGTCCCGTCCGGGGCCGCAGGGGGAGCCGGCGGTGGCCGGCCCGACAGCGCGTACGACCTCCGCCGCGCCCGACGTCGGCCGGGCGTCGGAGCGTGCCGCGGAGGAGGTTCGGTGTCGCGTCGGCCGGCTCGGGCAGAGCATCCGCGAGACACCGGTGACCAGACTCCCGGTGACCAGGTGCTCACCCTGCCCAACCTGATCAGCTTCGGGCGACTGCTGGGCGTGCCGCTCTTCCTCTACCTGTTCCTGGTCGCCCGTGCCGACGTGGCGGCGCTCGTCGTGCTGGCCATCGGTGGCACCACCGACTGGGTGGACGGCTGGATCGCCCGCCGGCTGCGCCAGGTGAGCAGACTCGGGGAGTTGCTCGACCCGCTCGCCGACCGGCTCTACATCCTCGCCACGCTGCTCGCCTTCACCGCCCGGGAGGTGGTGCCGTGGGAGTTCACCGCGGCGCTGCTGGCCCGGGAGTTGCTGCTGCTCGGCTCGCTGGGGGTGCTGCGCCGCTACGGGTACGGGCCGCCGCCGGTGCACTACGTGGGCAAGACCGCCACCTTCCTGCTGCTCGCCGCGTTCCCGGTGCTGCTGCTGGCCACCGCGTCGACCGGTGTGGCGACCGCGGCCGCCGCGATCGGCTGGGGGCTGGCCTGGTGGGGGCTGGTGCTCTACTGGGTGGCCGGCGGAATGTACGTGGTGCAGGCGGCCCGGCTGGTGCGCGCGGCACGCGACCCGGGAGCGGCAGCGTGAGCGCGCCGCGGTCCGGGGGCAACCGGCCGGAGCGGGTGTACGCGCCGGACTTCCTCACCGAGCTGTTCCGCAACCCGCTCGACCCGGGGTACGCCGACGCGGCGGCCGCCAGGCGGTCGCCTCCGCCCGAGGCGCCGCAGGGGTGGCGGGCCTGGCCGGCGCGTTCGGTCAGCCTGGTCGTGGTGGTGGTGCTGGGCTTCCTCTTCGCGGTGGCGTACCGGCAGACGATGGCGGACGAGCCGGGGCGCAGCAAGGCACGCTCCGGGCTGGTGGCGCAGATCAAGGAGCGGGTGAGCGAGACCGACCGGCTCTCGGCACGCGCCGACGAGCTGCGCGAGGAGGTCAGTCGGCAGCGGGACGCGGCGTTGAGCGGTTCGGCCGCGGCGCGGTTGCGCAACCTGGAGGCGAGCACCGGGCTGGGTCGGGTGCGCGGAGACGGCGTGGTGGTGCGGCTGGCTGACGCGCCGGGTAACCAGGATGTGGTGACCGGCGCGGGCGCGGGGCCGCCCCGGGTGCTCTACAGCGACCTGCAGGGGGTGGCGAACGCGTTGTGGAGCGCGGGCGCGGAGGCGATCGCCATCAACGGGCAGCGGTTGACCTCGACGTCGACGATCCGGTTGGCGGGTGAGGCGATCCTGGTGGATTTCCGGCCGGTGACCGGGCCGTACGAGGTGTCGGCGATCGGCCCGGGCTCGTTGCAGCGGCGGTTCGAGGACAGTCGGAGCGCGGACCTGATGCGGGAGGTCGCGCAGAAGACCGGTCTGTCGTTCGGTGTGCGGGAGGCGGAGGACCTCACCCTGCCGGCGGCGCCGGAGCCGCAGCTACGCTACGCCAAGCCGTCGGTCAGTCCGAGCCCTTCCGCGTCGGGTGTCCGGTCCGGCAGTCCTGGGTCGTCCGGTTCGGGGACGACCGCTAGCCCCTCCGGAGGTGGCCGATGATCGCGGTGCTGGCGTTGCTCGCCGGTGTGGTGCTCGGCGTGTGGCTCGATCCCACGGTGCCGGCGGCGTTGCAGCCGTACCTGCCGATCGCGGTGGTGGCCGCGTTGGACGCGGTGTTCGGTGGGGTGCGGGCGAAGCTGGATCGGATCTTCGACGACAAGCAGTTCGTGGTGTCGTTCATCTCGAATGTGCTGGTCGCTGGTCTGATCGTGTATCTGGGTGACCAGTTGGGCGTGGGCGGACAGTTGTCCACCGGTGTGGTGGTCGTGCTCGGGGTGCGCATCTTCGGCAACGTGGCGGCGATCCGTCGGCACCTGTTCCGGGCGTAGGTTTGTCAGTGATGAGCGATGAGCAGACCGACACGGGTACCGGGTGGCCGCAGCCCGCGGGTCCGGTGCGCCCGGGTGGGCCGGCGGGTGAGCCGGATCCGCGACCGGACGCGCCGGATCCGGACGAGTTGAGCCCGTTGGCGCCGCAGGGGCCGGCGGAGCGGGAGCCGGAGCAGGAGCAGCTGGCCGAGGCGTCCAGGGGGGCGCCGGTCGACGAGGGCGCGACGGTGGACCTGAGCGGTGTGTCGCGGTCGGACGGGTCGACGGGGTCGGCTGAGGAGCCGGTGGCGCCGGCGAGGTCGCTGGCGTGGGGTCGGTTCCGGTGGAGCACGGCCGGGGTGATGATCGTGGCGCTGTTGGCGTTGCTGGGCTTCACGCTGGTGGTGCAGTTCAAGACCACGTCGACGGATCCGACGCTGGGGGCGACGCGGCAGGAGGACCTGGTGCGGATCCTGTCGGACCTGGATGCCCGGGAGAACCGGTTGCAGCAGGACATCCGGGCGTTGGAGGACAGCCAGCGGCAGTTGCGTTCGGGTGAGCAGGGTCGGCAGGCGGCGTTGGACGAGGCGACGCGGCGGGCGGACGAGTTGGGCATCCTGGCGGGCACGTTGCCGGCGACGGGGCCGGGGTTGACCGTGCGGTTCGACGCTGGCGGCGGTAAGCCGATCTCGGCGAACCAGGTGCTGGACGCGGTGCAGGAACTGCGGGGCGCCGGTGCGGAGGCGATGCAGATTTCCGGGAGTGATCGGGCGACGGTGCGGATCATCGCGTCGACGTACTTCCTGGATGGGGAGAGCGGGTCGTTGGTGGTGGAGGGGCGTCGGTTGGCGGCGCCGTTCACGATCACGGTGATCGGTGACCCGGCGACGATGCGTACGGCGTTGAACATTCCTGGTGGGGTGGTCGCGTCGGTCCAGGGTGTCGGCGGTAACGTGACCGTTGAGGAGCGTGGGGTTGTCGAGGTTTCGGCGCTGCACGCGCCGATCAAGCTGGATCACGCCCGTCCGGTCTCCTGACCGGCGCGGCCGCGCCGGGCCCGGGTGGTCCGGGGCACCGATGGATGAAGGACGCGTCTGGTGATTCCCGAGGATCTGCGATACACCGCTGAGCACGAGTGGGTGGCGGGTGACGGCACCGGTTCTGTTCGGGTCGGCATCACGCACTTCGCGCAGGACGCGTTGGGTGACATCGTGTACGTGCAGTTGCCCGAGGCGGGTGCGGTGGTTGCGGCCGGTGACTCGTTGGGTGAGATCGAGTCGACCAAGAGCGTGTCGGAGATCTACGCGCCGGTGGCCGGTACGGTGGCGGCGCGTAACGAGGCGCTGGGTGACACGCCTGAGCTGATCAACACGGAGCCGTACGGTGCGGGTTGGTTGGTGGAGATCACCCCGAATGATCCGACAGCGGTGGACGGGTTGCTCACGGCGGGCGCGTACCGCAAGATCACCGAAGGCTGAGTGTGCTTGATCCGGTGCGTGGGATGTCTGCGCGCGTCCGGTTGCCCTGCATTTCGGCGCTGGCTAGGCTCGCCCAGTCGACCGAGAAGAACCCAAGTGTTGAGCGTTGCGGAATTGCCTTCCCGGGCACGGGGAGCCAGCCGCCGGGTGTTCGAGTGCCCGGCGGCCAGACCCGCCATTACCCGACGCCAACCGAACAGATCCGTGAGGTGGTCCCATGACGCGCCCAGACGACGAGTTCCCCCCGCTCGACGTCACTTCGACGCTCAATCTCGGTTCGCTCGACGAAGTGCTGGAGGGGCCGGACACCGATGTGGTGCCGAGCCGGATGTCCGGTTCGTTGCCGCCGGGTATGGCGCTGCTGGTGGTTCGTCGCGGCCCGAATGCGGGTGCCCGGTTCCTGTTGGACCACGATGTGACGACGAGTGGCCGGCACCCGGACAGTGACATCTTCCTGGACGACGTGACGGTGTCGCGGCGGCACGCTGAGTTCCACCGGGACGGTGGCACGTTCACGGTGCGGGACGTCGGCAGCCTGAACGGCACGTACGTGAATCGTGAGCGGGTCGAGGCGGCCACGCTGAGCAATGGTGACGAGGTTCAGATCGGTAAGTTCCGGGTGGTGTTCATCGCCGGTCCGCGCCCGGAGGAGGAGGCCGGCCGGGGGTGAACGAGCCTGCGGCCTCCACGCCACCCGGGGCGGCCCGGTCCCAGCCGCTGATGAGCATCGGTGAGGTGCTGGGGCAGTTGCGGGTGGACTTCCCGGACACGACGATTTCGAAGCTGCGGTTCCTCGAGGCCGAGGGGCTGGTCGAGCCGCAGCGGACTGCGGCGGGTTACCGGAAGTACAGCTGGGACGATGTGGCGCGGTTGCGGTTCGTGTTGACCGCGCAGCGGGACAAGTACCTGCCGTTGCGGGTGATCCGTGAGCAGTTGGCCGAGTGGGACTCGTCCGGTGAGCAGCCGGGGCGGTCGCGGCCGGCGTTGGTCGCGGTGGGGCCCGATGGCGCTGTGCCGGGTCGGGAGTCGGCGGAGCCGGCCGAGTCGTCGCAGGTGCGGCTCGGCCGGGCTGATCTGGTCGCGCGCAGTGGGATCGACGAGTCGACGTTGGTCGAGCTGGAGCGTCTGGGTGTGCTGGTGTCGGATCCGCCGGGGTGGTATGACGGCGACGCGTTGATCATCGCGTCGGCGGTGGCGGGTTTGGCGGCGTACGGGTTGGAGCCGCGGCATCTGCGGGGTTATCGGACCGCGGCGGACCGTGAGGTCGGGTTGTTCGCGCAGTTGGTGGCGCCGTTGGCGCGGCAGAGTGATCCGGCGGCGCGGGCGCGGGCGGCGGAGACGGCGCGGGAGTTGGTGGCGTTGTCGGAGCAGTTGCACGCCGCGTTGGTGCGGGTGGGGTTGCGTTCGACGTTGGGCCGGTGAAGGGGCCCGGCGGGTGGCGGCTGAGCGGAAAGATCCCTTCCGGGAAGCGTGCCGTAGGCTTGCCGGGGTAACCCCTTTCTGGCGCGGGCGTGGTGCCGTAGCGCATGGGACGGCCGTGTCGCGGTCCGTGTACCGTGCAGGGAAGGGCGCGGTGCGGCGTAGGTGACAACGACACGGAGGCGGCGGTGCGCGAGCTGAGCGTGGTCGGAGTTCGGGTGGAGCTGCCCAGCAACCAGCCGATCGTCCTGCTCAGGGAGGTCGAGGGGGACCGCTATCTGCCGATCTGGATCGGCGCGGTCGAGGCCACGGCTATCGCTTATGAGCAGCAGGGGGTCAAGCCGGCCCGACCGTTGACGCATGATCTTCTGCGGGACGTGTTGGCGGCGTTGCAGGCGCCTCTGCAGGCGGTGGAGATCACCGAGCTCAAGGAGAACGTCTTCTACGCGGATCTGTTGATCGGCGACGGGGTGCGGGTGTCGGCGCGGCCGAGCGATTCGATCGCGTTGGCGTTGCGGGTCGGTGCGCCGATTCGTTGTGCCGAGCAGGTCCTCAGCGAAGCGGGGATCGTCATCCCGGATGAGCAGGAGGACGAGGTGGAGAAGTTCCGCGAGTTCCTGGAGCAGGTGCGTCCGGAGGACTTCGCGGGCTGAGCCGGTCTTCCCGGCCCTTCACGAGGCGTCACTGTGGGTGATCCTTGGCGCTTCTGGTGATCTTTCTCGGTGGCTGCGCGGCGTGTCGCGTCGGTTCCTCTGTGGTAACCCCTGACGGTGGCGATAGGGTTGCCGTGTCGAGGGGTGCGCGTCCGGGAAACGACGCGTCGCCGCACTGACGGGGAGGTTGTCCGGATGCACGAGCCGCAGGATCCTGATCCGGGTACGGAGTTGGACGAGCCGGGTGTGGCCACTGAGGGTGACGGTTCGGTGGGCTACCGGGGTGTGACGGCATGTCACGCGGTGGGCATCAGTTACCGGCAGTTGGATTACTGGGCGCGGACGGCGCTGGTGGTGCCGAGCGTGCGTGACGCCTCGGGTTCGGGGACGCAGCGGTTGTACTCGTTCCGCGACCTGGTGGTGTTGAAGGTCGTGAAGCGGTTGTTGGACGCGGGGGTGTCCCTGCAGAACATCCGCAAGGCGATCGAGGCGCTGCGGTCGCGTGGGGTGGGGGACCTGGCCGACATCACGCTGATCTCCGATGGGACGACGGTGTACGAGTGCCGGTCCCCGGAGGAGGTGGTCGACCTGTTGCAGGGTGGTCAGGGCGTGTTCGGGATCGCGATCGGTGGGGCGTTCAAGGAGATCCAGGGTTCGTTGTCGCATCTGCCGGCGGAGCCGGCGACGAGCGGCCCGGTGGAGCCGGTGGCGGCGTCCGGGTCGGATCCGGTGGGCGACGAGTTGGCGGCGCGGCGAGCCCGGCGACGGGCCGGCTGAGCGCTGCTTGGGTCGCCGGGGCTGTCGACGCGCCCGGTTTTCACGTTTAGTTTTTCCGCTGCCGATCGGTGACTGCGCGTCAGGTCGGCGGTTCCTCGCTGCCCGGTGGACACCTTGATGATCCACAGTGTGTGTCGGGTCGGTTGCCGAGTGTGGACGGCGGCGTCGGTCGTGATGACGGTCTGTGTCGGATTGTTGTCGGGCATCCGATAGGGGGGCGCTCGCCGGGCCACGTCGACACGCTATGGTCGCCCACGGTCCCCGGTGTGGCGCCGTGGCATGACGATGTCGCTCCGGTGGTCCACTGCCCCTCCGCGCCGACCCAGCGCGACTCTCCACCCCGGAAGGAACGACCGTGACGGTTACCGAAGAAGCCGCTCCCGCCTCGCACTACGACCGCATCGGCGGTGCCAGTTCGGTCAAGGCGGCCGTCGAGCTGTTCTACGACAAGGTGCTCGCCGACCCGGACCTGGCGGGCTACTTCGCCGATGTGAACATGCCGGGTCAGCGGCGGCACCTGACGTTGATGTTGACCGCGGTGCTGGGCGGTCCGAACGAGTACGCCGGCCGCGGGTTGGCCGAGGCGCACCAGCCGCTGAACATCCCGGTGGAGCACTACGTCAAGGTGGGTGAGCACCTGATCGTGACGCTGACCGAGCTGGGTGTGCCGGCGGACATCCTGGCCGACGTGCAGACGGTGCTGGAGCAGGTGCAGAACCAGGTGGTGGCCGCCGGGAACCGTCCGGGCGTCTGATCGTGGACGCGGCTCGACTCAAGCAGAGTTGGTCCCTGGTCGCCGGGCACGGCGACCAGGTGCCGCTCTATTTCTATTCGACGTTGTTCCTGTCCCATCCCGAGACACGGCAGATGTTCCCGACGAACATGGCCGGGCAGCGGGACCGGCTGGTGACCGCGCTCGGGCACATCGTGTCCAACGTGGACCAGGTGGATCATCTGGTGGGTTTCCTGCGGGACCTCGGCGCGGACCACCGCAAGTTCGCGGTCCGCGCGGAGCACTACCCGGCGGTCGGTGAGGCGCTGCTGGCGACGTTGCAGCACTTCCTGGCCGAGCAGTGGACCGAGGAGTTGGCGCAGGACTGGGCGGCGGCGTACGGGCTGGTCGCGCAGGTGATGTCGGAGGCCGCGCAGGCCGCGGAGACGGTGAATCCGCCGTGGTGGGTGGCGGAGATCGTCGCGCACGAGCGGCGGGCGTTCGACGTGGCGGTGCTCACGGTGCGCCCGCAGTACCTGCTGCCGTTCACTCCGGGTCAGTCGATCGGGGTGTCGCATCCGGCGGTGCGCTCGTGGCGGTACTACTCGCCGGCGAACGCGCCCCGCGCGGACGGCACCCTGGAGCTGCACGTGCGGGCCGCGCCGGGTGGCGCGGTGTCCTCGCGGCTGGTGTACGGCTCGGCGGTGGGTGACCGCATCCACCTGGCGGCGCCGGTGGGGGATCGGCTGTCGTTGTGGGCGGCGGGTTCCAGCGATCTGGTGCTGCTGGCGGCGGGCACCGGCTGGGCGCCGGTGAAGGCGCTGGTGGAGCAGGTCGCCGCGGAGGGTTCCCGACGGCGGGTGGACCTGTACGTGGGGGCTCGTTCCCGCAGCGAGTTCTACGACAGCGACGCGATCGACAAGCTGGCGTCGTCGTACCCGTGGTTGACGGTGACCTACGTGGTGGGCGCCGACCTGAACCGGTCGGGGGAGTTCGTGCACGCCGTGGACCGGGCGCTGGCCGATGGTGACTGGCGCTCCCGGCACGTGTACGTGTGCGGGTCGGACGAGATGGTTTCGCACGCGGTGCAGACGTTGGTCCGGGCGGGTTACCACTCGGATCAGGTGCACCACGAGGGCCTGGGCAAGCACTGGTACGGCCCGGCCTGGCGTACGGCGGTGGAGCAGTCGACCGCTGGTGACAACTCCGGAGGTGTTGTTCGGTGAGCGCGACCCCGATCAGCCGGTACGACGGCGTGCAGGTCGTCGGCGGTGTGCAGGTGCGGATGACCGCGGACCGGGTCCGGCGGTGGGAGTTCGGCACGGCGTCGTTCGGTCGGCGTGGTTACGACAACGCCGATGTGGACCGGTTCCGGGTGCAGGTCGCCGATGAGCTGGACCTGTTGGCGACGCAGGTCGCGAACCTGCGCGCGGAGAACGAGCGGCTCAACGACCGGGTGGAGCTGCACCGGCACGGCGTGATCCCGAGTACGGGCGCGGCGGCGAAGGTGCCGGCCGCCAAGGAGGTGAATCTGCTTTCCGCGGCGCAGCGGGAGGCGGAGCAGATCATCGCGCAGGCGCACGACTACGCGCGGCGGGTCGCCGAGTACGCCCGGGTGCAGTACGAGAGCTACATGCAGGCGGCGGCGGAGGAGGCGAAGCAGGAGGCCGAGCGGGCGGTGGCGGATTACCGCAGCTCGGCCGGGTCGAGCTTCGACGACACGGTGGCCACCCGGGAGGCGTTGCGGATCTTCGGCGAGATGATGGTGTCGCACATGCAGGCGGCGGCGCGGCATCTCGACGACGGCAGCGAGCAGTTGGCCCGCACGATGGACCGGATCGCGAAGGAGACGCCGGGGGCGCCGTTCGCGGTCGGCGCGGCGGGGCAGACGGCGCTGCCGCGTCACCAGCAGCAGCGGTGATGCTCGGGTGGGGTCCGCCTGGCGGACCCCACCCGGCTGCCGAGGCGGTCGCGGTGGCTATCGAGGGCCGGGGCTGAGCGTGTGTACCTGGTTCGTTACGGCCGTCAGAAGGGCGGTCAGCGCGGGAGCCGGGGGGCTGTCCCGGGTCACGGCGACCAGGCGGCGTTTGAGAGTGGCTTCGGCGATGTCGCGAATGGCGAGAGCGGGGTCGTCCGTGGGCAGGGTCAGGGCCGGCATCAGGGCGACGGCTGCCGCGGCGCGGACGAGTTCGAGTTGCACGTCGGCGTCGCTGCAGCGATGCCGCAGGTCGGGCTCGTAGCCGCCGAGGGATCGGCAGGTCCCGACGACCATGGCGTGGTGGCCGGTGCCCTCGGCGGACGTGGTCCAGATGTCGGGTCGCAGTTCGGCGACCGCGACGGGGCGTTTGGGCCGGGCGAGTGGGTGCGCTGCCGGTAGCACGATCTTCAGTGGCTCCTCGAGCAGGAGCGTGAAGCGCAGCCCGGCCGGGCGGGGGCGGGGGTGGCCGTCGTACTCGTCGCCGATGACCAGGTCGACGGCGCCGAGGCGCAGGCTTGGCAGGGACTGTTCGAGTTCCAGCTCGAAGATCTCCACGCGCACCTGCGGGTGGTCGACGTTCATGCGGGCAAGGGCCGGAACCAGGAGGCGACGGGTCGCCGATTGCAGGCCACCGGCGCGTACGGTGCCCCGGATCTCACCGCTCAACGCGGCCAGGGCGGCTTCTGCCGCTTCGGCCGCTGACAGCAGCAGGCGCGCATGCAGGGCAAGCAGGTGTCCGGCGTCGGTGAGTCGTACGCCCCGCCCGGCCTTGTCGAACAGCCGGGCGCCGATTTCCTTCTCCAGGATGGCCAGTTGCTGGGAGACCGTCGACGGGCTGTAACCCAGGGCTGCGGCGACCGCAGCCAGGGTGCCCCGCTCCTCGAACTCGCGAAGGAAGCGCAGCCGCCGCAGATCCAAGGCAATCATGCGGGAATTCTAACGAGTCACCTGCATGAATCATCGCTGGACCTGGCGAGTCTGGTCGCTGATCCTTGTCGGCATGGGTCCCGCACTGTGCCTTTGGTCCGCGGCGTGCTTCGGCGCTATGGCGATCTTCGGCAAACTCGCCTACGACGCCGGCGTCTCGCCCGGGGCGCTGCTGCTGGTGCGCTTCACCCTGGCCGCCGTGCTGCTGGGGTTGGTCCTGCTCGTGCGGCCGGGCCTGCGCCGAACGGAGCCGGGTCCGTACCGGGGCGAACCGGGCAACCGGCCGTCGGCGACGCGCGGCCGGGTGCTGACCACCGCCATCGGGCTGGGTGCCATCGGGTACGCCACACAGGCGAGTCTGTTCTTCTCGGCTCTGCAACTGATGGACGCCTCGCTGCTGTCCCTGATCCTCTACACCTACCCCGTCCTGGTCACCGTGGCGGCGGTACTGCTCGGCCGCGACCGGCTCACCCCGGGACGCGGCGCCGCGCTGGTGGCCGCGTCGGGCGGAACGCTGCTGGTCCTGATCGGCGCCGGTGGCGTGAGCTTCCACCCGCTCGGGGCGCTGCTCGCCTTCGCCTCGGCGCTCACCTACACCGGCTACATCCTCGTCGCCGACACCGTCGTGCACCGGCTGCCGCCCGTGCTGCTGGCCGCACTGGTGATGGCCGGCGCCGCCGGCACCCTCGGCGCGCGCGCCCTGTTCACCGGAGGGGTCGACCTCGACTTCGAGGCGCCGGGATGGTTCTGGCTGGCCTGCATCGCCGTGGTCTCCACCGTTGTGGCGATGCTGACCTTCTTCGCCGGCCTGAAACGGACCGGCCCATCGACCGCCGCGATCCTGTCCACCTTCGAACCCGTGGTCACCACCGCGCTGGCCGCGCTCATCCTCGGCGAATCCCTGACCCCGGTGCAGCTCGCCGGCGGCGCCCTGGTGCTGTCCTCCGTCGCCGTCCTCCAGCTCCGACCGACCCGCACCCGCCGCCGAGACCATGCCCCGCCCCCGGCAGCCGACCCCGAGGCCCAGGGTGCGCAGGATGGGGCAGGACATCCTGCCGCGGTCAGCTGAGCCGTTGGTCGAGGTGGAAGGTGACCTCGGCGCCAGCCTCGCTCTTGCCGATGAGCTTGCACAGGGCGGCCCGGATGGGCAGCCAGTGCGGGCCGGTGCCCGAGGGCATGAGGGTGGCGCTGAACGGGTGACCGTCGATCGTGCCGGTGACCTTGACGGCGCGGCGGGTGCCGAGCAGTTCGGCGGAGTCAGGCACGGTCACATAGGTGGCGAAGGCGCCGTCCTTCTCGATCGGCGCGGTGAAGCGGTGGTCCAGTGGCTGCGCGGCCATTGCGCTCCTCACGTCGGTTCGGCGGTGCTGGCGCGGACGGCGTCGGCGACCGGCGTCGGCCCGTTGACGAGTTCCAGGGTCTCGCCGGCGGTGCGTGGTTCGTCGAGCAGCGCCACGAGAACCAGGGCGACGTCGGCGCGGGTCACCGCGCCCCGCCCGGCGTGCGCGGAGAGGGTGACGTGTCCGGTGGGTTCGTCGTCGGTGAGCCGGCCGGGTCGCAGCACCGTCCAGTCCAGGTCGCGGGCGCGCAGGTCGTCCTCGGCGGCGCGTTTGGCGCGCAGGTACGCCGCCCACACGTCGTCGGCGCCGGCGGCGGGTGGGTTGTCCACGCCCATGGAGGAGACCAGCAGGTAGCGGCGGACACCGGCGTGGGTGGCGGCGTCGGCGAGCAGCGCGGCGGCGGCCCGGTCGACGGTGTCCTTGCGGGCGGCGCCGCTGCCGGGGCCGGCGCCCGCGGCGAAGACCACCGCGTCGGCGCCGTCGAGGTGCGCGGCGAGGTCGGTGCGGTCGGTGTGTTCCAGGTCGCAGACGACCGGGGTGGCGCCGGCGGCGCGCAGCGCGTCGGCCTGGTCGGGGTTGCGGATCAGGCCGACGGCGGTGTCGCCGCGCGCGGCGAGGTGACGCTCCAGCAGCAGGGCGATCTTGCCGTGGCCTCCGGCGATGAGAACACGCATGCGCCCAACCTACCGGCGGTGCAGCGGGTCGGGTCCTCTTGACTTTGCCCTTCGGGCAACCCCCAGCCTGGGGTGTGCCGGTCGCCGTGACCGGCACGAGGAGGATGTCGACGTGGGGCTGCTGACCATCGGGGCGTTCGCCCAGGCGGCGAGACTGACGCCGAAGGCGTTGCGCCTGTACGACCAGGTGGGGATTCTGCCGCCGGCCGCGGTCGATCCCGAGTCCGGGTACCGGCTCTACGACCCGGCTCAGCTGCCTCTGGCTCGGCTGATCGCCCAGCTCCGTCGCATCGGCATGCCACTGGCGCAGATCCGCGTCGTTTGTGCCCTGGAGCCCGCGGCGGCGGCTGAGGCGGTCACCGCGTACTGGCAGGGGGTGTCCGCCGACACCGCGGCTCGCGCCCGGCTCGCCACCATCCTCGTGGACCACCTGTCCGAAGGGGGCGCCACCATGTCTCAACCCAATCCCACCGTCGCCGTCCGCTACGCCACCGGTTGTGACACCGGGATCGTGCGTGACAGCAACGAGGACGCCGCGTACGCCAGCGAGCGGTTGCTCGCCGTCGCTGACGGCATGCGAGGACCCGGCGGCGCTGCCGCCAGCGCCGCCGCCATCGACGCCCTCAAACCGTTGGAGCTCACCGACGCGCCGGCTGCTGACCTGCTGACGATGCTCGCCGGTGCGGTCACCGACGCCGACCGCACCGTGCGCGCGCTGGCGACCGGTGACCATCAGCCGGTCACCACGCTGACCGCGTTGCTGCGCAGCGGCTCCCAGCTGGCCCTGGTGCACATCGGTGACACACGGGTCTACCTGCTGCGCGACGGTGAGCTGTCCCTGCTGACCCAGGACCACACCTGGGTGCAGGCGCAGGTGGATCAGGGCAGGCTCGACCGCGACCAGGCCGCCGCGCATCCTCAGCGCGCTGTGCTGGTGCGTGCCCTCGGCGCCGGCCCGCAGGTCGAGGCTGATCTCGCGCTACGCATCGCCCTGCCCGGTGATCGGTACCTGCTGTGCTCCGACGGGCTGTCCGCTGTCGTCGACCGCGCCGATCTGCGGTCGACGCTCAGTGCGGCTACCGATCCCGAGCACACGGTGCGGGAACTGATCGAGCTGGCTCAGGCGGCCGGAGCGCCGGACAACATCGCCTGCGTCATCGCCGACATCGTCGCGGTGTAGTCACCACCACAGGTCGGCGGGGGTTCGGCGGCGGCGGGTGCGTTGAGGCAGCATGGAGGGGTGATGGAGAGCCTGGACGCGTTGACCTCGCTGGTGGCCGGTGGTCAGGTGGTGGTGCTCAGCGGGGCCGGCCTGTCCACCGAGTCGGGTATTCCGGACTACCGGGGGCCCAGCGGGGTGGCCCGCCGCCACACGCCGATGACCTTCCAGGCGTTCACCGGCGATCCTGTCGCGCGGCGGCGCTACTGGGCGCGCAGCCACCTGGGATGGCGGTTGATCGCCCGGGCGGCGCCGAACGCCGGGCATCGGGCGGTGGCGCGGCTGCAGCACGCCGGTCTGGTCGACGCGGTGATCACCCAGAACGTCGACGGGTTGCACGGCGCGGCGGGCAGCGGGTCGGTGGTCGAGCTGCACGGCCGCCTGGACGAGGTGACCTGCCTGGACTGCGGCAACCTGACCTCCCGGGAGGAGGTGGACCGCCGGCTGCGCGAGGCCAACCCGGATTTCGTGGCCCGGGTCGCCGCGGTGAACCCGGACGGTGACGTGGATCTCCCCGATGAGCAGGTGGCCGCGTTCCGGCCGGTGGACTGCGGGATCTGCGGCACGGGGATGTTGAAACCGGACGTGGTGTTCTTCGGTGAGACGGTGCCGCCGCAGCGGGTGGCGCGCTGCTTCGCGCTGGTGGAGCAGGCTCGGGCGGTGCTGGTGCTCGGGTCGTCGTTGACGGTGATGTCGGGCCGCCGGTTCGTGATTCGGGCGGCGAAACGGGGCATTGCCGTGGCGATCGTCAACCAGGGTGCGACCCGGGGTGACGGGTACGCCACGGTGTGCGTCGACGCGCCGTTGGGGGCGCTGCTACCGGCGCTGGCCGAACGGGTCACCGGCGGCGCGGCGGTGGTCACTCCAGCCGGGGTGTGACGGCGGGTCCGGGGGTAGGACATCTGCCGGAAACACCGGCGCTGGTAGCGTTGACCATGCCGGTACCACCCACGTGGGAGAGACCGCCCGACAGCACCCGGGGCGGCGCCGAAGGGGCAAATCCTCCCCGGAACCTCTCAGGCAAAAGGACCTCGTGGGCAGGCACTGTGGAGCGCTGTGCGGGCGCGACAGAGGGGGAGGCCGATCCGTCGACCTCGTCCCGGGAGTGCCCCCATGACCGTTGAGCAGTTCGCCACCCGTCACATCGGTCCCGGCCCGGACGATGAGCGCCGGATGTTGGAGGTCGTCGGGCACGGCTCGATCGACGAGCTGATGGACGCCGCGATCCCCGAGGTGATCCGCTGGCACGGCACCCTGGACCTGCCGGACCCGGCCACGGAGGCCGAGACGATCGCCGAGCTGCGGGCCCTGGCGGCGCGCAACACCGTCGCCGTGTCGATGATCGGACTGGGCTACCACGGCACGCACACCCCAGCGGTGATCCGCCGCAACGTCCTGGAGGACCCGGCCTGGTACACGGCGTACACGCCGTACCAGCCGGAGATCAGCCAGGGCCGCCTCGAAGCGCTGCTGAACTTCCAGACCATGGTGACCGACCTGACCGGGTTGGCGACCGCTAACGCGTCGATGCTCGACGAGGGCACCGCCGCGGCGGAGGCGATGACCCTGGCCCGCCGCGCATCGAAGAGCAAGAGCGCGGTGTACGTGGTCGACGCCGACGCGCTGCCGCAGACCATCGCGGTGATCAGCAGCCGGGCCGAGCCACTCGGCATCGAGGTGCGGGTCCTCGACGTCGAGGGCGACGAGCTGCCCGGTGAGTTCTTCGGCCTGCACCTGCAGTACCCGGGGGCGTCCGGCGCGGTACGTGATCACGTGGCGCTGGTCGAGGCCGCGCACGCCGCCGGCGCCCTGGTCACCGTCGCGGCGGACCTGCTGGCGTTGACGCTGCTGCGCGCGCCGGGGGAGATCGGCGCGGACATCGCCGCCGGCACCACGCAGCGTTTCGGCGTACCCATGGGCTTCGGTGGGCCGCACGCCGGTTACCTGGCGGTGCGCTCGGGCCTGGAGCGGATGCTGCCGGGCCGGCTGGTCGGGGTGTCCCGCGACGCGGACGGCAACCCCGCCTACCGGCTGGCGTTGCAGACCCGCGAGCAGCACATCCGGCGGGAGAAGGCGACCAGCAACATCTGCACCGCGCAGGTGCTGCTCGCGGTGATGGCCGGCATGTACGCCGTCTACCACGGCCCGGACGGGCTGCGGGACATCGCGACGCGTACCCATGACATGGCGGCGCGGTTGGCGGCCGGGCTGCGCGCCGGTGGCGTGGACGTCGCGGACGTCGCGTTCTTCGACACCGTCACCGCGACCGTGCCCGGGCGGGCCGGCGAGGTGGTGGCGGCCGCCGCCGAGCGTGGCGTCAACCTGCGGCTGGTCGACGCCGACCGGGTGGGTGTGTCGTGCGACGAGACGACCACCGTGGCACACCTGGCGGCGGTGTGGGCGGCGTTCGGTGTGCCCACCTTCGACGGCGATGGCGTGGCGGCCCTGCCGGTCGAGTTTCACCGCACCAGCGACTTCCTCACCCACCCGGTGTTCCGCAGCCACCACTCGGAGACGGCGATGCTGCGCTACCTGCGCCGGCTGTCGGACTTCGACTACGCCCTGGACCGGGGCATGATCCCGCTCGGCTCGTGCACGATGAAGCTGAACGCGACCACCGAGATGGAGCCGGTCAGCTGGGCGGAGTTCGCGCACATCCACCCGTTCGCCCCGGACGCGCAGACCGCCGGGTACCGGGAGATGATCGGTCAGCTGGAGTCGTGGCTGGCCGAGGTGACCGGCTACGACGCGGTCAGCGTGCAACCCAACGCCGGCTCCCAGGGGGAGCTGGCCGGGCTGCTGGCCATCCGGGCGTTCCACCACAGCCGCGGCGAGGCGCACCGCGACGTGTGCCTGATCCCGTCGTCGGCGCACGGCACGAACGCGGCGTCGGCGGTGATGGCCGGCATGCGGGTGGTCGTGGTGGCCTGCGACGACGACGGCAACGTCGACCTGGTCGACCTGGACGCGAAGATCGACAAGCACCGGGAGGCGCTCGCCGCGATCATGGTGACGTACCCGTCGACGCACGGTGTGTACGAGACGGGCATCGCGTCGCTGTGCGCGAAGGTCCACGACGCCGGCGGGCAGGTGTACGTCGACGGGGCGAACCTCAACGCGCTCGTCGGGTTCGCCAAGCCGGGCAAGTTCGGCGCGGACGTGTCGCACCTGAACCTGCACAAGACGTTCTGCATCCCGCACGGCGGCGGCGGCCCGGGGGTGGGTCCGGTGGCGGTGCGGGCGCATCTGGCGCCGTTCCTGCCCGGTGACCCGCTGGGGGCGCACGCGGACGCGACGCCGGCGATCTCGGCGGCGAGGTACGGGTCGGCGGGGATCCTGCCGATCCCGTGGGCGTACCTGCGGATGATGGGCGCGGCCGGGCTGACCCGGGCGACCGGCGTCGCGGTCCTCGCGGCGAACTACGTGGCGGCGCGGCTGCGCGGGCACTTCCCGGTGCTGTACGCCGGCAACAAGGGCCTGGTGGCGCACGAGTGCATCCTGGACCTGCGGCCGCTGACGAAGGCGACCGGGGTGAGCGTGGACGACGTGGCGAAGCGGCTGATCGACTACGGGTTCCACGCGCCGACGATGTCGTTCCCGGTGGCCGGGACGCTGATGGTGGAGCCGACCGAGAGCGAGGACCTGGCCGAGTTGGACCGGTTCTGCGACGCGATGATCGCGATCCGGGCGGAGATCGAGCAGGTCGGGTCGGGGCAGTGGCCGGCGGGGGACAACCCCCTGGCGAACGCGCCGCACACCGCGGCGATGGTCAGCGGTGACGAGTGGGCGCACCCGTACCCACGGTCGGTGGGCGCGTACCCGGCCGGGGTGGACCGGGCCGGGAAGTACTGGCCGCCGGTGCGGCGCATCGACGGCGCGTACGGCGACCGGAACCTGGTCTGCTCGTGCCCGTCGCCGGAGGCCTTCGAGGACTGACGACGGGGTGCCGGGGCGGGCGGTGTGGCCGCCCCGGCAGCCGCGCCGACCTGGGCGGGGACGTCCCGTACCGGGGACTAGCCTGGGTCGACGGCGGCGATTCGGTGACGCTGAGTGGTCAATCAGGCCACGAGGGCGTGTCGGGCGGGGCCGCGGTGCGGGGCGATGCTGCTGCCGTCGGGGAGCAGCTCGCCGGTGTCCTCGAACACGATGACACCGTTGCAAAGCAGGCTCCAGCCCTGCTCAGGGAAGCAGGCGAGGACGCGGGCGGCTTCCCGGTCGATGGCTTCGGCGGAGGGGCAGGTCGGTTGGTGCTGGCACATCGGGTTCTCCGGACTGTGGGGGCACTGTGTCATGGTTCACATGACCAGTGACGCACAGTACCAAGCGAAAGTGTCCAGCATCGAGCAGGTGCCGGCCTGGTGCACGGGAAATCCACTGAACGGATGAGGAAGGTTGGGCCATACGGCGTGGAAACGCTCCCACAGGTGGTGGTCGATGCACCCGCGGCGCCACCCGGATGCCGGGGCGCGCTCGTCGAGCGCGCCCGCCTGCAATGGCGCCGCACCGACGGCGGCGACCCCGCCGCGCTCGCCGAGGAGTTCCTCGCCGCGCACGGCCTGGCGCTGCACGACCTGACCCGGCCCGCCCCCGCGCACCCGGCCACCGGCCCCTGCGGCGCCGCGCTCTACCTGTCCGCCGCCGCCGGAGCGCTGCTGGCCGGCGCCCCGGCCGAAGCGCCCGACCCCGCGCCCGCCCTGCCCGACCTCGCCGTGGTCGTCTACGACCACGGCGCCGCCCGGCCCACACCGCCCGGCCCGCCCGCGCCCTGGTGGCTCGACGAGTGGACCGAGAGCTGGACCCCACGCCAGCACGCCGACGCCGTCGACGCGGTCCGCGCCGCCATCGGCCGCGGCGACGTCTACCAGACCAACCTCGTCGGCCACGCCGCCGCCCGCTACACCGGCGACCCGCTGCCCGCCCTGAGCCGCCTCGGCGCGCTGCCCGGCGCCCGCTACGGCGGCGTGCTCACCGGCGACGGCTGGGCCATCGGCTGCGCCTCCCCGGAAACCCTCGTCGAGGTCACCGGCGGGCAGCTGACCACCAGACCCATCAAAGGCACCCGCCCCGCCACCGCCGCCGGCCGCGCCGAACTGCTCGCCAGCGCGAAGGAACGCGCCGAACACATCATGATCGTCGACCTGGAACGCAACGACCTGGCCCGCATCGCCCGCACCGGCAGCGTCCGCGTCGACGACCTGTTCGCCGTACGCCGCTGGTGCGACCTGTGGCAGGCCGAGTCCACCGTCCGCGCCACCCTCGCCGACGGCCTCGGCCTGGCCGACCTGCTGCGCGCCACCTGCCCCGGCGGCTCGGTCACCGGCGCGCCGAAACTCGCCGCCCTGACCCAGATCGACGCCCTCGAACCCGTCGGCCGGGGCGCCAGCATGGGCGCGCTCGGCTGGGTCGCCCCCGGCCGCGTCGACCTCGGCCTGACCATCCGCACCGCCGCCGCCGACGGCGAGCGGCTGCACACCTGGGCCGGCGGCGGCATCACCTGGGACAGCGACCCCACCGCCGAGGTCGCCGAGGCCGCCGCGAAGACCGCCCCGATCCGCGCCACCCTGGCCGGGCGCTGAACCCGCCGCGACCGGCGATACGCTGACCCGCATGACCATGCGGCCCATCCGGATCATCGGCGACCCCGTGCTGCGCACCCCGTGCGAGCCGGTCACCACCTTCGACGCCGACCTACGCGCCCTGGTCACCGACCTGATGGACACCCTGCTCGGCGCGCCCGGGCGGGCCGGCGTCGCCGCCCCGCAGATCGGGGTCAGCGCCCAGGTGTTCGTCTACGACGCCGACGGGCACCGCGGCCACCTGATCAACCCCACCCTGGAGCTGTCCGAGGAACCCCAGGACGACGAGGAGGGCTGCCTGTCCATCCCCGGCCTGTACTTCCCGACCCAGCGGGCCATGCACGCCACCGCCCACGGCGTCGACCAGCACGGCGAACCGCTGACCATCGCCGGCAGCGGCTTCCTCGCCCGCGCCCTGCAACACGAGGCCGACCACCTGCGCGGCACGCTCTACGTCGACACCCTGCGCGGAGACATCCGCCGCCGCGCCCTGCGCGAGATCCGCGCCGGCCGGTTCGACTCACCCAGCCGCCGCCGCTAACGGGCGGTCAACGTCCACTCGTCGTAGTCGGCGACCCAGCTGAACCCCACCCGCTCGTACAGCCGCACCGCGGCCACGTTGTCCGCCTTCACGTTCAGCGTCACGTGCTCGACGCTCTCGCGCAGCCGGGCGCACAGCGCCGCCACCACCGCCGCGCCCACACCCCGCCCCCGCCAGCGCGGATCGGTCGTGACGTTGCCCAACGCCGCCACCCGATAGGCCGGCGACCACACGTGCACCCCGGCCACCGCCCGCAGCTCACCGCCGTCGCGCACCCCCACGTACTGCCCGGTGTCCAGCATCCGCGGGTCAAACCAGTTCTCCGGGTACGCCCGCGCGTACAACCGGCGCAGCGGCGGCAGGTCCGCCGCGCCGAGCACCACGCCCGCCGGGCGCACCCGCACGAGGCGGTCCGGGTCGGTCAACGCCATCCGGTGATGCCGGCCACCGGAATCGAGCCGGAAAGACCCGGCCAGCGCGTCGGCCAGCCCGGGGGACAGGTGCGCGTACAGCCGGGCCGGCAGCACCGGCGCCACCTCGGCCAGCAACGCCGCCAGCGCCCAGGTGTCCGCCGGCGCCGCGAACGCCAGCAGCGTCGGCGGGTCCACCCCGTGATACAGCAACACGACCTGCTCACCCCGGCGGAACCACGAGGTGTACGGCCAGAAGAAGTCGTCCAGGTCACCCAACTGGTAGGCGTGCAGCACCGGATCACGCCCCAGCAGCTCCGCCAGGACGGCCCGGTCGTGCTCCGCGCGAACCGGCATCAGCGCCGACTCACCGGGCCAGCCACTGGTCGTAACCGAGCTTGGCGACCAACGCCACCACCACCACCAGCAGCACCACCCGCACGAACCCCGACCCGCGGCGCAACGCCATCCGCGCCCCCAGCACCGCGCCGGCGATGTTGCACACCGCCATCCCCGCGCCCAGCAGCCACCACACGTGCCCTGTCACCCCGAACACCACCAGCGCACCCAGGTTCGTGCCCGCGTTGACGACCTTCGCCATCGCCGAGCCGTGCACGAAGTCCGCGCCCACCAACGCGGTGAACGCCAGCACCAGGAACGTGCCGGTGCCCGGACCGATCAACCCGTCGTACAGAGCGATCCCCACCCCGGCCACCGCGATCACCACCGCCACCCGCACCGGGGTCCGCCGCTGCGGTACCGCCACCACCCCCAGCCGGGGCCGCAGCAGCACGAACACCGCCACCGCCACCAGCACCACCAGCACCACCGGCCGGTACGCCGACGCCGGCACCGCACCGGCCAACGCCGCGCCCACCCCGGCGGTGAGCACCGCCAGCGCCGCCGCCGGCCCCGCCACCCGCCAGTCGACCTTCGTGCGTCGGGCGTACGTCGTCGCCGCGGTGGCCGTGCCGAAGATCGCGGCCAGCTTGTTGGTGCCCAGCGCGGTGGCCACCGGCAGCCCGGGCGCGGCCACCAGCAACGCCGGCAACAGCAGCAGGCCACCACCGCCGACCACGGCGTCGACCCAGCCGGCCAGGGCCGCGGCGGCCAGAAGGGTGCTCAGCGATACGGCGTCCACGGGCGGCAATTCTTCCCACCCCGACCCGCCCGGCCCGTACCGAAGTGGCCAGCCTCACTCGCGCCCCCGCACGTCACCGACCCCGCGCCCGCCGCAACCACACCCCCAACGCGCCCACCGCCACGAACACCAGCACCGAACACAGCAGCAGTTTCACCACCCGGCAACCCTGCCACGGGGACGTAGGGTGCAGGGGTGCGCCTGGCCACCTTCAACGTGCTGCACGGACGATCCCTGACCGACGGGCTCGTCGACCCGGACCGACTCGCCGCCGCCGTGCGCGCCCTCGACGCCGACGTGCTGGCCCTGCAGGAGGTCGACCGCGACCAGAGCCGCAGCGGCAACCTCGACCTCACCGCCATCGCCGCCCGCGCCCTCGACGCACCCCACCACCGCTTCGCCGCCGCCGTCGTCGGCACCCCCGGCGAACAGTTCCGGCCCCTGCGCCACGACGACGACGGCCACGGCGAACCCTGCTACGGCATCGGCCTGATCAGCCGCCACCCCGTCCGCAGCTGGCAGGTCACCCGACTCAAGCCCGCACCCGTACGCTCCCCGGTCTACGTGCCCGGCCCCGGCGGCGGCCTCGTCCTGCTGCACGACGAACCCCGCGTCGTGCTCGCCGCCGTCCTGGACACCCCGCACGGGCCGCTCACCGTCGCCGCGACCCACCTGTCCTTCGTCCCCGGCTGGAACGCCCGCCAACTCCGGCAGACCATCCGCGCCCTGCGGGCGCTGCCCTCGCCCCGCGTCCTGCTCGGCGATCTCAACCTGCCCGCCGGCGCGGCCCGGCTCCTCTCCGGCTGGCGCCCCCTGGGTCGCCGCCCCACCTACCCCGCCGGGCAACCCCGCGTCCAACTCGACCACATCCTCGCCGACCGGCACGCCCTCGAGCAGCTCCCACCGGTACGCGCGGTCACCACTCCGCTGTCCGCCATCTCCGACCACCGACCCCTGCTGGTCGACCTCGGCTGAGAATCGACTGCCATCGTGGGTCACGAATGTCTAGGGTGGGCTCACCGACAGCACCGCCGTTCCGCCAACTCCGCCCCCGACGTCCATCGGAGCTGACCATGAGCGACACGCCGGACACCATCGTGCTCATCCACGGATTCTGGGTCACCCCGCGCAGCTGGGAAAACTGGGTCACCCACTACCAGGACAAGGGCTTCCGGGTGCTCACCCCGGCATACCCCGGCCTGGAAGCCGAGGTCGAGGCCCTCAACGCCGACCCGAGCCCACTGGAGACGCTGACCGCGCCGCAGATCATCGAGCACCTGTCCACGGTCGTCGAGGCGCTGCCCAGACCACCCATCATCATGGGCCACTCGGCCGGCGGCGCGTTCACCCAGGTGCTGCTCAGCCGGGGGTACGGCACCTCGGCGGTCACGCTCAACTCGGCGCCCACCGAAGGCGTCAAGGTGATCCCGTTCTCGCAGCTCCGCTCCACCTTCCCGGTGCTGAGGAACCCGGCGAACCGACACCGGGCCGTCGGGTTCACCTTCGAGCAGTGGCACTACGCGTTCACCAACACCTTCGACGAGCACGAGTCGCGGGCGCTGTACGAGCGCTACGCCATCCCCGCCTCCGGCGGCATCCTCTGGGACAGCGTGCTGGCCAACCTGCTGCCCGGCCCGCAGGACATCGCCGTCGACTACCACAACGACCAGCGCGCGCCACTGCTGTTCATCTCCGGCTCAAAGGACCACATCATGCCGCCGAGCGTGCAGCGCTCCAACGCCGCGCACTACCAGGGCGACACGGTCACCGAGGTCAAGCTCTACGACGGGTACGCGCACCTGCTCCCCGCCCAGCAGGGCTGGCAGGACATCGCCGACCACGCCCTCGACTGGGCGCTGCGGCACGCCCGGTGAACACCGAGCCGCTGCGGATCACCCACATCGGCGGCCCCACCACGCTGATCGAGGTCGGCGGCTGGCGGCTGCTCACCGACCCGACCTTCGACCCACCCGGACGGCGCTACACCTTCGGCTGGGGCACCTCCTCCCGCAAGACCACCGGCCCGGCCATCCCCGCCGCCGACCTCGGCCCGATCGACGCGGTGCTGCTCACCCACGACCACCACGGCGACAACCTCGACGACGCCGGCCGCGCACTGCTGACCGACGTGGACACCGTGCTCACCACCACATCCGGGGCGCGCCGGCTCGGCCACGACGCCCACGGCCTGCGCGCCTGGGAAACGACCCGGCTCGAACACCCCGGACGCCCGACGATCGAGGTGACCGCGACGCCGTGCCGGCACGGCCCACCGCTGAGCACCCCGATCGTCGGCGACGTCGTCGGCTTCGCAATGCGCTGGGCGGGGCAACAACACGGCGCGCTGTGGATCACCGGCGACACGGTGCTGCACCGCGGCGTACGCCACGTCGCCACCCGCATCCCCGTCGGCACCGTGCTGCTGCACCTAGGCGGGGTGCGGTTCCCCAGCACCGGGCCGCTGCGCTACTCGATGACAGCCCGACGCGCGGCGCAGCTGTGCGCCGCACTCCGACCGCAGACCGCGATCCCGGTGCACTACGAGGGCTGGCAGCACTTCCAGGAGCCACGCGACGTGATCGAGCGGGCGTTCGCCGCCGCCCCGCCCGCCGTCCGCGACAGCATCCGCTGGCTGCCACTCGGGCAGCCCACCACCATCAGCGCGTAGCAACGGCCGCCGGGGGAGAGGGAGCCCTGTCGCAAGATTCCCTCAAGATCATTGCATCGACGACCTCCGACGATCATGCTGGTCGAATCGCGCCACGATCAACTAGTCGGAGGCCACATGAGACGCCAGCGACCCACCGTCCTCGCCATCTCCACACTCCTCACCATCACCCTCACCGCCGCACCCACCCCCGCCAACGCCCAGAGCGCGGCAGAACCCAACCAGGTCGCCAACCTCACCGTCCGCCAGGCCGACGGGTACGCCACCCTCGCCTGGCAACCCGTCGACGGCGCCACCGACTACCAGATCGAACGCACCGCCGTCGACGCCAACGGCACCCCCACCGGCGCACCCACCATCGTCGGCATCTGGCGCCCCAACCGCCAGATCAACCAACAGGCACCCACCTTCGCCGACGCCGGCTTCAACCCCGGCGACACGTTCCAATGGCGGGTACGCGCCCGCGCCGGCACGGCCGAACAGCCCTACTCCGACCCGATCGTCGCCACCACCACCGCACCCTGGGGCAACCTCGGCACTCCGGGCGAGCAACTGCGCACCCAGTGGGAGACCGCCCACGCCGCGCAGTACACCAGCGACACCGACGAGTACGCCTACACGGCCGCCATCGACGCCCTCAGCGACCGCGTCCGCGTCGTCGAGCTCGGCCGCACCGTCCAGAACCGACCGATCAACATGCTGGTCATCGGTTCCCCCACCCCGGCCGCCACCCCGGAGGCCGTCGCCGCCACCGCACCCGTGGCCATCAACTGCAACGTGCACGGCAACGAACCGGGCGACCGCGAAGCCTGCCTCATCATGGCCCGGCAACTCGCGTTCAGCACCGACCCCCGCATCACGGACCTGCTCAGCCACACCACCGTCCTGATCGTCCCCACCATCAACGGCGACGGCCGGGCCGCCAACACCCGCGGCAACTCCACCGGCCAGGACCTCAACCGTGACTACTCTCTGATCCGCCAGCCGGAGACCGCCGCGTACATCAAGATGGTCCGCGACTACCGACCCGTCGCCGGCTACGACGGCCACGAGTTCGGCAACTCCCGCGCAGGCGACCTGCCGATGCTGCCGCCCCGACACCAGAACGTCGCCCAACCCGTCTTCGACCAGTCCCAGGACATGATCGAAGGACACATGTACGCCAAGGGCGCCGAAGCCGGCTGGTGGGCCTGCCCCTACGGCTGCGAAGGCGGCGGCAACGTCGGCCTCAGCGAGGAAACCATCCTGCGCAACACCCTCGGCCTCAAGAACGTCGCCAACTCCCTGCTGGAACTGCGCAGCTCCGGCGGACAGACCCGACCCGACGAGGGCAACACCGCCAACAACCGGCGCCGCAAGACCTACTCGGCCCTGTGGACCTTCCACCAGTTCCTGGACTACCACCGCGCCGACCGAGGCGACATCCTCACCTCCCGCGCCGAGTCCATCGAAATCCAGGCCGCCAACACCGGCCGCCTCGTCTTCCGCGGCTCCCGACCGATCCCCGCCCACCCCGCCCCGCACCCCGGCGACAGCCCTCCGCCGCTGGACGCACCCCGCGCCGACCTCATCCTCGACAACGCCCCGTGCGCCTACAAGCTCACCGACGAGCAGTACAACGGCGCACGCACCGACGGACCAGGCGGTGTGGGCACCACCGTCGCGCAGCGCATCGCCGCACACGGGTGGAAGGTCATCAAGACCAGTGACGGCTACTACGTACCTCTCAACCAGCCCGAACGCGGCCTCATCCCGCTGCTGCTCGACACCAAGGGCGTGGAGAAGCTGACCGACGGCGAACGCGTCTACCCCACCCTCACCGGCCGACGCAACGGACCACTGGTCGTCTCCGGCTTCACCTGCGCCGCCGACGCCACCATCAGCGGCCCGGTCACCGTCCGGGCGGGCGCCGCACTCGTCGCGACCGGAACCACCATCAGCGGGCCGGTCAGCGCCACCCGCGCCGCCGGCGTCCTCCTCGCCGACAGCACCATCAACGGCCCGGTCCAGATCACCAACACCACCGACGCGATCTCCATCATCGACGTCACGATCGCCGGCCCGGTCAGCCTGTCCGGCAACACCACCGGCACCGACGCACCCCTGCTGGCCGGCAACACCATCCGCGGCCCGCTCAGCTGCACCGCGAACAGTCCCGCCCCGACCAACCTCGGCGTGACCAACACCGTGCACGGTCCGCGCACCACCCAGTGCGCGGCACTGTGACCGGCAGCTAGTCGAGCCGGCGCGCCGGCGGTACGGGCACCACGCCCGTACCGCCGGCGCAACCCACCCACCGACCCCCGACCCGTGGAGCCCGCCGTGTCGAACCCGTCCCGCGCTCTCCGCCTCCTCGTACCGGCCCTGCTGCTGGCCACCGCCGCCTGCACCGCCACCTCCACAACGGACGCGCGACCACCGAGCAACACCAGCGCACCCCAGGTCACCGGACCACTCTGCGCCGCCCTGCCCACCGGCACCGACCCCGGAAACCCGACCTTCCTCGCCGGCCAACCCGTCGACCAGGCACTCCGGTGGATCCCCACCCTCACCACGTTCGAGGCGGCCCTGCGCACCAGCGGCGCCCTCACCGACCTGCCCACCGGCACCGGCGTCACCATCCTGGCGCCCTCCGACGACGCCTTCGCCGCCAAGTTCTCCGAGGACAACTGGGACGACCTGATGACCCGCCACACCGACCAACTGCGCACCCTGCTCAAGGCACACCTGATCGCCGGAACCCACCCCATCGAGGAGCTGGTGACCGCCGGCACCGCCACCACCCTCGACGGCGCCACCGTCACCCTCACCCGCACCGCAACCACCGCCCGCCTCGACGACCGGGCCGACGCGGTGTGCGCCGACTACCAGGCCACCAACGCGCGCATCCACATCATCAACGCGGTACTCGGCCCACTGCCCACCACCGCCGACGACACCGACCAGCGGGCCCACTGACCCCGCTCACCGCGCCCGGTCCGCCGGCCCCAGGGCGGCCAGCGCCCGGTTGGTGCGGTTGGCCCGCACCGCGTCGCGCTGCTGATCGGCCGTCACCTCGATGTACGTCTGCGACGACGCCAACGACGCGTGCCCCAGCAACCGCATGATCTCCGCCGCGCTCGCCCCGTCCTCGGCCAGCCGCGTCGCGAACGTGTGCCGCAACGCGTGCAACCGCGCACCACGCGGCACCCGGTCACCGATGCCCGCCCGCCGGTAACACGACTCCACCAGATACTGGAGTCCACCACGACGCAGCGGCTCGCCCCGCCGGTCCACCAGCAACGCCGAGTCCGGGCGTACCGACCGCGACCCGAAGCGCCGCACCCGACTGTCCAGGTAGTCCACCAGCACCCCGTCCAGATCCGCCTCGATCGGCACCACCCGGGGCCGCCCACCCTTGCCGACCACCTCGACCCGCCGTTCACCAGGCCGACCCGCCAGCGAGCCGACCCGCAGCGCCAGCAGCTCCGACAGCCGCAGCCCCGCGCAGAGCGCCACCGCCAGCACCGCCACGTCCCGCTCCGGCCACGGGTCACGCTGCCGGCCGTCGTCACGCGCGGCCGAGGCGAGCAGCAGCTCGGGGGTGTCCGCCCCGCGCAGCGGCTTGGGCTGGGGGAGCAGGGCCCGCGGCCGGCCGACCGCCGGCATCGGATTGCCCGCCACCACCCCGTCCGCCACGAGGAACGTGAAGAAACTGTTCCAGGTGGACCAGGCCCGGTGCACCGACGCGGGCGCCCGGGGCGCGGCGAAACGGGCGAACGCCGCCCGCATCACTCGGGGGGAGAGATCGGTGATGGACAGCGAATCACGGGGGAGGGGAGTGGTGACGTCCTCGCCGATCAGGGCGGCCACCGCGTGCAGGTCCCGCCGGTACGCCGCGAGGGTGTGGGGGGAGGGCTTGCGGGTCGCGCGGGCGGTCAGGAACTCCTCGATCAGCACATCAAGCGAGTCGTCCTTTTTGTCATGCATAAGGGATATTATGCAGCTTTTTCGCGTTCATCGGCAAGGGAGAGGGGAGTAGATGCCAGAACCCCGGCGGTACGTCCTGACCGGAGCACCCGGCGCCGGCAAGACCACCCTGATCGAGGCGCTACGCCACAGGGGACACGTCACCGTACGAGAGGCCGCCACCGACGTCATCACCCAGCGGCAGGCGCAGGGGCACGCTGAGCCGTGGCGCGAGCCCAGCTTCGTCGACGCCGTCGCCCAACTCCAGCGCCACCGGCAAACCAGCTCACACGGCCCGGTGCAGCTCTACGACCGATCACCGTTGTGCACGCTGGCGCTGGCCCGACACCTGGGGCGACCCATCGGCCCGGCGCTCGCCAGCGAGTTGAACCGGATCGTTCGCGAGCGGACCTACCAGCGGCCGGTGTTCCTGATCGGCCCGCTGGGCTTCATCCGAAACACGCCCGCGCGCCGGATCAGCTACGCCGAGGCGCTGGCCTTCGCCCACCTGCACTAGGCCGTGTTTCATAGCTCGGTTCAGAGCCATTCGTTGATCGCGGCGACGTGGAGTGTGGCCTGGTAGCGCACAGCGAGTTTGTCGAATCTGG
>NZ_JBEXHU010000033.1:0-42854 GCF_040608175.1 Micromonospora sp. NPDC005206
TCAGGCTGCCCTCAGCTCCACCGCCCTGCTGCGACAGGGTCAGCGGTGAAGGTCTCCCACCTCCACTCGAAACAGCAGCGCCTCACGGCGCACGGGTGCGGGACGTCACCTACGACGAAGACCGATCCCAGATCCGCACCGGAACCGGACCCGAGGTCATGGCCGCCTTACGCAACGCCGCCATCGGCGCCCTCCGCACCGCCGGAATCGCCAACATCGCCGCCGCCAACCGACATCACGCCCGCGACAGCACCCGGCCCCTGGCCCTACTCGGCATCATCTGACGACTTTGCCGGGGCCCTGGTTGTCAGCCGGGGGGCCGGGGGTTCGAGTCCCCTCGTCAGCGCGCATGAAGGGTTGGCCGAGTCTGGTCGATGGCGCCGCGTTGCTAACGCGGAGCGGGTCACACCGCCGGGGGTTCAAATCCGTCACCCTTCGCCAAGCCGTCGTAGCTCAGTCGGTTAGAGCACGGAGCTGATAACTCCGGGGTCGCTGGTTCGATTCCAGCCGACGGCACGCAGCAATTCTTGCCCCCGTAGCTCAGTGGATAGAGCACGAGATTACGGATCTCGGTGTCGCTGGTTCGATTCCAGTCGGGGGCTCTTTCCGGGATATGGCGCAGGTTGGTAGCGCGCCGGGCCACGGTAATATGATCCGCATGTCGCGTCCTTTCAAGACCTCCGATGAGGAGTTCGCCCAGGTCGTTGCCCGGTGCCGATCCTGGAGGCACGTACTCCGCGAGCTGGGTGGTACTACCACCAGCACAACCGGGGTACGGCGGCGGGCGGAACAGCTTCAGCTCGACACGTCGCACTTCACTGGACAGCGGTTGTGGAGCGACGAGGAGCTGGCAAGGGCGATCCGGAAGGCAACGACGTGGAACGACGTCGCGATCAAGCTGGGAACTCCGGCGTCCAACGCGAAGCGCCATGCATTGCGTCGAGGTGTCGACTTCGCCCACCTCGACAGGCGGACGCCCATCGAGGGGGACGACGTCGCTTCCTCGCTGAGCCCCCAGCAGGATCTCCTGCGGAACGCGGGTGAGTCGCTGGCCGCGGCCTGGTTCAAGCTCGCCGGTTGCGGCGTCGGGCAGGTGGCAGATCAGCAGCCGTACGACTTGCTTGTGGTCTTCCCGAGCGGGCAGCCGGCAAAGGTACAGGTCAAGACATCACGGCGCGGAGTCAGCGGCGGGGTGCCGTGTTTCCAGATGAACACGAGGAATTACCTCTCGCCGACGCGGCGGACTCGCCTGCCCTACGACGAGCAGGACGTCGACTTCTTCTTCTTCATCGGTGGCATGGAGGACATGTGGTTGGTCCCTCACGCCCGCGTACTCGGGCAGGTTCACTGCTATCCAGGGCCGGAGTACGAGCGATATCGCGTGCGGTGGCCCGCGTAGGGCAACAACGGGACGTGGCGCAGGGGTAGCGCGCTGGTCTGGGGGACCAGAGGTCGGGAGTTCGAGACTCCCCGTCCCGACAAACGGGTAGTGGCGCAGTTTGGTAGCGCGTTCGCTTCGGGAGCGAAAGGCCGTCGGTTCAAATCCGGCCTACCCGACTCGTGGAGGGTTCCGGCCCGTGGGGGCCAGCCGGCCTCGAAAGCCGGAGGGGGGTGCAAGCCCTGGCGTTCGACTCGTCAACCTTCCGCCAAGCGCCGCTAGCTGAGTGGCTTAGCACCTGACTCTTAATCAGGGGAGCGGAGTTCGATCCTCCGGCGGCGTACCAACTTCCCCCAGTAGCTCAGTGGATAGAGCGCTGGTTTCCTAAACCGGGTCGTCGCAGGTTCGAATCCTGCTCGGGGGACGTCTATCGGGCCGCTAGCTCAGTGGTAGAGCTGCCGACTTTTAATCGGAGTGTCCAGAGTTCGATCCTCTGGCGGCCCACTTGCGGGATGGCGCAGTTATGGAAGCGCGCTGGGCTCATAACCCAGAGGCCGCCGGTTCGAATCCGGGTCCCGCTCCCGCCGCGGTAGCTCAGCGGGAGAGCAACGTCTCGACAAGGCGTAGGTCGCTGGTTCGATCCCAGCTCGCGGCACGCAGACGCGCGTTCGGTTATGGGTAGGCCCTCGCCCTTTCAAGGCGATGAAGCGGGTTCGAGCCCCGCACGCGCGACCATTCCGGCGTCGCCCAATCGGTAGGGCAGCGGACTGTTAATCCGTACAGGTACAGGTTCGAGTCCTGTCGCCGGAGCGATGACGGGGCCGGGACGGGGCGTCAGCTCCTCCCTGCGGAGAGTGGTCCACCAGGGCTGCCCGTCATCTTCATGCCCGTGTAGCTCAGCGGTAGAGCGCTGGTCCCACACACCAGTTGTCCCTGGTTCGATCCCAGGTGCGGGCACTGGCCTTCGGGCCGACGTTGTGACTGTAGCTCAGCGGCAAGAGCGCCGGATTGCGGCTCCGGAGGTCGGCGGGAAGTCGTACCCACTTGACAGACCCGTCCACGGGTACCTCCTCGATTTCGTCGAGGAGGTACCCAGATCTGGCGCGGGCGACGCCCCCGTCAGGCCTCCTGGCGCACCGGCTGGTAGACGGTACCCGGAGCGGCGCCCGCATCGAGATGCCACGGCAGCTCGCCGGTCGCGGTGCCGTTCGGGTCGTCGGTCTGGTTGCCGACCACGTAGCGCACCTTCCAGCCGGTCGGCTCGGCGATGCACTCCATGTAGCCGTACATGCCGTTGTAGGCGCCGCGGATCTCGTCGTCGGGGAGGAACTGGTTGCTGCTCTGGCTCGTCATCGGGGCGTTGATGAACTCGGTGGCGACGAACGGGCTCGTGTGGTCGCGGAAGCGGCGCACGTGGGTCACGATGCCGCAGTGGATGTCGCCCGACAGCACGACCGGGTTGAACGTGGCCGGTGTGGCAGCCTTGCGCTCCTCGAGGACGGCCGTGACGCGGTCGCGCACGCCGGTGAACGCGTTCCAGCCGTTGTTGCCGCCGTTCCACCAGATCGGCGTCGGCGTCGCCAGCGCGGTCCACGTCGCGGTCGTGGTGCGCAGCCAGTCGAGCAGATCGTCGGTCTGGGCGTTGCCGAGTAGCGATGGGCCGCGGTACTGGCGGACGTCGGTCAGGTACAGGTCGAGATTCGTGCCCCAGGCGATCCGCCGATAGAGCGCGAGGTCGTTCTTCGTGTCGCCGAGCGGGCCGGGGTGCCCGTTGCGCAGCGGCATGTTCTCCCACAGCGCCTGTAGGGCGCGGTTGAACCGGCGGACCTGGCCGACCCCGCCGAGGTCGCCGCCGCGGTAGTCGTTGAAGAATTCGTGGTCGTCGGGCATGACGTACACCGGGAACCGCCGGTGGACCTCGCGCAGGCTGTCGCGCAGCTTGTACTGGCCGTAACGGGTGCGGTAGTCGTCGAGCGAGCTGATCTCGCGCGGCGGCACGTGCGCGCCCCGCCCGAACTCGTAGAAGTAGTCGCCGAGGAACACGACGAAGTCGATATCCTCGCGGCCGGCGAGGTGATCGTGGCCGTGGAAGTAGAACTCGCCGCCGTCGGCGCGGGCGATGTTCTGGCACGTGACCACGGCGAACCGGGCCGTGCGGTCGTCGCCGGCCGCGAACGCCGTGTGCGTACGGCCGATCGGGCTGCGGAACACCGTCCCGTCCGGCCCGTCGACCTCGAACTCGTAGAAGTAGCGCCGACCGGCATCGAGCCCGGCGACGTCGACATGCACGGAAAACCCGTTGTCGGCGAACGCCACGGCCTCACCCGAGGCGATCCACTTGGACGGCGCGCCCAGGTGCGACTCGGTCCGGGCGAGGCGCCAGCGAACCGGCACGTCGGTCAGATCGCCCATCCCGAACCGGGTCGACGGATCGAGCGGTTCCGGGGCGAGCCGGGTCCAGATCACGACGCGGTCGGTCAGCGCGTCGCCGGACGCGACACCGAGCGTGAACGGATCGCCGTCGACCGGCGACATGGCGAGCGCGGGCCCGCTCGTGGTCGCCACGGTGCCCGCCGCGAGCAGCCCTGCACCCGCCAGCGTCAGAAACCGCCGGCGGTCGAGACCGGCTTCGTTCATGTCGCTCTGCCCAATCGAGTTCTCCTACGTCATTGGGTTGCCGGCGGGAACGTAACGACGCCGGTTTGCGCGTCGTGGCCCGCGCCGCGAACGGCAGGCAGCGCGCAGGCGAACTCGTTCGATTCCCGCCAGTGAACTCAAGGGAGCGCGCCACCGATGGTGAGGTGGGCCGGGCTGTAACCCCGGTGCGTTCGCGCTTAGGGAGTTCGAATCTCTCCGCTCCCACGCATGCCCGCGTAACTCAGCGGATAGAGCACCGCCCTCCTAAGGCGGGTGTCGCTGGTTCGAGTCCAGCGCGGGGCGCAGCATCGAGCGTCGCTAGCTCAGAGGGAGAGCAGCCGGCTTTTAACCGGCGGGTGCAGGGTTCGAGCCCCTGGCGGCGTACTTGCCGGGTAGAGGAGTTCGGTCGTCCTCGCCGGCCTCACAAGCCGGAGAACGCGGGTTCGAATCCCGCCCCCGGCCACCAAGCCCTGATAGCTCAGCGGGAGAGCACCGTCTCGACAAGGCGGGGGTCGCTGGTTCGACACCAGCTCGGGGCACAGCATCGCGCGTTCGGTTATGGGTAGGCCCTCGCCCTTTCAAGGCGATGAAGCGGGTTCGAGCCCCGCACGCGCGACCATTCCCCTGTAGCTCAAGGGCAGAGCGGCCGGCCGTTAACCGGTTGATCTTGGTTCGAATCCGGGCAGGGGAGCGATGACGGCTCTTCGAACTTGAGCGGGGTTTCGTGTCGGGCGGCCCGGATGTGAGGGGCTCGCAGCTCATCAGTGATCATTCGAACAGGACCTGAGCTAGACCAATTCGGTCAGATGGCCAACCCGGCACCCCCGGACACGACGATCTCCTGCCCGGTGATGTAAACGGCATCGTCCGAAGCCAGAAAAGCGACCGTCCCCGCGACGTCTTCTGGCGTCGCGAGGCGGCCGAACGGATTGTGCTCGGCCATCGCCGTCATCGTCCCCGCGACGTCATCGGTTGCCGTCCGGATCGAGGCTCTCGTCATCGGAGTGTCGGTCATTCCGGGGCTGACCGCGTTGATACGAATCCGGCGCGGTGCGAGCTCGAGCGCAAGTGTCGGGATCATGGCCAGCATCGCGCCGTGTGACCCGGCCGCGACGCTGCTGCCGGTGAGGCTGCGCGTTGCTCCGATACCCACTGTCACAATGACCGAAGCGCCGTCGGACAGCAGCGGCAAGGCTTTGACCAGGGTGAAGAACACCCCTTTCGTGTTGACGGCGAACACCTCGTCGTAGCCCGATTCGTCCCAATCCTCCAGCGTCATCGGACGGTTGACGCCGGCGTTCAGGAACAGCGTGGTCAGACTTCCGAACTGTCCTCCGACTTCGGACACGACCTTGTCGATGTCCGATAGCGACCGCACGTCAGCTTGCAAAACCAGGACATCGTTGGGCAATTCTTGCCGTGCGTGAGCCACGCTCTCCTGACGTTGTCCGGTGACGGCAACGCGGTAGCCGCGATCGTGCAGAGTCCGCGCGGTCGCCTTCCCGATTCCGCTGGTGCCGCCCGTAATCAGAGCCGTACGTTCCGACATCACACTCACTCCATCGTTCGTTGTTGGCTTGGGCTTGACCCGTTTCGACGGACAGGGTCGTTGTGTTGATCTTAGTTAGGCGGCTTGGTCGATCGGTAGCGGTTGTGAGCTGGTGGCCTCGAAAGCCGCAGGGCTGAGGTAGCCGAGGGTTGAGTGTCGGCGGCGGGTGTTGTACCAGCCTTCGATGTATTCGAATATGGTCTGGCGGGCGGCTTGGTGGGTGGGCCAGGCCTGGCGGTGCAGGAGTTCGGTTTTGATGGTGGCGAAGAACGACTCGGCGACTGCGTTGTCCCAGCACTGTCCGCGCCGGCCGACGGACAGGCGGATGTCGTGACGGTGTGCGAGGCGGGCGTGCTGGGCGCTGACGTATTGCGTGCCGCGGTCAGAATGAAACACCAGCCCGGGCTCGGGTCGGCGGCGTGCGAGAGCGTCGGCGAGGGCGGCGTCGACCAGGTCGGTCTTCAGGTTGTCGGCCACGGCACCCAGCCGACGACCCGGCGTGATGCGAGATCGATGACGGTGGCCAGGTAGAGCCAGCCCTGCCACGTGTTGATGTAGGTGATGTCGCCGCACCAGCGGGTATCGATTACGCCAGGATCAACACGGAAGTCGCGGCCGACCAGGTCAGGCCGGAGCCCGGCGGCCGGATCCGGGATTGTGGTCGTGCGCCAGCGGCGTGGGCTCTTGCCGGCGAGTCCGGCGGTGCGCATCAGCCGGGCGACGCGTTTGCGTCCGTGTCGTAGCCCCTGCTCGGTGAGGTCAGCGTGGATCCGCGGCGCCCCGTAGGTGCCCTTGGACCGTTCGTGCAGAACGGTGATCTTGTCGGTGAGCCGGGCATCGACCCGCTCGCGCTGCGACCGGGCGCCGGTTTTCTGCTGGTAGTAGGCGGATCGGGAGACCTCGAGCAGTTCGCAGGCACGTTTGACGTTGTGCTTGCCGGCCTGCTCCGCGGCGATGAACGGGAAGACGTTCACCGGGTCTCCTTCGCGAAGAAAGCCGTCGCCCGTTTGAGCACATCGACGTCTTCGCGCAGCCTGCGGTTCTCTTTGCGCAGCTGTGCGAGTTCGGCCCGCTCGTCGGTCATCAGCCCGTCGGCGCGGACGCCGGTGTCGAGTTCGGCCTGCTTGACCCACTCACGCACTGCCGTCTCGGTCAGGTCGAAGTCCTGGCTGACCTGCCGGAGCGTGCGGTCACCACGCTGGCACAACTCGACAATCTCGGCCTTGAACTCCGGCGTGAACGAACGCCGAGGCCGTGGCCGCTTCTTTCCCATGCTCTCCATGATGCTGGACATCCTCCCGGAGACCCCCGGTCCCCTGATCTCGGATGTCCGTCAAAACGGGGCAGGCCCACCTGGGCTGGCTGCGGCTCTTGGCCTGGGCCCGCGAACACGCGCCCCCATGACAGGGATTTGGCACCCCACAGGGGTGCCGTCCGGCAGGTACCCTCGGCCGGTGTTCTCGCCTCAAGGCCCGTCTCTGCGTGAACTGTCAAGCCCCGGGTTTGGTGGAGAGTTTGATGTTCCCCGGGTTTCGTGGAGTCGGGGAACATCACCTGCCCGGATGACATTCTCGGCAGGTACAGCGTCGAGGCGGAGCACGTCTGGCCGATATCGCGAGGCAGTTGGAGGTTGCCGCTCCCGGGTGGTACGACCTGCATCGACACGCGGAGCAGTCAGGGGACGGGGTGTTGCTCGACCGCCTGGACGGCATGGCCTCTGCCTGACGAGCCGCCGACTCTGCCGGAAGAAAACCCGCCAAAGATAAAGGCCCCCGTGCTGTTCAGCCGTGGGCCTTTACAAATGACTCGATGGTCTTTTTGTGATGATGCTTTTCCTGCTTTGGACTATTCCGCACGCAATACTTCAACTTTAAGTACCTTCGAGTGAAGACAGTCTAAGCTCCACCATCACCCCCACGCAAGTAGACGCGCTGGCTGGTCTCGAGAAGAGTGTGGAGATAGGTGTGTGGCTTGGCCGATCCGATCTCCATTTCTCGTGGCGTGAGCATGTGCAGGTCGATCGTGATCGGAAAGGCGCGCAGCGCCTCGTTGAGCTCCCGGTCACGGATCCAGGACGAGGTCGTGAATGGGCCGATCACCAGGATGTCGATGTCACTGTGCCGGTGCGTGGTGCCCTTGGCCCACGAACCGAACAGGATGATCTCGTCCGGGTCGCAGTGGCTGACGATGACGTCGACCAACGTCGTCAGCACCGGCGCCGACGGCCGCGTCATGATGTCGTGAAGGCGACGACCAGGTATGCCTCCGTCAGGTCGTCGGCCGGTAGTGAGTGGAAGTTCGGCACGCCGGTTCGCCGGATCTTGATGGTCAGCGGTCCGAGGATGTCTTGTGGCGGGGCCACCGGATCGACGATCAGGTGGTGTGCCTCGGTGGGTCCTCCCAGCCGGGACATCAGGTGCGTAGCGGCAGGGGCGGGCCCGGCGAAGTCGACGCTCACGTCGTAGTTGTCCGGGTGAGCGCTGTCGACGATCAGATCGAGTCGCGTGATCTTGACGCCGCGCGCACCGCGGGCTCGGAACGGCAGGTGCTTTCGCTCCAGCATGACAACCAGTTCCTGGTCTTTGCCGGGCTGCGGCGACAGGAACCGTTGCCATTCGCCGGCGAACTCTCGGTTCAGGACGAACAGCCGCATCCCCGACTTCGGGACGACCGTGGCCAAGTTGGTCCGGGCCGCGTCGACGAGGCCGGTGCTGCCCGGTTCGGCCTTGTACCGCACGTGCAGGATGACATCCGAGATCGTGTTGAAGTCGAACTGGTTGTGCTCGGGTGGCAGGTCGATCGTCCACTCACTAACCGCGCCGGCTCCCTCGAACGGCAGGAACCTGTCGTCGTTGAAGCTCAACTCGAACATGCCGCTGTCGTTCTGCGCGTGACTCGTGGCGATCGACGTGGTCGGCACCGCGTGGGTCGCGAACCGGTCGTCCGCCGGTGCCAATGGGTCGCCGTAACCGCCCGCGGTGCCGTCCTTCACCCGGACCCCGTTGTTGGTCAGCGACAGGGTGCAGTTGACGCTGGTGTACGGGCCGACGACGCACGGGACGCTGATCGAGACGGACGTGATGCGCCGCCGGAGATGGCCGGGATAGTCGAGGTCGTACAGCCATTCGGGCAGCTTCACGTGGCAGGTGCCGGTCGTCTTCAGGGTGAGGAGGGCGAGTGGGTCGACCTGCGCGAGCGAGACGTTCTTGCTGATCTCGAACGTACGGGTGTTCCGCTCGAGCCATGCCGCTTCCATGCGGCGCAGGTCGTTGGTCAGCCGTTCACCGGCGAGCAGACCCTTCTTCAAGCCGTCCCAGTATCCGAATTGGACGAAAGAGAACGTGTCGTCGCCGAACTCATAGCGCATCGCCTGCTCGGCGCGCTTCGCCATGTCGAAGGCGAGCTGGTAGCCCTGGAAATACACCGTGCTGACCTGCCGCAGCATCCAGTCGTAGAGCTGGCGGTTGGTGTACTTCGTACGCAGATAGTCCTCGATTCCGCGCGCCTGCTCGATCTGCGTCTCCTGGCCGGCGAGGTCGGTCTCGGCGATGGCGACCCGCACCTTGGCGGCTTCGATCTGGGCCAGCAACTGGTTGACCTCGAGACCTGCCTGGCCTTTCTGGAACTCCCACTCCTCGGCGCGGCGCTGGTACCCGCCCATCGTGGTCGCCATGCTCGCCCACTTGTCGGCGGCGCCGGCGATCGCGGAGATGGTGGAGACGGCGCATTCGGCGGCTTTGGAGAACTTGATGCCGTCGGGGATGTCGGCGGCCGCGACCGGTGAGCCGCCGAAGCCGGATGCCCCGATGGTGAACTTGGGGATGAACGCGAGGCCGCCGGCCAGGGCATACCCGAGGGCAATGGCAGTTTGGGCCAGTGTGGAGATACCGCTGAGGGTCAGCGCGGTGCCCTCCCAGAGGTTGATGTAGTCGCGAGAGCCGTAGTATTCGATCCGGCCCTCGGCCGTCTCCCGGCTGCGCTCGAGCGCCACCTGGTTTTGCTCTGCCTCCTTCACCTGCAGCCGCTTGATGTCGAGGCCGGCATCCAGCAGCCGCACCTCGTTCGACGCCCTGATCAGGTCCAGCGCCTCGGCGTCGCCTTTCTCGATGGCCGCGAGCAGGCGCTCGCCGAGGGAGTGGACGTCCTGTGTGTACTCCAGTGCCTTCTGGATCAGGACTCGGGAGCGGTATTGGCTGGACGGCGCTCCGCCGCCGCCCAGCACGGTGTCGAGGTCGACACCGGCCGCCGCGGCCTGGACGAGCACGGCCGGGTCGATCGGCGGCTCGAAGAGCGGAAGCTGCCGCACGATGCCGCGGATGTTCATGCAGTTGCGGATCTTCCAGAGCCGGTCGGCGACCAGATCCCAATAGCCGAGCAGGTCGTTGTTCTGCGGGATGCCGAAATAGGAGATCTCGAGTACGGGCATCGTCTCGGCGCCTTCGTCGGTGCGGATCACCTGGACCGGCGAGTCGGCGAAGTTCTCCATCAGGATCTCGATCTTCTGGTTGCCGAACGGGTCGAGCGCGCCCTCGGCGGTGAGCTCGTTGTACGACTTGTCGGAGCGGGTCACGTCGGGAACGGTGACCGGGCGCGGGCCGAGAATCTCCCAGGCCAGCAGGTACAGGGTCGTGGCCTCGTTGATGGACTCGATCGTGTCCCGGCGGAACAGCTGGTCACCCCAGGCGATGAGGTTGTCGATGTACCGCATGACCACGGTCTTCTGATACGCGACTGGGCGATAGCGGGCGATCAGGTGTGGCTTGAACGGGTTGTTCTTCCACGCCCGCAGCTGGTCGAGGTTGGCGCCGATGTCTTTGAGCAGCTCCTCGATCCGCTGCCGCCGGTACTGCTCGTCGTTCTGCTCGTAGAAGGGCCGGGTGATCCAGAAACGCTGGGGCGAATCGACTCCGTCCGTGCTGGTGGGGTCGAAGATGAAGTGGAACCAGCGCATGGCCTCTTCGAATCGCTGGTTCTGGGTCAGCTTGACGGCCGCCATCAGCGGAGCGTGGAAGAAGATCTCCCAGTTGTAGACGCTGTAGGCACCGCCGAGGTCGAAGTCGACCACGTCGCTCGCCGCCGCCGGCCGCGCCTGCGCGGGTGTGGCCGGGGCGTATTCGGTGAATCGGTAGCCGTTGCCGGGGTGATACGACTGCGGCGAGACCTGAATCCGGCGGTTGAGCAGCCCGTCGAGTCCGGAGCGCTGCAGCTCCCGCAGGAAGATCGCCGAGTACGGGTGGTAGAAGGGCGTGAACTCGTACTGCAGCCGTTGCAGCGTCTTGTTGTATCCCATCAGGACGGTGCGCCAGTACGGCTTGATCAGGAATGAACGCTGCGGATCCTGATAGATCATCGGCGGAGGGAACCGGACTGCCTCGTCGAATTGCAGGCCGTGCTGGGAGAAGACGAGATCGAACGGTGCCCGGGCGCCGCGCAGGAGCGCGATGCTGCCCGTACCCTCCAGGACGTTGAGCACGTTCGGGTTCGACACTCGGGTGTTGTTGCGTAGCCGGGTGTTCTCGAAGTGCATCCCGGCCGGGAGGATCGTGCGCGGCATGGTCTCGCGGCCACCGGCTGCCCGGCCGATCGCGGCGCCCTGCGCGCCGAACGTGGTGCTGACCCAGGTGTGCGAATCGGTCGCCGTGAGGTTGTCGGAGACGTTGCCGTTCGCGTCTTTAAGGTGGTACTGGCCGCTGAGGCCCTTCATGCGCGTGCCGGCCACGTTTCCGTTGAAGAGGAAGGACGACGAGTGCCAGGGGCGACCGGCTTCGTCGTAGACGGTGGCCGTGAGGCGCTGCTTCTGGCCGGTGTAGGCGTCGGTGAACCGTGTGCCGTTGAACTCGACCGACGTGGAGATGAAGATGTCCAGCCAGAGCATGTTCTCCTGCGAGCGGTAGCGCGGCCGGAGATTGTAGGAGTGCAGCGGCCGCTGCCACGGGTGAAGAAGCCTCTCGCGGGACAGTTTCTTGGCCGTCCAGCCGTCGTCCTTGTGCGTGGTCCAGGCGAGCTGGAGTTCGAGCTGGGTGGACGGGTCGGGAGTGTTCTGCGGTGTGTCACTGGGCTTGGCGGCCGGCTGCTTGCGCGGCTTCTGCGGCTTCTCCGTGAACACCAGCCAGAAGACGTACAGATCGCGGTTGTAGACCACCGGAATGGCGTGGTCGCCGCCGATCTCGACATCGATGCGCTCCCAGGGTGACCAGGTGCCGTAGTTGAGGTCGTATTGGCGGTAAAAATAGACGGCTGGGTCGGCCTTGGTCCGCCCGAGCACGTGCAGCCGGTTGATGTTCGGCGGCAGGTTGTCGTAGGGATTGTCGTCGTCGACCTCGTAGTAGACGCCGGTGACCTCTAGCCGGGCCACCTCGTGGACCTTCTCCAGATAGTGCCGCAGCGCCGCTTCGGCCGCGGCGTCGGTGATGTCCGCCTGCAACAGTTCGTTCTCCAGCTCGGTGAAGAACGGTGACTTGTCATCGCGAAGCTCCGGCTCGATCCAGTTCTCCGGGTAGAGGAAGACCTTCCGGTTGGCCTCCCAGACCCGGTAGTTCTTCATCCACCGCCACTGCTTCCAGCTGTCGAGCGAGACGGTGTCGGCGAGGGCGGCCCGGGAAACCTGGACGAACGCCTGCTCCAGATTGAGGAAGCAGCGCTGGACGAACATCTGGGTCGAGCCGATCGCCTGCTTCGTCCGCGACGTGAGCTGGCACGAGCTCATCTGCACGTCAATCAGCACCCAGGCGAGCAGGTCGTCGGCATCCTTCCAGCGCATCGGGTTGGGCCACTGCCTGCCGTCGACGGTGATCGCCGGAGCGGCGGTGCGCAGCGAGTTCTCGACCAACCACGCGGTGAGCGCGTCGCGCTTCTTCTCCCGCAGGCCGTCGACGAGTGGCGTGGCCACGGTGAGCCAGGCCCTGGTGGTGTAGTGGGCCTTCGTGGCCTGACGGACCTGTCGGGCGGTGGTGAACTGCGCGTTCGCGGTGTCGCGATCGGCCCAGGCCAGCAGTTGGGTGGCCGGCACGCCGACGCGGCGGAGGGCTTGGAAGCATTCCGCGAGCCGCCGGTACGTCTCGACGGAGCGGTACGAGGACGTGAGGCCGTGCGTGAAGCCGAGCCCGGTGTGCAGGTCCGCCAGGTCCTCGCGGTCCCAGCCGGTCAGGGCGCAGAGCTCGTCCAGCACGGCGGAACCGGCCGAAGCCTGGTTGCGGGCCAGGTCGAGGACGGCGGTCAGCGAGGTTCCCTCCGGGGCGGCGTGTTCGTCCCGGAACCGGAGCAAGCGGTGCAGGGCGAGCCAGCGCTCGTACAGCGATGTCGCGGGTGCGGTGTCGACGGGCAGGTCGGCCGGGCTGAGAGCACCGACGGCCGCGCCGTTGGACAGGAACCAGGTGATCTCGGCCGGGTCGCTCATGCCGTGCAGGGTGAGCAGAATGCCAGCCTTGTGCAGCCGGCGATAGCTGCGCAGGAGAGGCGCGGAGACGGTCAGGTCCGGATCGAGGAACCGGCCGATGATCGGGCCGGCGTCGTCGACGAGGCCGTCCAGCAGCACAGCCGCCTGCCCGTCGGTGAGTGCGAGGGCGGCGGCGACTCCCGCGATCACCTGGCCTCGCGGATCGGCGGCCGGGTTGCTGCGCAGGCTTTCGCGTACCGCTGCGATCTGCTCGGCGATGACCTCGTCGCGCAGGCCGTAGGCCGACTCCGGCCGCGCGTTGAGCAGGTGGTCCAACGCCTCGACGGAGACGCCACCGGCGGCAATCGCTTCAGCTTCCGAGATCGCGTCGAGGGTTCCGGCCACCGTCGCGAAGGGATCGTCGATGCCGACCAGCTTGAGCATGGTGACCAGGTCCGGCGCGCGCATGCCGAGCCCGGACGCCAGGGCGGCGTACCCGACCAGGGTCGAGAGGTTCGCGACGGTGAGCGCTCCGTCGGTGCGCCCCAGCAGGGGAGTGAGGTCGACGTCGCTGACGCCGAGCGCGGCGACCAGGGCCGGGCGATGGTCGGCGAGCAGCGGGCCGGCGGCGATCGGCAGGTCGAACGCGGCGTCGACCGGGTTGGTGATCGTCGGATTTCGGAAGAGCCGGCTGTACGCGGACCGGATCACCTTCTGCTGTTCCTCGGGCACTTTGCGGTCTCGGGTCGGCAGTTCGCCGTACATCGCGAGCACGGTCTCGGCGTTGATGCGCAGCCGTGACTGAAGTTCGCGGACGCGCGACAGGCGCACGAGGGTGTCGCCGTCGAGGTTCTTGTTGCCGATCTTCGCGGCCCGGATCAGCAGGTCGAGCTCCGACATCTGCCAGGGCGTGTGCCGCCACAGCCGCAGGAACCGGTGCAGCTTGTCCAGCTTCGCCGTGGTGAGGTTGGTCAGCCGCTGCTCCCGGAGGCTGTAGGTGCTCGCGGGCCGTTCGATCACAGAGTGTCCGCCGCCGGCCGGGTTCACGAACTCCACGTCACACAAGCGCAGCAGTTCCGGGTACGTGATCTTGGCGCGTTCCAGGAAGTCGGCGACCGGGATCGTGGCCGGGATGGCGGTCAGTCCCCAATAGAGCTTCTGGTCCGCGTCGGTCGCCCGGGCCGTGGTGATGAGATCGGTCTCGCGCGTGGAGATCCCGAGGCTCTCGCCGGCGATGCTCACGTCGGTCGGCTTGGGGCCGGCGGCGGCCTGGAACCGCCTCATCAGCTCGTGGCGGGGGAGACCCAGGTGGTCGAGAAAGACGCGCGCCTCTTCCTGCCAGAGGTTGAAGGCGCTGTGCATCGGGAAGTCGGCTCCCGCCAGCTTGTCGTAGACGGCCTTGTCCTCGTTCTCGGGGAACGCGCGCAATTCTTCTTGCGTGCGGGTGGTCTGGTGCCCGATGGCCGGGTCGCCCGGCGGCACCAACGCCTCCAGCACCTCGTTGACCAGGTCGATGTACGGGAGCGCGACCGTGGTGTTGTCGCAGTTGAGCCTCAGGTTTCCCAGGTCGGGCCGTCGCTTGAAGAGCTGTTTGCGGACCGTCTCGCCGGCGATCTGGGAAGGCTGCTCCTCCAGGAACCGCAACATGTCGGCGAGATATGCCGGTGGACCGAGGACGGAGAGGCAGTCCGGGCAGTCGCAGACATCCATGGAGCCGAACAGGGTCTCCAGGTTGGGCACGCCGCCCGAGAACTCCTCGAGCTCCGCCGCCGTGTAGGTGTGGGCGACGATGGCCTTCGGCGTGGTGCGGTTGAGCTCGGTGCGGTACGCGACGAGGCGATTGACGGCCTGGCCGTACTGGAACTCGGCTACGCCGTAAACGGTCAGCGCCGTCCGCTCGTCGATGCCCGCGGGGGCCAGGGTCGTGACGATCCGTTCCTTGCCCATGTTCAGCACCTGGAGAGCGCTGTGGATGCCCTGGTCCAGCAGGACCCGGCCGAGGCTCGCGTCCGGGGCGATGCGCCGCACCCGCTGGAGCACCTTCAGCTCGCCGCTCACCGCGTCATCGACGGCGACATGGTGGGTCGCGGCGTAGGCGTCGATCCGACTGGTACGCAGGTCGAAGTCCGGCTCGGCGTCGACGAACTGCTGGACTTCGGCGAGGTGGGTCAGCTGCGTGTTGACCCCTCGGCCGGCCTCGGCGACGAACGCGACCGTGGGATAGAGGCGTTCGGTCTGAGCGGCCAGTGTGGCGGCGTAGTTGGCGACCTTCTCGGCGGCGTTCGTGCCGTCGGTGCCGGGCGGCACGGCTCCGCCGCCGTCCGTGATGAGCTGCACCCACTCGGCGTGGCCGAGCTTGGCGAAGTCGCGCGGCGAGTTCGCACGGTTGTCGGCGGGGTCGTCGATGATCGCCTTCAGCCGGCCGGCCATCGTGCTGAAGTTCTTAGTGACCTCGCCGAGGCTGACGGTCGTCTCGAGGTCGTCGATCGCGGGCAGGCCACCGAAGTCGGCCGGCCGGCTCCGGGCGTCGGCGAAGAAGTCGGCGCCGAGGGTCTTGTGGGTGAGGAAGGCGTCCGCCACGGCCGGGTAGCGCGCGGGGTCGATCGAGGACGCGTCGAGCAGCGTCTTGAGGTTGCCGTCACCGATGAGGATCGGCTTTTCCAGCACGTACGTTTCGCGGGCGGCGGCAAGCGCGGCCAGGATGCCGTCCCGGCCGGTTCCGATGCTGATCGGGATGTAGTTTTCGCGCACCGCGTTGTCGAACGCCTCCAGCTGCAGGGCGGGGTCGAGGAAGACCAGCCCGTTCGCGACGCGTTCGACGACCTGGTCCACGAGCGTCCACTGCTGGGTGCTCTGCAGCAGGTCGCTGGGAAGCGACGGCGGCAGGTTCTGCCGGATGAAGGCGTAGACGGCTGCCGTATCGACCGGCGGGGTGTCGATCTCGGCCGCGACCCGGGCCGCGACGACCATGCGCATCACGTCGTTGACGCCGAGGCCGGTGTTGACGGAGACGTGCGTGATGTCCTGAACGGAGTCGGTCTCCTCGAGGTTGAGCAAGCCGACCGGGTGGGCCGCGGCCGTCACTGCGGTCAGGCGCTGCTCGAACTCCGAGGTGCCACGGTACGGCTGGCCACCCTCCACGAAGTTGACCCAGGCGATGGTGGTCGGGTTGAACAAGACCTTCTGGTCCAGCACCGCGTTGGCGCGGTCGACCACCTTCACCAGTACGTGGTACGGCAGCTTCCACTGCTTCGTCGCGGGGTCGAGCGGCGGCGTGTAGGGGATGTCGTAGAAGCCGGAGCTGGTCGTCGGACGCTCTCCGAGCAGGGCCCCGGTGCCCCGGATCAGCTTCTCCCACAGCTGGACCCGCAGGCCGGCGCGGCCCCGCCAGAGCTCGTCGCGCACGGAGCCGCGGATCCGGGCCGGCAACGCCTCGGAGACCGCCTGCGGGTTGGCGCCGGCGATCTTGGCGTTCAGCCGGCGGAGTGTCTCGCCTTCGACGTGTCCGGTGACGGGGATCTGGTTGCTCTTCTGGAAGGCGATCACCGCCGTACGGGTGGAGGCGCCGAACGTGGCGGTCTTGAACTCCTTCTCGTCGATCGGCAGACCCAGGAAGGCGAGCGACTTCTGGAGCTTGCCGACGTGCTTGTTGGTCATGTTGAGCCGCAGGTTGCGGGTCACCGGGGTCAGATCGTCGGCCACCTCGACCGTCAGCTTCGCGACCGGCTTGGGGCGGCTCGTGGCGACCGTCTCCATCCGGCGAAGGGTCAGCGGGTCGAGCTCCCCGGTCGGCCGCAGGCGGTATTTGCGCTGGAAGGCGACGATCGCCGCCTTGCTGGTTTCGCCGAGCCGCTTCTCCCGCAACTCGACGGGGTCGATCCGCAGCTCCAGTTTGCCGATCCGGATGGCCGACAGCAGCGTGCGGTGGATCTGCCCCACCTGGGTCCTGGTGCTCAGCCGGGCCTTGAGGGCGTCGCCTTCCAGACGATCGACGAGCTCCGGGCTCAGGGTCGTGTCGGTGGCCAGGCCGGCGCCGCGAAGGTAATCGGCGTACGCGGCACGGGTGCTGTCGCCGAAGCGGCGGCTTTTCGTCTCGGCGGGATCGATCTGGTGCCCGCTGCGAGCGAGCAGATCCTGGATCTTCGCGGCCCGCGTCTTGCTGTCGGTGAAGTACCGGTGGCTGAGATCCCGGTTGAGCCGATCCAGCGTCTCGCTGGTCAGCTCGCCGGATGCCGGCAGCCCGGCGGCCCGTTGAAACTCGCGGATGGCCGCGCGCGTCGAGTCGCCCAAATTCCCGGCCGCTTGTTCGTCGGGGTCGACGGTGATGCGGAGCCGGCCGAGCCCCGCATGGAGGGTCGCCAACTCGTGCCGGTCCGGCGTGCTGGAGGTGATGCGGATGGGCGGCATGGCGACTCCCACTTTCGATGATGCCCGATGCGTTTACCTGATCTCGGTGACGTGATGCTTCAGCGGCGGCGGCTTGACGTGCTTCGCCGCCGCGGTGGACAAACGGGTACGGAACTCGTCGATGCCCGCGGCGAACCGGGCCAGTGCGTCGGCACTGAGGTTCAGCGCCTTCACCGCGTCATGGGTCGTGACGTCGGCGGAGCCGCTGATGAGCTCCCACAGGGTGTCGAAGCCGAGCACGGCCGACTCCCGGATCACCAGGTTGACCTTGTCGGTGGGCAGCGTCTCGGAGTCCTTCGCCACCCTCAGGAGCTCGGTGACGACCTTGGCGGCGGCCTTCTTGTCGAGGCTGTACTGGTACTCGACCTTCGCGCGCAGGAACTCCGGCAAGGTGCTGCCGCCCGCGATGCGAACGTCGCTGTTGCGAGTCACGTGGCCGACGTCGATGTGTGAGACGAAGGTGTAGTTCGACAGATCGGGGTCCGCGTGCAGCGTGTCCGCCAGGCCGTTCTTCTTCCCGCAGGAGCAGGCCTGAACCACGAAGGTGATCTGCTGACTCTGCTTCGCTTCCTTGAGCTCACGCTTGAGCGTCGGAGCTCCGATCCACTCACCGTCGCCGAACGACATCTCGCTCGAGATGCCGTGCCCGAACGTCATGACGACGTCGGGCTTCTCCTTGGCGATGACGTCACTGAGCTTGCCGGATGCGACCGACTGCGCCTTCACGCCGTGGTCGGTGGCCGCCTGCGTCGCCTGGCGCTTGAACTCGTCGTCGCCCTTGTCGTACAGAATCAGATATTTCTTCTTGTGCGCCTCGTCCCAGAGCTTGCGTGCCATCTCGTCGGTCTGCTTGGGCACGGCCTGGCGAAACTCGTCGAACGTCGTGAACGTCCGCGGATCCGGCTCGGCGTCCGGCTGCCCGGCGTCCTTGGGATCGGTTCCCTCGGGATCCCGGTAACGCACCGGGTTGTCCCTGCAGTAGCGGTAGAGGTTCGGGCCGTCCACCAGCAGCAGAGGGTCGGGCGAGCACCAGCGGCCGAGCCACGAGGCGTAGAACCGCGCGCCCGCGTAGTCGAAACCGGTCTCGTCGTCGCGTTCCCGGCCGATGTATCGGTAACGCTTGAGGCTTACCTCCGCGACGCCGCGGCCCGCCTGGAAAGAGCTCGCCCCGAACGGCGTGAACTCCTCCAGGCTGATCAGCGCGCCCGCGTCGTCGAGCTCGACCGACGCGGTGCGGAGGTGGTTGGCGAGCTGATAACGCTGGAGCGGCACCGGGTCGGCGGTGTCGGCGCCCTGGTCGACGGTGAGCGTCTCGACGATCGCCACCTGCGCCTGATCGTCCAACACCCGCAGCGACTCGCGTTGGAGCTGGACGGTGGTGCCGGCGGCGTCGTACTCCCGGTACACCTCGAACACGCCGAGGTAGATGCGCTCCTTGCGGCGCGTGCCGCCCTGGGACTCGATCACCTTACGCATGCGCCGGCCGCCGGCATCGTAGGCGTACCAGGCGACTCCGCCGCCGCCGAGGTCCGCGCGGTGCAGCCGGTCCCGGAAGTCCCAGCGCAGCTCGGCGCCGTTCACCGCGGTGATGCAGCCGTGCGAGTCGCGGCCGTTCAGGTCGGCGTAGGAGTAGGTCTCGTCCGGAAGCACCTGGCTGCCGATCGCCGTGTGGCTCAAGCGGTTGCCGGTGCGACCGGGCTCCAACCGGCTCGCTTCGTCGCAGACGTACGTGCGGGTCCAGCCGCCGCCGGTGGCGATGTGCTGCATCCGCTCGAGGTTGCCGGCGAGGTCGTACCGGTACCGTTCGGTGTAGTTGCGCAATGCTTGGTTGTCGTTGGGATCGGAGCGAACTCCCACGAACGGGCGGTCCCGGCGGTCCGCGGTCGGGTTGGTGTCGAAGGCGGTCTGCCCGACATGCTCGCGTCCGGTGGCTTCCACCAAGCGGTACAGGGCGTCGCAAGTGAAGGTCGCAGCCGCCTCCACCAGCTGTCCATCGTGCAGGACCGCCTTCTGAGCGGCGTCGCGGATCCTGGTGGTGTTGCCGACCGGGTCGTAGGTGTAGGCGAGATCCTGCACCACCGCCGGGTTCGCGAAGAGCTGAGCGGCGGTCGTGTCGGCGGCGGCCGGGCGCGTCGTCCGCAGCCCGATCAGCCGGGACGTCGCGGGGTCGTACGTGTAGGTGGTCTCGGCGCCGTTGGCGTACTCGATCCGCTCACGTCGGCCCTTGGCGTCGTAGTCGATGTCCGTGACGAACGCGGTCGGCCCGCCCGCCGCGCGGAGCGTCACCTCGATGCTGTCCAGCAGACCGGCTTCGTTCCAGCCGGGCCGATAGACGCTGCCGTCCGGAGTGCTCGCCGTGACCACGCGGTTGAGGGCGTCGTACGTGCCGGCGCTGGTGAAGCTGCCGTCGTCCACCGGCGGGTCGTCCGCCCAGTCCACCGTGCCGTCGTACGTGCGCAACAGGTCGCGGCGGCTGGACACGAGGTTGCCTTTGAAGTCGTACCCGAGATGGGTGACGCGGCCGACCGCGTCGAATACTTCGTACACACGGGTCCGGTGATTGCCGGCCGCGCCCTGCGCCTCGCCGTAGACCGTACGCTCGACCAGGCGCTCGCCCGCGCCCTCGACGAGGAAGACATCCGTCGGACGGCGCAGCGCGTCATAGGCCACGCGCCTGGTGTGGCCACGGCTGTCCCACTCCCGCAGCGGAGCGCCCGTGACGTCGGGCAGCGACCAGCGCTCGCCCGAGTCCATGCCCGCCTGCCGGATGACCCTGCCGAGCATGTCGTAGTCGGTCCGCATCGCGAGACGGTCCAGCGCGTCGTGCACCGTACGCTGATTGCCCTCGATGTCCCACGCCACCCGCGTGGCCTCCGCCGACTCCACTTCGACGCCGTTGTCGACGAACCGGTTGGCGACGATCGTCGCGAACGGGCGGCCGAGCGGGTCGAGATGAGTGGTGACCGGGGTGTTCGCGTGGACCGCCGCCCGCTGAGCGGCGTCCGCCTCGTCCAGGCCCAACGCGTTGCCGGTCCGCCGGGCGAACCAGGTCGACCACCCGGCGCCCTGGCCGTCGAAATACCCTCGGACGTGCGCGCCGACGTCAGGATCGGTCCGCGGATCGCCGGTCTCGAGATCCCGCGGCGCGACCGTGTCGTTGCGGTCGAAGGCCGTCTGCTTCCACGGCGAGTGCACGACCTTCTCGTAGGTGTGGTCGGGATGCAGGATCGCGACGACCCGGTCGACCGGGTCGTAGAAGAGGAACGGGCTCACCCCGGTGTCGGTCAGGTCCGGCTCCGGCTCGTACAGGTGGGTCACGCTGAAGAACGGCTCGTATCGGCGTACCGGAAGGCCCTTGTTGTTGAACACCGTGCGACCCGTGCCGACCCATCGAGGCGCGGCGACCGCCTGCACCGGGTGCCCCTGCGCGTCGCGGACGAGCAGGCCGGGCACGACGTCTCCGCTCGGCAGCGTCGTCGATGGCTGCCGTTTCGGCGCCTCCCCGGTCTCGGCGAGACGCTTCGCCTGGATCGGCCGCCCGAATCCGTCGGTGAAGTCGACCTTGATCTGGATCGCGGTGGCGGCCCCTCCGGGGTCGGTGGTGTGGGTTTCCCGGGCCATCGTCAGGGCCAGGGCCGGCTGGCCGCTGCGGCGGAACAGGTCGAGGTCGTAGACGATGCGCGTCGTGGCCGTGCCGAGAAGCGCCGCGGCCTCAGCCGACGGGTCGGCGAGCAGCGCGCGGCGGGCGGCCGGTGTGGGATGCGGGTCGATCTGACCCAGCAGGTCGCCGCGTTGTTCTCCGGCCTTGCCCATCAGCGCGGAGGCCACCACGAGGCCCAGCGCGTCGAACGCCACGGCGGTGCGGTTGCCGTTCGGGTCGGTGACCTGGCGGGGGAGCAGGACCCGATAGTCATGCTCCGCGACGACCACGTTGCCCAGGGCGTCCTCGGATCGGGCGACCAGCAGGTCGGACGGGTCATACGTCACCACGGTGGCGTTGCCGAACGGGTCGACGACCTTGCGCGGCAGATAGAAATGGTCCCGGGCGGTCGCGAGCTCCTGCGCCGCCGTCGTCGCCGTGGGGTCGAAGTACGCGCTGCCGCTGGGAATCCACCACGCGTCGGCCATGAACACGTACCCGCCCTGGCCCTCGAGGACGGCGGCCGGAGCCGGCAACAGTGCCTCGTCCGGCGCGCCCGGCCGCTCACGGACGAAGGCCGAGTCGACCATCCCCGGGGTGAGCGCGAGCCGGTAGACCTCGGCGAGGATCGCCTGCGGCTCCGCCGTCGCGAAGGGGAGAAAGGCGGTCAGGTCGTCCGCGCGATAGACGGTTCGCACCGCCTCGACCAGCCGCCGCTGCCGGGTGGTGTGGTCGGGTGCCGAGTTGTATGCGATCTCGGTCGCGTCGGCGATCATCGCGAAGTCGTCCGCGGCCCAATCCTCGAAACCGAACCGCTCGGCGCCGGCCACCGGCCGGAACCCGGTCAGCTCGCTGGTGCGGACGGCCGCCGGCAAGGGGACGCGGTAGTCGTCGGGATACTCGGCCGGGTCGTCGATCGCGTTGGTGTATGCGTTGTCGATCAGGACAACGATGGGCCGTGTCTGGACCTCACGGTCGCCCTGCCGGAGGGCCGCCAACCCCTGGTTGGGCACCATCGTGACCGCGCCCGCCGCGTCGACCCGCCGCACGACCTCGCGTCGCCCGTACGCGATGCGAAGCTCCTGCCGCACGTTGCCGGAGGCGGTGTCGACCCGGAGCACGATCGCATGCTTGGCGCGGGGATCCTCCGGGCTCCGGTCGTATTGCGACTCGAGCGTCTCCCGCGGATGCGCGAAGAACACGGCATGCCGCTGGTGCACCCGTGGCTGCAGCATGTGGACGGCGAAGTTCTGCTCGGTCACGACGCACGGATGCGCGTCGAGGCCGTAGACCTCGCGGTGCAGCATGACCCCCTTCAACGCCCGGCGGGCCTCCCGCTCCTCCTCGATCGTCAGCCCGCCCGGCAGGACGGTGTCGTCCAGCGAAACTCGATCCCCTCCCGCAGCGCCCCCGGTGTGGAACCACGTCCTGGTGAAAGTCGGCGGGACGTGCGACGCGGCATCGACGTTGGTCGCGGTGACCAGCTCCGCGAAAAGCTGGGTGTCCCATTGCTCCACCAGGCCGAAGCCGTGAAACTCGCGTTCGGCGGTGTCGAAGTTTCCGTGGTGATAGGCGTAGCGGGTCAGGAACCTGTTGCCGGTCAGGTGGTCGACCGTCTCCACCCGTTCGAGCACGTGGACCGGGAACGGCAGACGGGTCACCCACGGCTTGCCGGCCAGCCGGTCCGATTGGAAGAACGTGGTCGACGACACGTAGCTGAGCCGGATTTCGGCCCCGAGGTTGTTGCGCCGGCCGATCAGCAGGTGGGGTTTACGGCCGCCCATGAGGTCGACGTAGCGCATCGACCGGCCCGTGTCGTCGGGACTGCGGCTCCACCAGACGAGGCAGGCGGTGCCCGCGCCGAGCAGATCGACGATCCGTACGTCCTCGGGTCGCTCGGTGATCGGGCACTGCGGCAGCGTCACGCCGTCGCTCCAGCTGTTGCCGGACAGGTTGCGGTAGAGCGTCGCCCCGTCGCCGCCGAGGTAGACGACGTCGGTGGTCCCGGACCCGTCGACGTCGGCGAGATGGATCCGTGCCGGGTCGAAGAGGTCCGCCGTGGCGAACACCGGCGCGTTGTCCATCACGATCTTGGCGCCGAACCGCCCGTACCCCAGATTCGGCCAGTACCAGACAGATCCGTTGGTGATCTGAACGAGGTCGGTCAGGCCGTCACCGCTCAGGTCGGCCACGAAGAACCTCGTCGCGCTGTCGCTGAACACCAGCTGAGGCCCGCCGGACTGACACACAGCCGGCCCGAAACCCTCCTTCCCGAGTGACGGATACCAGGTGATGGCGTCATCGCCGGTGACGACGATCTCCGCGATGCCGTCGCCGTCGAGGTCGAGCATCCGCAGGTTCGGATCCTTGAGGTCGAGGTTGGGGAACGACGCGAAAGGCTGAAAAGTCGACCAGTCCCCGGCGTCCGTGCGCTCGTGGAACCCGCCGGTGCCGGGCTCGAGGGCGGCGAGGGCCACCCGGCCCTCGCCGGTCAGATCGATCAGGGTGGCGACGCCGGGCCGGCCGGCGAGCGCCGGCCGGGATGTCACCGGCCGGCCGGGATCGAACCGCGCGAACGGCGGGCTGCCGGCGTTGCGGCGGTAATACCAGGCGCCCTCGTGCTCGGTGAGAATGCCGGACACGCCCTCGCCGTCGAGATCCACCCACTGCGCGGGCGAATCCGCGGCGTCGAGGTCGGTGCCGCCGACGGTCTCCACCGGCAGCCGGGCCAGCTCCGCCGCGTCCGGCACCCTGCTGTAATCGAGATCCACCGGCGGGTACGAGCGCACCAGATAACGGTCCGGGAGCAGTGCCGTGGCGCGTAGCGCGAAGCCGGACTCGACGACCGCGGTGAGGTAGGTCGCGGCGGGATCCGGCTCGTACTCGAATCGCATCGCGCGGGTCAGGTAGCCCGCGCGACCCAGTTCCCCGGGGAAGTGGTGGAACATCAATACGCGCCGGCAGAGGCGGGCGGTGCGCACCTCGAACCCGGCACGGTAACTGGAGAACGGATCCGCCCGGTCCGGCCAATGCGCGCCCAGGGACCGGGCCGCCGTGACGCTGGCGAACTCCTCGCCATCCACCGCCGGGGCCTGAACGTAGTGGCCGTCGTCGTAGTCGAACACGACGTCGAACATCCAGTCTCCGATGATCTCCGGGTCGATGGCGGTGCCGCCGGCGTCGCGGTTGGGGATCCGGTTGCCGTAGCGAACCCGCTTGAGATAGCGGTTCGCGCTCTCCGGCTCGTACTCGTATCTTGTGGCATTGCCCTTGTCGTCATAGCTGGAGCAGATGAGCCAGCTGAATACCCGCGTGGGATCAACGGGATCGACGATCCTGCTCTGCGGGGTGCGGCCATACCAGGACGTCACGTTGTCACGGCTGATCGTGCGCCAGCACGTGTCGCCATCGGACTGCCGGACCCACCGCTCGATCCGGGCGAACAAGCCCTCGATCCGCAGCCGGTAGCGATGGACCAGGAACCCGTCCCGAAGCACCGGCACGTGCCGCCACCCGCCCGCCGCGTCACGCTCCAGAAAAGGCACGAGATCGTCCGAACCGGAGACAACGAACGTGTCCGACTCGTTCGCGTCGTCGTACCGGGGGACCTGGCGGTCCGTCCGCCGCCTGATCACGGGCAGCGCGAGGCTCCAGCCGAGGCCGAACGGTCCGTTGCCGGAGCCGCTGTCGTACGAGAGCGACAACTGCGGGCCGAACCCCGCCCGGCCCGGCGAGAGGGGGAGCGGAAAGCGCAACGTCGCAGTGCCCGTCGCCTGGTTCGCGGCGAACGTCTCGCCCACGGCGCGGATCGCCCCGCCGCCCTTGGGAACCGTAGGGGGCACTACGGTGGGGCCGCTCGTCCCGGCGGCGGGGGGTTCGAACTGTGTGAGGCTTCCGGTCATTGACGCCTCCGGTGCACCGTGTAGTCGTCAACATCCTTGTGCCGTGTTGCGGCCGAACGACCAGCCAGTCCCGTATCTGACAGAGTTCGGCGGCGGCGTTAATCCCGACGTGGAGGCCGGCGAGTGGCGGAACCTCGATGTGTCCAGCGCGATCGACGCGGCCCGCGGCGTGGGTGACAAGCCCGAGTATTTGCAGTGGGCCGTCCAAGATCCATACTGCAAGACTGCAGGGAGGCACTCCGCGGCCGCTCGCCGATCCTTCACGCGGGCGCTGCGGATGCTCAAGGTGAAACCGACTGAGGTAGTCACGGATGCCGCGCCGGTCTATCCCGGCGTGCTCGACGAGCCTGGTGCCTTTGGCGTAGCGCCACGTCGAGCGTAATGCGAACAACCCGATTGAGGCCGATCACGGTCAACTCAAGCGCCCGCTGCGACCAATGCGCGGACTTGGGACTGATCGGACCGCTCAAGTGGTGATCGCCGGCCATGCCTTCCTGCAGGAGCCTGCGCCGCGGTCACTACGAACTCGTAGTCGCCGCCCGCCCGACATTGCGGGTCGCTGCGGCGTTCACCAAACGCGACTCACTGAGGAGCGGCAGGCGCGTCTGCCTGGTGGCTGGGGCGCCCGGCATGCCGCGCCAGGTGGGGGGCGGAGACGGGCAGGATGCAACCGGGCACATCGCGGACGAGTTGGCGGCCGGGCGCGACCACCTTGGCGACGGTTCTGGGCTAGGGCGGAGATCATCACCCGGGGCATACCCGGGGGGGTATGTGTTACCGTGGGATGCGGAGGTAGATGAGATGAAGTTGCGTCCCGAGATGACCGGCGAGGCCCTGACTCGCTTGAAGCGAGCCCGAGGGCAGCTCAATGCGGTCATCGAGATGATGGAGAACGGCGAGGACTGCCGTGAGGCGCTGACCCAGCTTGCTGCGGTGTCGAAGGCGATCGACCGGGCGGGCTTCAAGATCATCGCCTCCGGGATGCGGCACTGCTCCGCTGCCCGTGATCGCGGCGATCAGCCGGAGATGACCGAAGAGGAGCTGGAGAAGCTCTTCCTGGCCTTGGCGTGAGCCGCCGGGGCTGACTCTGGTAGGCCCAGGCGGCGTGTGACCCGCCCGGGCGGGTAAACGCGTGTTCGATTTCGACCAAGGGTGACGACTAATCCCCGGATACCCCCGGGGGTATAACTGGAAGGAGTGGACGGATGGCGATGCAGGTGTCGGTCATCGCGACCTCGTCCCTGGGTGACCGCAGCTACCTGGCGACAGACGGCCGGGTGGCGGTGGTGGTGGACCCACAGCGGGACATTGACCGGATCGTGTATCTCGCGGGGGAGAAGGGTGTGGGGATCACGCACGTGGTGGAAACGCACATCCACAACGACTACGTCTCTGGTGGCCTGCAACTGGCCCGGCTCACCGGCGCGGAGTACCTGGTCTCCGCCCACGACGAGGTGGGCTTCGACCGCATGCCGGTGTCCGACGGCGACCAGGTGACCGTGTCCGATGGGCTGCGGCTGCGGGTGGTCGCCACTCCCGGGCACACCTTCCACCACCTTTCCTACGTGCTGGACGAGCCCGGTGACGGTGGCTGGTCTCCGGTAGGGGTGTTCACCGGCGGCTCGCTGCTGTTCGGCACGACAGGCCGCACCGACCTGCTCGGGCAGCAGCACGCTCACACGCTGGCCCACCAACAGCACACCTCGGCGAAACGGCTGGCTGACCTGCTGCCCGACGGGGCCCAGGTATGGCCGACGCATGGGTTCGGCAGCTTCTGCTCGGCCAGCCAGGCCGACGCCTCCGAGTCGACCATCGGCCGTGAGAAGCAGGCCAACCCGGCGCTGCGGCTGGCCGCCGACCAGTTCGTGATTGAAACCCTGGCCGGGCTGGACGCCTACCCGGCGTACTACGCCCACATGGGCGTAGCCAACACCGCCGGACCGGCTCCCGTCGACCTCAGCCCCGTGACCCGCGCCGACGCCGGTCAGCTGCGGGAACGGATCGCCGCCGGCGAGTGGGTCGTCGACCTGCGACACCGCAAGGCGTACGCCGCCTCGCACCTCGCCGGCACGATCGGCCTCGGCCTGGACGGGCCCATGTCGACCTGGCTCGGCTGGCTGATCCAGTGGGGCGTGCCGATCACCCTCCTGGCGGAGACCCCGGAGCAGGTCGCGGGCGCCCAACGGGAGCTCGTCCGCATCGGTATTGACCGTCCGGCGGCGCAGGCCACCGGAACCCCCGAGCAGTGGGCGACCGACCTGACCGACCTGCGGGAGCTGACCGTCGCCGACTTCGCGGCCCTCGCAGCCGCACATTCGGGCAACATCCCCGACGGCCTGCCCGCCCCGCGGGTGCTCCTGGACGTCCGGATGACCAACGAGTGGAACGCCGGCCACATCGACGGCGCGGTGCACATTCCACTGCCCGACCTGCCCAAGCGCCTTCGCGACGTGCCGGCCGGAACCGTCTGGGTGCACTGCGGCTCCGGCTACCGCGCCACCGCCGCCGCGTCGCTGCTGGCCAACGCCGGCCACGACGTCGTCCTGATCGACGACATGTTCGGCCGGGCCGAGCAGGCCGGCGTGCGCATGGCCGCCTCGGTCTGACGATCGCCGCCCTCGTGCCGCGCCGACCACTCGACAGTGGCGTCGCCGGCGTCCTGCACGCCACCACACCCCTGTGGTCCGTGCTGGTCGCCCTCGCCCTCGGCGCGGAACACCGACCTCACCTGGCACGCCTCGCCGGGCTGCCGGACTTCACCGTCGCCGCCCTGCTCTGCAACGCCCTGCCGTTCCTACTCACCAACATCAGGCAGCAGAGCGTCGCACGCGGGCACCCCGACCACGTGGGCCCTACGCCCCACCAGCGGCCCGAGCCCCGAACCGACTCCAATCGAAAGGAAGCGCATGAGCACGACCCCGACGAGCCCCGCGACGCTTGACACGGCCACCCTGCGCGCGCTGATCGCCGCCGGGCAGGCACCCCGGCTGCTCGACGTCCGCACCCCCGGTGAGTTCGAGACCTCGCACATCCCCGGCTCCTACAACGTGCCGTTGGACCTGCTCAAGGAACACCGCGAGGAACTGCGCCACCACCTCGACGAGGACGTTGTCCTGGTCTGCCGCTCCGGCGCCCGCGCCGCCCAGGCCGAACAGGCCCTCGCCGGCGTGGGCCTGCCCAACCTGCGCGTCCTCAACGGCGGCATCATGGCATGGCAGGCGGCCCACGCGCCGATCAGTCAAGGCAAACCCCGCTGGAACCTGGAGCGCCAGGTACGCCTTGCCGCCGGCTCCATCGTCCTGGCCAGCATCCTCGCCTCGGTGTTCGTACCCGGCCTGAAGTGGATCGCCGGCTTCATCGGCGCCGGCCTCACCTTCGCCGCGCTGACCAACACCTGCGCCATGGGCATGCTGCTCGGCAAACTCCCCTACAACCGCGGCGCCACCTGCGACCTGGACAGCGTCGTCGCCCAACTGCAGCGGGAGCCTACGACCGGGCGGCAGGAATGACTGGCAGCATCGCCCTGACCGCCGGGTTGGCCGTACTGATCGGGATCAGCCTCGGTCTGCTCGGCGGCGGCGGTTCGATCCTGGCCGTACCGCTGCTGATCTACGTCGCCGACCTGCCGGCCAAGGAAGCCATCGCCACCTCGCTGCTCGTCGTCGGCGTCACCAGCGCTGTCGGCGTGCTGCCGCACGCGCGGGCCGGGCGCATCCGGTGGCGCACCGGGCTGCTCTTCGGCGTCGCCGGCATGGCCGGTGCCTACGCCGGCGGCCGCCTGGCCCAGTTCATCCCGGCCGGAGTGCTGCTGACCGGGTTCGCCCTGATGATGCTCGCCACCGCCATCGCGATGATCCGCGGCCGGCGTGCCGCAGAGGCTCGGCCGGTGCCGCACGAGCTTTCCGTCCTGCGGGTCGCTCTCGACGGCGTCGTGGTCGGCCTGGTCACCGGCCTCGTCGGCGCTGGCGGCGGCTTTCTGGTGGTCCCGGCACTGGCCCTGCTCGGCGGCCTGCCGATGCCCGTCGCCGTCGGCACCTCGCTGGTCGTCATCGCGATGAAGTCCGTCGCCGGCCTCGCCGGATACCTCTCCAGCGTCAGCATCGACTGGGGCCTGGCCGGCGCCGTCACCACCGCCGCCGTGATCGGTAGCCTGCTCGGCGGCCGGCTCGCCAGCCGTGTTTCCGAGAACGCGCTGCGCAAGGCATTCGGTTGGTTCGTCGTGGTGATGGGCGTGTTCGTCCTAGCCCAACAGATGCCCGGCCAGGTAAGGGCCAACCCCCTGCCATGGGCCACCCTCGGCCTGACCGCTGTGGTGGCAGTCGGCATCATCGTCCGGCAAAACCGACGGCGTGGCCGGCAAACCGCCCCTGAGGTCGTGGCGGCCGCACGCCGCTGAGACTCGGGGGGGTCCGAGATCGCCTCACCACCGTGGGCGAGCATCAACGTGAGATCCCCGCGAGCCGTGCCCGGGTCGTGCACACCACGTCGCCGCCGCAACCCTGCAAGGGTGTCGCCGCATGCACCGGTCAGCCCGGTCGCGTCAGCGACGTCAGCCAGCAGCGGAGCGTTGGCATGCACGAACCAAGCCACGCCCGTCGGCGCTCACGAATGACCTTGGGCGAATGATGAGGACCTCCTGTCATGAAGTGGAGCTGCTGAAGGCGACCACGTCACAAACCAGGACATCCTCGTGTCCTCACCCAACGCAGCGCTGAGTCCACGTGCCCAGCTGCGTCTGGCCAAGTTCATGGTGAATGAGGGCTGGCCGGTCGCCCGCCATTGCGACCTGTGCCGATGCGGCGGCGGCACGGCCGGCCAGGCGAATGGTGCGTACAGCCTCACAACGGGTCACGGCGGGTCTCCAGGTCTCAGGCGTGGCAGCGGACGCACTGACATGCCGATGAGCGTGCGTCGGCGACCGAGGTCGAAGCAGGTGCAACATGCTGGGTGCGCCGATCAACATCGAGTGGGCACGGGAGTGGCGGGAGACCGTCGCTGATCAGGGCTCGCGGGCGCCGTACACGCGCAGGATGCTGTGGCGCAGCGCTGCCGCCGTCTGCGCGGTGGTCATGCGGCCAGCGGCAACTTCGCCGCCGGCCGCGTGCCCGAGCGCCATGGTCGCGGAGACCAACCAGGCCGGGCTGACGGTGCTGTCGAACTCGCCGGTGACCTGGCCACGCCTGATCAGCCGCTCCAGGCGCTCGGTGACTGCGGCATGCTGACGGTCGGAGTCCGCCTGGTCGGCGGCGGTCACCGAGGGGTGCAGGAGCAGCGGGTACCGGTCGAACAGCCGCCAGGTGACGTCCAACCAGCGCAGCAGCGCCTCGGTGACGGTGCCGCTGTCCACGTCGGCGGCGTCGAGGGCGGCGACGGCTTCGGCGGTGATGCGGTCGATGACCGCGGCCACCAGCAGCGGCCGGGACGGGTAGTGGGCGTACACGGTTTGGCGGGTGACGCCAGCTGTGGCGGCGACCTGTTCCACCTTCGCCGCCGGATGCCGACCGAGCACCTGGACGGCGGCGTCGAGTACCGCGGCGGCGCTGCGCTCGGCGTCGGAACGCCGCCGGCGGCGCCGACCATCTGTTATCTCTGACACGTTGTCTAATCTACCGCCTTGCATTAACGTAGACACCGTGTCAAAGATAACTCGATTCAGGGAGATCAAATGACGCCCCGTACCGACCTGACCGGCTACCTGGCCCGCTATCCGCAGGAGGCAGGGCTGGGCGACGAGGATCCGGCAACCGTGCTGGACCGCTACCACACGCCGGACTATGAGCTGGTCAACGACGGCGTGCTGCTGGACCGGAAGCGGCTGCTGGATCACATCCGTCCGGCCCGCAAACGGGCCATTGGTCTCCGTGTCGAGGTGGAGCAGGCGCTGGTGGACGGCGGCCAGGTGGCCGCCCGGTACCGGCTCATCGCGGAACTGCGCAAAGGCGGCACCATCACCACGGAGATCTACATGTTCGGGGAGTTGGCTGCCGACGGTCGACTGCGCCGCGCCATCCAAGCCACGCGGGCGATCCCATCAGAATAGTTCCAAAAGTTTGCCAAGCGGCGCCTCGACGGTGATGACCACAGTGAGGTTCGCGCCCGCCCGATTGGGCTGCGCGCTGGCCGGCTGAACCGCGTACGACCCGGTCGGATTTTGTGTCCCAGCGGTGGCTAGGGGTCGGGGATCACGGTGGGAGCAGCCGGGTGCACTGAACGGCGTTGAACTGCATCCGACGGGGGCGCCGACACCGCCGCGCGTTGCACCTCGGCGGCCAGGCCGCCGGGCCCGACACCGACCCGCTGGTGGTACTGCCCGACTCCACTGCCCAGGCGTTCGCGGTTCCGGGCCGGCCCGGCCGTGTTGTCGTGACCACCGGCATGCGCCGGCTGCTCACCGACCGCCAGTTCGACGCGCTCCTCGCACACGAATACGCGCACCTGAGTTCGGGTCATCACCGGCTGGTCCAGTCGGCCGAGCTCGCCGCCGCGATGCATCCGGCCCTCTGGTGGGTCGCACGTCACGTCGACTATCTCGTCGAACGAGCCGCCGACGAGCAGGCCGCCGTGGAGGTGGGCAACCGCCACACCGTCGCACACGCGATCGGCGTGGTCGCACTGGCTTCGCGGGTTGAGATGGATGTCCCGCGAGGCCTGTACGCCGCATCGCCGGGGGGAGTCGTTCCTCGCCGGGTGGCCCAGCTGCTGCGACCGCACGCCACCCTCCGCTCACCCGCGCTGCACGGGCTGCCGGTGGCGCTGGCGCTGTCGTCGCTGATCTGGTCCGGCGAGGCGGTCTACGACTTCGTTCAACTGATCGGGGCGCGGCCCGGCCAGGCTGATTAGCGGCCGCCGGCTAGCCCGATTTTCCGGAGCACACTTCGGCAGCTACTGCTCCCTGTTCGACGCTCCCGCCGGACAGGGGCATCATTCGAGCGCGCCGGCATGTCCGTCACAACCGCCGGGACCGGCGGCCCCTGCACCCCTGGCCGGGCGGAGCGGGAAACTGATGGCATGTCCTCGACGATGCTCGTGGTTGGCCCGAAGCTCGGCGTTGCGCTGGTCGTGCTGACCCTCGTGGCGGCGGCCGTCGTGACCCTCGGGAAACTGGGCCACGGCCGGCAGGTGACGGTCGCCGCCGTCCGTGCCGCGATTCAACTGGGTGCCGTGTCGGTGCTGATCGCCGGCATTGTGGTGTCGCTGTGGGCCACGGCCGCGTTTGTCGTCCTGATGTGCGCGGTGGCGGCGGGCACCTCCGGTCGGCGGATTACGGGCGGCAGTCGGGGGTGGTGGGCCGGTGTGCCGATCGTGGCGGGCAGCATGGCCGTGGTGGCGGGGCTGTTGTTGGCGGGCCTGGTGCCAATGCGGGGTATCGCGATCATCCCGGTCGCGGGGATCCTGATCGGTGGGGCGATGACCGCGACGTCGTTGGCCGGGCGGCGTGCGCTCGACGAGTTGACCAGCAGGCGCGGTGAGGTGGAGGCCGGCCTGGCCTTGGGTCTACTTCCCCGTGACGCCGTGCTGCTGGTGTGCCGTCCGGCGGCCGGACAGGCGTTGGTCCCGGCACTCGACCAGACCCGGACGGTCGGCCTGGTGACCCTGCCCGGCGCGTTCGTCGGCGTGCTGCTCGGCGGAGCGAGCCCACTTGCCGCCGGAGTGACGCAGTTGGTCGTCCTCGTCGGGCTCCTCGCCGTGGAGGCCGTCGCCGTCGTTCTCACCGTCGAGCTGGTGGCCAGTGGCCGTCTCCAACCCGCCGGGCCGAACCCCGACCAGGCCACTGGCGCAATTCGATGTCGCAACGGCCGCAACGGCTTGCCTGATGGCAGTCGTCCGCTTCCATTCATTGCGGTCGGTCGTCGAACGTGCAAGCACCGGCCTAGGTCGGCAGCTCGTGGGCTCGGGATGCCTGGCCGATCACAGGCCGTTTCGCCTGCCCGGCCGGCGTCCGCGACGGCGGGAGACCACTGGGACGGAGCATTGTCTTCGGCTGGCCGCCGTCCGGATCGCGGCGCGGGCTGTTCAGATTCTGACCTGCCTGGGAACGGGCGGTGCGGCCGGTGGGCACGACGGTGCGGCGACCGCGCTCGGTCGCAGATTCGAAAGGTGACGCAACCATGTCGCGGTGGCTTTGATCATTCCGTCCTCGAACGCGAGGCGGGCACTCATCGCCGGGGATCCCTCGGCGGTGGCATCCGTCAGATTCCGCTGGCGTAGATGGGCCGCCGCCAGGCTGGTGCTGATGAACGCCTCGAACGTAGCCAGGTCTGCGCTATCGACGGCCAGTATGCCCTTGGTGTAGATCTCCTCGAGGCTGGCGTGCTCTGTCACGTCGGTCAGCCACGACTGTTGCCGGTGCTGGCCCGCTGCCGTCAGCACACACCTAGGCCGGTTCTGGTTCTTATTGTGCGGTGAGATCACGCGTTCCAACCGCACGTGCCCGGAGCGTGCAAGTCGGTTCACCGTCGTGGTGAACCGCCGAATGTCGACCGCCTGCTCGGGGCCGAGAAGCAGGGTGTGGCGTTGGTGCAGGTCGAAGGCGTTGGACGGCTGCCCGTTCAGCAGGACCAGCAGGACGTCGCCCAACGCCACGGGCGCGGACATCAGCGTCCTCCCCAACTCGTACTTATCCAGCCCTCGGCTCGTGGGCAGCAGCGACGACGGTGGCGAAACCGACTCGTGGGTGCCCTGCTGCGCGGCCTGCGGCCAACTGAGCCGAGGGCGATGAACTTTTACACAAGATGTAGAAGCAAGCAAGCGGAGGCTTGTCCGGATCGGTTCGCCTCGGGCCGCGTACTCGAACGTCACGAGGCGAGACGTGTCGGACCTGGATACCGGGGCCCTGCTCGGGTGACGGCACCTCAGCATCGGGGTAGCAGGCATGCCCCGCCCCTTCGCGCGCGATGATCGGAGGTGACGCGGACCCTGCCGGGTCCGCCGGGACTGCGGGCGGGAAGGAACGAACGGCGTGCGTGTGCTGGTCGTCGAGGACGAGACCGCCCTGGCGGAGGTGATCCGTACCGGCCTGACCGACGAGGGATTCGCTGTCGATGTGCAGCACACCGGGACCGACGGGCTGTGGGCGGCCACCGAGAACCCGTACGACGTGGTGGTGCTCGACATCATGCTGCCCGGCCTCAACGGCTATGAGGTGTGCCGGCAACTGCGGTCGCGGGACGTGTGGACGCCGGTGCTGATGTTGACCGCGAAGGACGGCGATTACGACCAGGCCGACGCGTTCGACCTCGGCGCGGACGACTATTTGATCAAGCCGTTCTCGTTCGTGGTGCTGGTGGCCCGCCTGCGGGCCCTGATCCGCCGCGGCGCCCCGGCCCGACCGGTGATCCTGACCGCCGGTGACCTGGCAGTGGACCCGGCCCGGCGGCAGGTGACCCGCGCTGGGCAACCGATCCGGGTGACCGCCCGGGAGTTCGCGCTGCTGGAGTTCCTCATGCGTCATTGTGGCGACGTGGTGTCCAAGCGGCAGATCATCGACAACGTTTGGGACGCGCACTTCGACGGCGACCCCAACATCGTCGAGGTGTATGTCGGCTACCTGCGCCGCAAGATCGACCAGCCGTTCGGCCGGCGGGCCATCCAGACTCAACGGGGCATGGGCTACCGGCTGGCCGCCGACGGCGGTTGACAGTGCCCCAAGTGGTGTCAGGCCTCAGCTCACAAAATGCGGGTGTGGTCGGTGAACCGATCCGCTCGGGAACGCAACAGTAGTGGCGATGGACAACGAGGATCTGATCGCTGCCATGGCCGGTGGTGACGAGAGCGCCCTGCGGGAACTGTTCTCGCGGCACGCCCCGTGGCTGGCGGGTCGGCTGCGCGCGGCGCTGCCGCCCCCCGACGTGGAGGACGTCCTGCAGGAGACCTTCCTGGCCGCCTGGCGGGGCGCTGCTACGTACCGAGGTGGGGGTGCCGGCGGTTGGTTGTGGGGCATAGCCCGCCGCCAGGGCGCGCTGTGGCTGCGCCGGCGCGGGCAACCCGCGCTGCTGCTGGCCGCCCTGGCCGAGACCGGTGACCACAACTGCGCAGACCCGGCTGAGACGGCGCTGTCCAGGGCCGAGCTTGCCGACGCCGTGAAGGTGCTAGGGCCGGAGGGCAGCCTGCAGCGCGAGACCTGGCGGCTGATGTACGTCGAGGACAAGTCCGTGGCTGAGGTGGCCGAATTGATGGGTGTTCCCGCGGGAACGGTGAAGAGCCGCGCGTACCAGATTCGCCGGCTGATGCGTGCTGCCCTACGGCGCCACGAGCCGGCGCGCGATGGAGGTGGGCAGTGACCAACGGTGATGTGATGCGCCGGGTCGAGGAGCCCGACGGGCGGGGCCCCGCACCGGAAGGTGTCGATCTTGATCGGGTCTGGGTCGGGGTGGCCGCCCAGGTGTGGCGTCGCCGCCCCGGGGCGGTGGAGCGGCTGGCTGGGCATCTGCTCCGCTCGCCGGGCCTGGCCCGGGCTTTGGTCACGACGCCGTCGCTGCTGCTTGGTTGGGTCATCGCCACCGCGGTGGTGCTGCTCGCCGGGCTCCTCGCCACGCTGAGCACCGGAACGCCGTACGTGGCGCTTCTTGCCCCTGCGGTCGCCGCGGCGGGCATCGCGTTCGCCTACGGCCCGGGCATCGACCCCGCCTGGGAGCTGTCGTGCAGCGTGGCCGTCAGCGACCGCATGGTGCTGCTGGTCCGGGCGCTGGCGCTGTTCGGTGTGAACGCGGCGTTCGGGCTGGGCGCTTCGGCCGCGTCGGGAACCGCCACGGCCGTCACGATCGGTTGGCTGGTCCCGATGACCGCGGTGTGCGCGCTGGCCCTGGCCGCCGCGACTGTCGCCCGGTCGGCGAACGTGGGCGTGGCCGCGGGCCTGCTCGGCTGGACGATCACCGTCCTGTCCGGGCAGGTAGCCGCCGGTCGGCTCACCGCCGCGGTCACCGACACCGCGCTCTGGCCTGCCTACCTGGCGTTCGCCGCCTGCTGTGCGGCGATCGTCCTCTACTCGACCCGGACACCGAGAGGAACGTCATGAACGTCGAGATCAGCGATCTCACCCGGCGCTTCGGCCGCACCGAGGCCGTGGCCGGGGTGACGATGGAGACCGGCCCAGGGGTGTTCGGTCTGTTGGGCCCGAACGGGGCGGGCAAGACATCGCTGTTGCGGATGTTGGCCACGGTGATCCCACCGACCTCGGGTCGGATCCGACTGCTGGGCCGCGACCCCGGCCAGTACGGACAGCGCCGGCAGATCCGGCGCCGGCTCGGCTATGTGCCGCAGAACCTCGGCTACTACCCGCGGTTCACCGTCGTGGAGTTCGTGGAGTACTTCGCGCTGCTCAAGGAGATGCCGCCCGCGCGGGTGCACCACGCGGTCGCCGCCGCGGTCGAGCGCGTGGGCCTGGGCGACAAGGCGACGGCGAAGCTACGCACTCTCTCCGGTGGGATGCTGCGCCGGGTCGGGATCGCGCAGGCCATCGTCAACGAACCTGAACTGCTCCTGCTGGATGAGCCGACCGCCGGGCTGGATCCCGAGCAACGGGTGGCGTTCCGTGCTCTGCTGCGCGACCTCGGCCAGCGCGCCACCGTCATGGTCAGCACGCACCTCGTCGAGGACGTCGGTGCCGCCTGCACCCAGGTCGCCCTCATGGACCAGGGGAAAATCGTCTTCCAGGGGACGCCGGAGGAGTTGACATCGCGCGCCGAGGGAACCACGGCGGCCGGCGATGCTCCACTGGAGCGCGGATACAGCGCGGTGTTAGCGCAGGCGCGGTCATGACCGCCGCCCCAGTGATCTCCGCGCTGGACGAAACGGCCCGTCGTACACGCGTGGCGATCACGGCGGCGGGAGGGCTGCTTCGCCTGGAGATGCGCCGCAGCGTGATGGTGTGGATGCTGCCACTGGTCGCCGCGCTGTTCTGGTTCATCACCTACCGGCCGAACATGGCGTACCCACCGCTGTGGAACGTCCGTGCGATGGCCATGCAGACGACAGCTCTGGCGGTCTTCGCGCCGACGGTGGTCGGCGCCTCCGCATGGCTGGGCTGGCGGGAGCGCCGTCACGGCATGGCCGACCTGGTCATCGGTACGGCCCGGCCGCGGTGGACTCGACAGCTCGCCACCTGGACCGCGACCACCTGCTGGGCGATCGTCGCCTACCTGGGATGCGTGAGCGTCTTGTACGCGGTGACCGCGTGGCAGGGCGCCTGGGGTGGGCCGCTGTGGTGGCCGGTCGCGGTGGGCGCCGCGAGTATGCCGGCGTTCTCCGCGCTCGGATTCGTAGCCGGGGTGCTGCGCCCCAGCCGGTTCACCGGACCGCTGGTCGCGATCGGTGTGTTCCTCGCGCTGCAGATCAGCCTGCAGTTCATTCACGGCGATGACTCGTACTGGCAAATCTCGCCGTTGGTTGCCGGCCCCTGGGAGATCGGGCCTGACCCGGGTGTGGCGACCTTCTACCGCTACCTGCCCGACCTTCCCGTCGCGCAGGTGTTGTTCCTCGCCGGCCTGACCGCGGCGTTGCTGGGCGTTCTCGGCCTACCCGCCGACGCCGGCGGGCGGTGGCTGCGCCGGTGCGCGGCGGCTATCACCGCGGCCGGGCTGCTGGCGGCCGGAACCGCGGTTGCGTTGGCCGGCACCGGCCGCCTCGACGCCCACGGCATGATCGCGATCCCGCTGCTGCACACCGCGGGCAACGATCGTCCAGTGCGCTACACGCCCGTCTGCAGCCACACCCCAATCCCGGTCTGCCTGCACCCCGCCTACACCGGCTACCTGCCCGCGGTGACGGACGCCCTCGAACCGGTGCTCACCGAGGTAGCGGGCCTGCCCGGCGCGCCAACGCGGATCAGCCAGGCCGCTGCGAGATATGAACAGGGGCCAGACAATCGCGTCAGCATCGGTCGGGCTGGCCCCCCTACGAGCGGCACGCCGCCGATATTCCACCTGCTCCTGCCCCATCAACTGACCACCGACGAGTTTGTTGCCGAGCTACGCGTGGACGCCGCGCCCAGCATCGTGAACAGCGTCGTAGGCGGTGGCCGCAACGCGAGTCCCGCGCAACAGGCGGTCGCGGAGGCCATCCTGGGCACATCCACCCTGACGCCCGCTAGTCCCGCCGCCGCAGCGGCGCAGCGATTAGCCGCGCTGCCGGCTGCTACCCGCCACGCCTGGCTCATGGAACACGTGGCGGCGCTGCGCGCGGGCCAGCTCACCCTGGCGCAGCTGCCGTGACCGCCAGCGAAACTCGCAATCGCGGGTACGCGATGGCACCCGGCGGCCCGGTGCGGGCCGGGCTCCGGCTGGCTCGTCTGCACCTGGCCAGCCGCCGCGTCCCGGCGGCCCTGGCGGCGGTGGCGGCCTGCGCCGTCGGACTGCGGGTCGCGCTGCGGTGGCAGTGGGAGGCCTACGGAGCGCTGCAGTTGCCGCTGATCTTCGAAACCGGTTGCGCCGTGGCCATCGCTGTCACCGCCACGAGCCTGCTCGGCGAGCCGGAACGCGTCACCGGCCGGTGGCTGCCCTTCCTGCGACTGGCCACCGCGCTGGCGCTGACCCTCGCCGCCGTCGGTGCGCTGGCCGCCGCTGGAGCCGGTACGCACCTGCCCGGCGGCGCCGTGGAGGTGCTGCGCAACCTGGCCGGGCTGGTCGGCGTCGCCCTGCTGTGCGCAGCCCTGTTCGGCGGCGCGCTGGCCTGGGCCGGCCCTACCGCCTATCTCATAATCGCCCTCTACGCGCTGTACACGCAGTGGCACGGCCCAGCGGTGACCACGCCCTGGATGTGGCCAGCCCGACCACCACACGACCTCGGCGGCGCACTGTGCGCCGGTGTGGTGTTCGTCGCCGGAGTGACGCTCATCGCGGTGCGCGGAGCCCGAGACACCGGCCCGGAGACCCCACGCAGCGGATGACCGGAAGAGACGTCGGGGGAGTCGCATCACCTCGCCGTCTCTCAGCGCCCTCTCAGCCCCGAGGACCCTAGGCTGCGGGTATGGCCGCCATGCTCACCCTGTTACAGGCCCCGGCCCGCTGGGCACGCCGCCGCCTGGGTGTACGGCTGCGCTCAGCGTTGGCCGCCACCATGGTGGTGGCAGTGACCTTCGGGATCGGCGCAGCGGCCTTCATCTACCTGGCCCGGGCCAACCTGGTCCGCGACGTGGATGCGACTGCCAGACAACGCGCCGCTGAGGTGGCCACCGCGGTGACGGGCGGAGACTCCGACGCCATCGCCCAGACGCTAAAGCCCAGCCCGGGGGAGCAGAACCTGGTGCAGGTCCTGGCGCCCTCGGGTGAGGTGGAGGCGGCGTCGCCGACCCTCGGCGGGGCAGAGCCTCTGTCCCCACTGCGCCCCTCCGCCGGTCAGACCCTGCGGGAACAGCGGACGCTGCCCTTTGCCGTCGAAGACCCCTACCGGGTGGTCGCGATCGGTGTCGGCACCACCTCGGGCACCCGGACCGTGCTGGTGGCCCAGTCACTACGACCAGTGCACGAGAGCACCGAGGTGATCGCCGCGATCCTGGTCGTCGGGTTACCGACGATGCTGCTGCTGATCGGCGCGGCCGTGTTCCTGTTCGTCGGCCGGTCGCTGCGTCCGGTGGAGACGATTCGCCGTCGGGTCGCGGGCATCACCGCCCGCGACCTGCATGCCCGGGTGCCGGTGCCGCAAGCCCACGACGAGGTGGCGGCACTCGCTGAGACGATGAACAGCATGCTCGACCGCCTACAGACGGCGGCGACCAGGCAACGCCGTTTCGTCGCCGATGCCAGCCACGAACTGCGCAGCCCATTGGCAACCCTGCAGGCCGGCCTCGACCGCCTGACGATGACACCCCTGCCCGGCGCGAACGACGACCTGGTCCGACTGATGCGCCGCGAGTCGCAGCGACTGGGCCGGCTGATCGCCGACCTGCTGCTGCTCGCCCGTATCGACGAGCACGGCCTCACGATGCGCCGTGAGGACGTCGACCTCGACGACCTCGCCTACATCGAACGGGACCACCTCACCGCCCGCCGACCCGACCTGACCGTCCGAACCCACCTCACCCCGGTCCGCGTGACGGGCGACGCCCACGACCTCGGGCGCGCGCTGCGGAACCTCGCCGACAACGCCGCCCGCCACGCGCGCCACGAGGTGCTCCTACGGGTCCGCGTCGACGACGGGTGGGGGTGCCTGGAGGTCACCGACGACGGGCCGGGCATTCCGCTGGGGCAGCGGCAGCGAATCTTCGAACGGTTCGTCCGGCTCGACGAGAGCAGGGCCCGCGCCGACGGCGGAAGCGGCCTTGGCCTGCCAATTACCCGCGAGATCGTCGCAGCGCACGGCGGGACCGTACGGGTGCTGCCCGGCCCAGGAACGACGATCCAGATCCGACTGCCGCTGACCAGCGACAACGAACCCGGCGACTGACCCGCACTGCGCAGGGCCGCCGACCCCTTCAGGCTCCTCTCAGCTGTGACCAGATTGGCTGGGCTCAGCCGGCCGAGGAGCCGGGTCGACCACGGGATCGGATGCCCGGTGAACTACCACCTGTTTCATCTCATCAACGCCGCCGCCGGACACAACGACCCGCTCGACGACGTGCTGGAGTGGTGCGCCGTCTGGCTGATCTACCTGCTCGGCGCTCTGGCCGCCGTCACGGTGCTGCTCGGACTGAAGTCCGGCGGCGGGTCGGTGGTCGTACGCGTCGGCGCGTCGTTGGCCCTGGCGTTCGCCGCCGGCCAGGTGGTCGCCGTGGCCAGCACCGAGGTCCGCCCGTTCCAGACGCACCCCGTGCACCAGTTGATCCCGCACGACCCGGGCGGGTCGCTGCCCAGCGACCACGCCACGGCGGCCTTCGCGGTGGCGTTCGCCGTCGGCGTGTTTCTGTCCTGGCGCTGGGGATTACTGCTCTCGGCGCTGGCCACCGTCATCGGATTCGCCCGAGTCTGGTCGGGCGTGCACTACCCGGCGGACATCCTCGCCGGCGCGGTCATCGGCGCGGGAGCCGTGCTGATCATCGCGCTCGCCGTACGCGTCCTCGACCGGCGCGCCCACCAAGACCGTCCCCGCGCGGCTGCCAGCCGCCGCTAGCCTCCTCGGCTTGCCCGCCCGCGTCACCCGTCACGCCCTCTCGGAGGTCTTCTCGTGTCAACGTCCCTCGCCCCGGTGGCCGTGGGTCCCAGTCTCCTCAACCCAGAGTGGTTGATCTCCACCTTCGGGCTGATCGGCATCCTCGCCATCGTCTTCGCTGAGTCCGGGCTGCTGATCGGGTTCTTCCTGCCCGGCGACTCGCTGCTGTTCACCGCCGGGCTGCTCGTCGCCGACGGCCACTACCTGCACCAACCGCTCTGGCTGCTCTGCCTGCTGGTGGCCGTCGCCGCGATCACCGGAGACCAGGTGGGGTACCTGTTCGGCAAGCGCGTCGGCCCGAACCTGTTCCGCCGACCCAACTCCCGCCTGTTCAAGCAGGACAACGTGCATCGCGCGAACGACTTTTTCGCCCGCTACGGAGCCCGGTCCGTGGTCCTGGCCCGGTTCGTGCCGATCGTGCGGACGTTCACCCCGATCATCGCCGGTGTCAGCCGGATGCACTACCGGACGTTCCTCATCTACAACGTCATCGGCGGGACCCTCTGGGGCGTCGGCGTCACCGTCCTGGGCTACTTCCTCGGCCAGGTCGCCTTCGTCAAGGCGAACATCGAGGTCATCCTGATCGGCATCGTCGTGGTCTCCGTACTGCCAATCGGAATCCAACTACTCCGATCCCGCCGCGCTGCCGGCACACCCGCAGCGGATGCCGCGGCAGCGGCAGAAGTAGCGCCCCGAATCGATTGACTCGCCGCACTAACGAGCCACTGACGGCTCTCGCATGCCACCGTCCTCTGCGGCGTCGAGGCGGACAGTGGTCGACGCTTGATGCGCGATTGGGGTCGGTAGCTGCCCGACCGCGACGGTTGCCGCCCAAAGTCCCTGAAGGAACGCCGAACTTGAGGCTGCTGACATGTACGAAGTCGACGACTGCCAGGTGCGTGCCCGTCTGGCTCGCCTCGGGCATCCGCGGGTGGATCTACGCCGACGCCACCGCCGGGTGGGCGGCGGGTCGTCGCCGGACCGGCCAGGGGCGTCGCCGATCTCGGGGACGCTGAGGTGAAATCCGTGGGTGGATGTCGTCGTCAGGGTCACTGGAGGACCTGGTTGCTTCTGTTCCGTGCTGCCCTGTCGTGTGGTTCTGGGTGTGGCTGGCTGTTATCGCGGGCTGGGTACACGCGGGTTTCGGTTGCTTTCACCGAGGCCCACAGCGGCTGTCCTGGGACGAGTCGTAGGTGCGCGGCGGCGGTCGGGGTGATGTCGGCGACTACGTCGATCGGACCGTCGAGTTGGATCCTCAGGTTGTCGCCGTGGCGTTGGATGCCGGCGATGGTGGCCGGCCCGCATGATGTCCGGGAGGTCTCCGTCGATGACCACGTCATCGTCTGCGCCCCTGACGCCGTCCACGACTGGGCAGACCTGGTGCAACACAACACCTGGGCGCACGAGTGCGTCCGCCTCGACTTCGCGGGGCCCAACAACTGGTCCGGAGACTGGCCGCTGGGTGACGCGTCCCGTTGGACACCGAACCGTGAGGATGTCCCGTCCTGGTTCGAGCCCGGTGACAACTTGATCTCGTGGGGGTGCTCCGTCAACGGCGACTTCCTCTTCTGGCACGTCAGGCCCGGCACGGCGCCTGACGACTGGCCTGTGGTGCTGAAGGAAAGAGGGCCGTACTGGGAGCAGTACTGCGTCGGATTCTCCGCGGCACTGGTCGGCCTACTCACCGGCGACGTTCAATCCGAATATCTCAGCCGTTGGCTTGGCGGACCGCACTCCTACGCTCTCTGACGAGGTGATCTTGGCATACGGCCTCTGCCGCAATCATTTGCTCGGATCTCATGGGTTCTGTCGGGTCGGTTCTTGGAGCAGACTCGGCGTCGGTAGCGGCTGGCGGGTCAGCACTCTCCGGATCTGACCCGTGCGAG
>NZ_JBEXHU010000034.1:0-40650 GCF_040608175.1 Micromonospora sp. NPDC005206
GCCACCGCCACAGCCTGACCGCCGCAACGCCGCCAGACCGACAGGCCGGACGGCGTGTCAACCAACACCGTGAACGTTCGTGGTCACGGCACTAGCCATCACCTCTGGCGGGCGCCGCGGTTTGGCGCCCGCGTCGGCGGGAAGCGCGTGGACCTGCGACAACGAGGAGAGGAACTCTCATGACATCGACCCCACTGCCTGGCGGGACGTTCACCTTGGCGGAGGATTTGACGTTCACCCGGATGGGGTACGGCGCGATGCAGTTGGCCGGCCCGCACGTGTTCGGCCCGCCGGCCGACCGCGACGCTGCCGTGGCCGTGCTGCGCGAGGCCGTTCTCCTGGGTATCAACCACATCGACACCGCCGACTACTACGGCCCGTACGTCACCAACGAGATCATCAGGGAGGCTTTGCACCCGTACCCTGACGATCTACACATCGTGACGAAGGTCGGAGCGTTGCGGGACGCCGAGGGGAACTGGCCGCCGGCGCTGGCTCCCGAGCAACTGCGCCAGGCTGTGCACGACAACCTGGATCACCTCGGGCTAGACGCACTCGACGTGGTCAACCTGCGCGTCGGTGGGCTCGACCGACCCACTCCCGGCCCCATCGCCGAGCCGTTCACCGCGCTCGCGCAGCTGCAGCAGGACGGCCTGATCAAGCATCTCGGTCTCAGCACCGTCAACGCCGAGCAGATCGCCGAAGCACAGTCCATTGGGCCGATCGTATGCGTCCAGAACTTCTACAACATCGCCAACCGCAACGACGATGACCTGATCGACTCCCTCGCCGCACAGGGCATCGCCTACGTGCCCTACTTCCCGCTCGGCGGCTTCTCCCCACTGCAGTCCGAGGAAATCAACGCCGTCGCCAACCGCCTCGACACCACACCGATGGCCGTCGCGCTGGCGTGGCTGCTCCAGCGCTCCCCGAACCTCCTGCTCATCCCCGGCACCTCATCCGTCACGCACCTGCGTGAGAACGTCAACGCTGCTGGGCTGACCCTTCCCAAGGACGCGCTGACCGAACTGAACGCCATCGCGTCGTGAACACGACCACCGCGCAACCTCCGATCGGGTTCATCGGCCTCGGCGACCGGGGACCACCTGTGGCGACCGCCGTCGCCGAAGCGGAGTGCCCCCTGCACATGGAGCCCGCCGACCCGGCCCCCTTGACGCGGTCGGCGACGACGCGCATGTCCGGCAGGAACCCAGTCGCTGGGCTGACTGGTTGAGGATGCTGTGCCGTCCACCCGTCGACGTCATTCGCAGCGGTCCTCCGAGCCGCGCCCGTACGGCTGGCAACAGTCGGGCCGGTGCTGGTACACGCGCAGGTCCCGGCCGCGGGACCGCCCGATGTTCGAGGTGCGCTCGTACAGGCACGCACCCCACACCACGGACTCGCCGCCGCCGTCGACGACGTGCCCTTCGCCTGGCCCGCCGCGCAACAACACCTCCATCCGACTGACGTTTCACGCAGGACCGGCCGGCGCAGGACGACGGCAAAGGTCAGGACGCCCTGCGCACAGGTTCACCGATGCGACGTCACGAGGACCAGAGCGGACGGGCCCCATTCCTGCCTGTAGCTGCGGGGTGACGTAAGCGAGATGTTCATGTTTGACTATGCCTATGCAGGCGGGGGAGGCGCGGCTAGCAATCGACTGCGGCACCACCAGCACCGTCGCCGTCCTTGCCTGGCCCGACGGCAGCTGGTCGCCACTGTCCTTCGACGGCGCACCACACCTGTCCAGCGCCGTCTACCTCTCCCCGGACGGCGATGTGTGGACCGGGCAGCGGGCCTGGCAGGCCGCGGCGGACCAGCCGAAGCGGTTCATCCCGGCGCCGCGCCGTCCCATCGACGACCAGCTCACCGTCGACGGAGCCGTCGTTGACGCTCTCGAGCTGACGGCGGCAACCTTGCGCCGCGTCGCTGCCGAGGCCGAGCGGGTCGCCGGCGGCCCAGTGCAGGATGTGCGGTTGGTGGTGCCGGCGGGGTGGGGGCCGCGGCGGCGCACCTGGATGCGGCAGGCCGCCCACCGGGCCGGTCTTCCACAGCCACGCCTGGTGGAAGCGCCGGTGGCCGTCGCCGAGCACCTGGTGGCCACCGGCCTGCAATGGCCGGTGGGGTCGTTCATCGCCGTCTGCGATCTGGGTGCGGGCGCGGAGGCCACTGTCCTGCGCCGTGGCCCTGCCGGCTTCGAGGTCCTCGCGACCCTCGCCGACCCAGCCGCCGGCGGCACCGCCATCGACCAAGCTCTCGCCGCGTCCCTCACCGGCGACCCCATGCCCGAGGACGCCGGTGATGGCGCGCTGCGGTGGACGGTGGCCGCCAGCGTTCAAGCCGCGAAGGAAGCCCTGGCGCATCACCCGGCCGTGACCGTGCCGCTTCCCGACCGGCCACCCATCATCGTGAACAACACCATGCTCGAGCAGGCCGCCCACCCGGTCCTGCAGCGCGCTGCGCAGCTGACCAGCGAGGCGGTCACCGCAGCCGAGATCAGCACCGACGAACTCGCCGGCGTCTACTGCGTCGGCGGCGGCGCGCACCTGCCGCAACTGGAGAAGCTCATCGCCGACCAGACCGGCGTCGCTCCGACGGTGGTCACGCAGCCGGCGCTCGTTGCCGCCAGAGGCGCCGCGGACGCCGGCGCCGCCAACCCCAGCACGGCGAGCGCCGTGGAAGTGCCGGTGCCGCCGGTGCGGCGGGCCGTCGCCATCGCCGTGCCCGGCTTCGCGTCCCTGGCCCTGATCTGGCAGTGCCTCATGACCGCAGAGCAGCACAGCACGCTGAACGTGCACTACTGGGTGACCCTGAACTGGGGCGAGCTCACCATGGCCGCCGTGTTCGCCCTCCTGGCATGCCTCGGAGCGGGCATCATCCTCGGCTCCCTCGCCGCCGCCCACAGCCCCACCCCCGACACCCGGTCCGAAGGCGGAAAGATCAGCGTCGGCATCCTCGCCGCCGTCTCCCTCGGCCTCGCGATCGCGGGCCTCTACGCGGTGGTTGCCAGCCAGTACCTAGGCCAGCCGGTAGGCGCGTTCCTCAGATGGGCCCTTTGGCCGATCACCCCGACCGTGCTGATGGCCGCCGCCATGGCGGTCGTCGCCGCCCGGCAATGGCGCGCACCCCACGGTGGCTGGTCGGCGCTGCTGGCCGTGCCGACCGGCTCCGTCGTCACGGCCGCCGCCGGCATGGCGCTGATCCAGTATTCCCTGACGGCCGACCGGTGGCCTGACCTCATCCTGTGGATCGACATCGCCGGCCACGTCGGCGGCCTGCTCCTCGGCGTCGGGGTGGTCATGGCGCTCGTGACACCGCTGGTGTTCCGCCGGCGCTGTTGCGTTGGGGGACCGGCGGACATGTTGAACCTGTGTCGGGTCGGCGGTCAGATCGCTTGGGCGAGTTCGGTAACCGCAGCGGCGACCCGCAGAGCGGGCGGGGTGTCGACGGCGAGTTCGTAGTGTCCGCGTCGGAGGTTCTGCATGAAGGCGTGTCCGGCGATGATCACTTGTGCTGTCTGGTCCGTTCGTAGCCCGCGCATCGGTCTCAATCGGTGTTTGAGCTGGCTGTGATCAGCCTCGATCGGGTTGTTGGCGTACTGCTCGACGTGGTGCCACGCGGACGGGATCAGCTCGTCGAGGACGCCGGGGTAGACCGCGGCGGCGTCGGTGACCACCTCGGTGGGTGTCACCTTCAACGTCGACAGCGCCCGGCGGAAGAACCGCCGGGCCGCGCCGGCGTCCCGACGGGCCGAGACGAGCACGTCGATGACCTGCCCGTACTGGTCGACCGCCCGGTACACGTACCGCCAAACCCCGTTGACCTTGACGTACGTCTCATCAACGAACCACCTGTCGCCTGGCGAGTGCCGGCAGAAGCGGGCGGCGTCGGCCAACAGCGGCGTGAACCGCCGCACCCAGCGGTAGACCGTGACGTGATCGACCTCCACGCCGCGCTCGACCAGCAACTCCTCAACGTCGCGATAGGACAGGTTGAACCGCAGATACCACCGCACCGCGACCACGATCACCTCCGGCGGGAACCGGAACCCGGCGAACGCCGACTTCGGCGGCAGCCACGGGTCAGGCCGGGTCGATGACTTCACTGCTTAAGCCTGCCTCGCTCTTGCCAACGCTCAATGCAACAGTGCCGCCCGATGTGCCTGGAGGAACTCCTTCTCCTCGCCTGGCCAGGCGCAGGATCAGGTCCCGGAGGTCGTCGCTGATCGGTGGTCGTTCGGGCCGGTTCGGGTAGGTCCAGTGCCGGTGGACCAGCCGGCGGTGCCAGGCCAGCGGGGTGGCTGGGGTGACGATCCGATGCCTGCAGAGTTCCCGCGTCAGTGCCCGGACCAGCGCGGACAACACCGCCCGCTCCGGCCACGACAGGCGCGGCCGACCGACCGACCGACCTGACGGCGTAGCACCGCCACCTCGTGGCGCAGCACCAGCAACTCAGCGACCAGCGCGGACTCTGTGCGCGTGGCCAGCGGCAACCAGCCGAACATCCGCACCGCGCTCAGGTACAGCAGCCGAACCAACACGCCTGCCATCCTGCGTCATTGTCGCGAAACAGCAGCTCACACCCTGTGCGACGAGTTTTGGCACGGTACAGGTACTTGGCGGTGACCGCCGATGGCACGGAGGTCCGCCCGCGCAGGATCGGTGACCGGTGTGTGCTGGGCGTCAAGCGCGGCACCGGACTGGCCCGGACCGAAGTGGAGTGCCTCATCGGCGTGCAGGAGTTTGACGAACTCTGGCCGGCGACCGAGGGGGCCCGGCTCCTGAAAACCCGCTATAGCGTTCCGCTTTCGGGTGTCACGGCAAAGGTGGACGTGCACCGGGGTGCGCTGGCGGGCCTACGCACCGTCGAGGTGGAGTTCGATACGGAGACTCTCGCGCAGACGTTCACGGTTCCGGACTGGTTCGGAGACGAGATCACCGGCTCGCCGTCGTACAAGAATCAGAACCTCGCCGTACGAGGGCTTCCGCCCGCCATCGTGGCAAGTGCCGGTGCCCGTCGACCCGCCTGAGTGAGGGCGCGGCGGCGGCCCGGTAGGGAACCGGCGGCGTCCCCCCATTATGGGATCGGCCACTCGTGGACTGGCCGGTTGCTGTGCATCACGTCACGTAGTGCCGGACCACCTCGCGCAGCGCCTCCGGCCGGTCCAGATGTTCGGCGGAGTCGAGCCGGTGCAGCGTCTCCACCTGCTAGGCCGCGCCGTTGCGGCCGGTCAGGCAGCGCTGCTCTATGATGCCGAGCAGCCGGTCGCGCTCGCCCGGGTCGAGCCCCCACCGGTCCAGGCCGTGGTGCGCTGAACGACATCTGTGACCGAGTGGCCGGTCCGATTCGGCCAGGGCGCGGACCAGCCCGAAGTAAAAGGCGCCGTGGACGCCGCCACCGTCGGTCCCGACACCGACGTGCTGACCGCCCGTGATGGTCAGCTGAAGCTGGTCAACATTCCCGCCCGGGGCGTCCGGCCCATCACGCGGCCGCTGGCGGACCTCGGCTACTCCGGCGTGCCCAACTCGCTCCTCACGACGGGCGCGTTGAGCCGGTACGGCTGGCAGCCGGCGCGGGTCGGCTGGCTCCTGGAGGCCGACCACACCCTCACCGAGCAGGAGTTGGCGGCCGGCGTCGGCCTCACCATCGAGTCCCGCCGCGCACAAGCGTCCCTGCAGAACCTCCGGACGGGGGCGACGATCGCCGGCGCGCTGCTGGCCCTCGGCGTCCTGGCAACGACCGTCGGCCTGATCCGCGGCGAGGCGGCGGGCGACATGCGCACGCTCACCGCCGCCGCCGGCGCGTCGAGGCGGGTGCGTCGCACGTTGACCGCCACCACCGCCGGGGCGCTGGCCCTGCTCGGTGCCGTCCTCGGGTTGGCCGGCGCGTATCTGGCGCTGGTCAGCGTCCTGCACCGCGACCTGGCCGCCCTCGGCCCCGTGCCCGTCGCGCACCCAGCTGCCACAACCGTCGGGCTGCCGTTGCTCGCCACGGCCGCCGGTTGGCTGCTCGCCGGCCGTCAACCGCGGTCGTTCGCCTGGCGCGGCCTGGACTGAGAGCTCCCACCTGAAGGAATTTTTCATGCGGGGTGACTGGTAAGTAAGCCATTGACAACAGCTGTTGTCCGGGGTGAGGGTGTGCGTGCAGTGACCCTCGTCCCACCTGGAGGTTCCATGCACCTCACCGCCGCGCTGCGCGGACGTGTGCTGCTGGCCGCTGCCGCCGCGGCAGCCACCGCCCTGCTCACCACCGGACCGGTCGCCGCCGATCCACTCCCTGCGGGGACCACCACACCCGTTGACCGCCAGCAGCAGTTCGCCGCTGCCGCCGCCGAGTACGGCGTGCCGGAGAGCGTCCTGCTCGCCGTGTCGTACCTGGAGTCCCGCTGGGACACCCATCCCGGGCAGCCGAGCATCAGCGGCGGCTACGGGCCGATGCACCTGACCGACGCCGCGCAGGTCGCGTCGACCCCCGCCAGCGCCCACGTCGACGAGGACGAGGATCCCCGGGGCGACGAGTACCGTCCGCTGGTCGTCGACACCGCCGCGGCGGCCGAGCCGACCGGCGACGTCCTGCCGCAGGCGTCCCTCCAGACCCTCGACGCCGCCGCCGCGCTCACCGGCGTACCCGAGGAGACGCTGCGCACCGACGCCGCCGCCAACATCCGCGGTGGGGCGGCGCTGCTGGCGTCGCACCAGAAGGACCTTGGCGCGCCGGACGGCGCCGGCAGCGACCCGGCGGCCTGGTACGGCGCGGTGGCCCGGTATTCCGGCGCGGACACCGAGGACGCCGCGGCGGCCTTCGCCGACGAGGTGTACGACCAGATCGGCCAGGGCGCCAGCCGGACCACCGACGACGGCCAGCGGGTGACCCTCGCCGCCTCGGCGGTGACGCCGGACGAGTCCGGGCTGCACCGGCTCGGGCTGCGCCGCGCCGAGCGGCCGGACGGCCTGGAGTGCCCGGTCCGCCTCGCCTGCGAGTGGATCCCCGCGCCGTACGAGAAGTACGGCCCGAACCCGGGCGACTACGGCAACCATGATCTGGGCGACCGGCCGGCCCAACAGAAGATCGAGTACATCGTCATCCACGACACCGAGGGCTACTTCGGCCCGAGCGTGAAGCTGGTGCAGACGAAGACCTACCTCGGCTGGCACTACACGCTGCGGTCGGTGGACGGCTACGTCGCCCAGCACATCAAGGCCAAGAACGTCGGCTGGCACGCCGGCAACTGGTACGTCAACGCCAAGTCCATCGGCATCGAGCACGAGGGCTTCGCGGGCCACGGCACCTGGTACACCGAGGCGATGTACCGGACCTCGGCCAAGCTGGTCCGGCACCTCGCGCTGCGGTTTCAGATTCCGCTGGACCGGCAGCACATCCTCGGCCACGACAACGTCCCCGGCATCACCGCCGGGAACGTCGCCGGCATGCACTGGGACCCGGGCCCGTACTGGGACTGGTCGCACTACTTCGAGCTGATGAAGGCGCCGTTCCACTCGACCGGCACGCCGCACACCGGCCTGGTCACCATCGACCCGGACTACGCCACCAACCAGCCGGCCTTCATCGGCTGCAACCAGCAGCCGCCGGGCGTGCCGAAGCCGACCCCGCCCGCCGTGCCCTGCCCGCTGCGCGGCTCCTCCTCGGTCATCCTGCGCACCGCGCCCAGCCCGGACGCCCCGTTGGTCAACGACCGTGGCCTGCGGCCGAACGGCACGCCGGACACCATGTACATCTCCGACCACGGCGCCCGGGCCTCGGCCGGCCAGACGTACGCCCTCGCGGACGTCCAGGGCGACTGGACCGCCATCTGGTACCTCGGGCAGAAGGCGTGGTTCCACAACCCGTCGTCGGCGCCGACGGCGAAGTGGGCGGCGGGCTTCGTGGTGACACCCAAACCGGGCCGGGCCACCATCCCGGTGTACGGGCGGGCCTACCCCGAGCAGGCCGCCTACCCGTCCACCATCCCGTACCAGCCGATCTCGCCGTTGCAGTACACCTTCTCCGCGGGCCAGCGGTACGCGCTCGGCGGGGTGCTGCCGGGCGAGTACTACCGCGCGGTCACCTTCGACGGCTCGGCGCTGGGCGACCGGACGGTGGTCCGGGGCGAGAACCGGTACGTGCAGATCCAGTTCGGCCACCGGGTGATGTACGCGAACCTGGACGACGTCCTCGTCCTGCCCGCCGCGGCGGGCGCGCCACAGTAGCCACCCCGTGGCACGTCGAACCCCCCGGCTCACCCACCGGGGGTTCGACGTCACGCGAACGTGATATCCGGGGGCGTCGGGCACGCAGCGCGCGTCCTGGAGCCAATTGACGTCAACGTGCCGGGATCGCGGGGGATCTACACCATTTCCGGCTCTCCCGGCATGAGTGAATCTGGGCTCACCCGGCCGGGATGTCGCAGCCGGCGCTGCTCTCGCTGCTGCGAACCGGGAGACGGTCGGGGAGCCTGATCCCGCCACTGACCGGTGACGTCGGCGCGCAGAAGACGATCAACCATGAGCATGGCCTCCCGCTCCGTCTCAAACTCCCACCGCAGCACCTTCCCCGTCTCAGCACCTTCCCCGTCTCAGCACCTTCCCCGTCTCGGCGTCCCAGCGGCGGATCCACCGCGTTGGCCGTCGAGGCCGCCCTGGTCAACCGGCCGAGCGGGTCGGCCGAGCGGGCCGTCGGCGACGCGCTCATCTACGTGAACAGCCCCTACCGCAGTGGGAACTGACCGCCGCCGCAGATTGCCCGCTCCGCAGCATCAGGCGTGCGGAGCGGGCAGCTCCTGCTCAGGCGCCGAAGTCCAGGAGGATCTTGCCGACCTTGCCCTTACCCTCAAGCCGCTCGAAGGCCGACTTCACCTGCTCCACCGGGAAGATCTGGTCGATGACCGGCCGGACGCGTCCGCTCGCGAGCCCCGGCAGCACCTCCCGCTCGAAGGCGCGGACGGCTTGCGCCTTCTGCTCGATGGGCCGGGCGCGCAGGACTGTGCCCAGGACGCGCAGCCGCTTCTGCATGAGCCGCAGCAGTGGTATCTGAGTCTCGCTGCCGGCACCGACGCCGACGACGATGATCCGTCCGCGTACGGCGACCGCGTCGAGGTTCGCCGGGAAGTGCGGGGCGCCGACCAGCTCCAGGATGACGTCGGCACCTCGACCGCCGGTGAGCTCGGCGACTTCGGCCGCGAAGTTGGCGTCGTGGACGACCTCCGCGCCGAGCGCCTTCACCGCCTGGTGCGACGATTCGCTGCGTACGACGCCGATGACCCGCGCGCCGGCCGCGAGCCCGATCTGCACGGCCGCGCTCCCGACGCCACCGGCGGCGCCGTGCACGAGGAGCGTCTCGCCCATCTGGAGCCCGGCCTGCGACCGGATCGCGTCGTGCGCGGTCATGTACGCCTCCGGCACGGCCGCGGCGTCGGAGTCGGACAGCGAGTCCGGCACGCGGGCCAGGTGCCGCTCGTTGACGATCACCCGGTCGGCAAGGCCGCCGCCACCCACGAGCCCGAACACCCGGTCGCCGGGCCTCCACGTGGTGACCGCGTCACCGATGGCCTCGACGACGCCCGACACCTCGAGCCCCGGGATGTCCGCCGGGCTGCCCGGAGGGGCCGGGTAGATGCCGGTGCGCTGCTGCGCGTCGGCCGGGTTCATTCCGGCATAGCGGACGCGGACCCGAACGTCGTTGCCGGTCGGGATCGGGTCGGGCCGCTCGACGAGGTCGATGACCTCGTTGCCACCCGCCCCGGTGAAGACAACCGCCCTCATGACTGATCAACCTTTCCGTTCACGCGTTCAGGAAGCGCAGGGCGACCTGCGCGATGCCGTCGGCATCCAGCTCGTAGTGCCGGTAGAGGTGCGTCGGCGGTCCGATCAGGCTGTATTCGTCCTTGATGCCGTGCCGGTGCAGCTTGGTGGCCACGCCCTCCTCGGTGAGCACCTCCGCGACGGCGCCGCCCAGCCCGCCGAGCACGTTGTGCTCCTCCACCGTCATGAGCCGGCCGGCCCCCCGTCCTGCGGCCAGCACGGCGTCCCGGTCCAGCGGCTTCACGGTGTGCATGTCGAGCACGCCCACCGAGACCCCCTGCCCGCGGAGCAGCTCGGCCGCCGCCAGCGTCGGGTGCACCGACGAACCGGTGGCGATGAGCATGAGGTCGCTGCCCTCGCCGTGCGCGATGGCGCGTCCGAGCTGGAAGTCGACACCATCCTCGTAGATGATCGGGTCGCGGCCACGGCTGGCGCGGAAGTAGATCGGTCCGGGGTGGTTCACCGTGGCGCGGATCGCCGCGTGGAACTGGGCCGGGTCCGACGGAGCGATCACCGTCATGTTGGCCATGCTGCGCATGATGGCCAGGTCCTCGGTGGCGTGGTGCGAGGTGCCGTAGAAGCCGAGGCTGATGCCGGCGTGGTGGCCGATGAGCCGGACCGGCTGGTTGCAGTACGCCAGGTCGGTGCGGATCTGCTCGCAGCACAGCAGCGCCAGGAACGACGCGAACGTCGCGGTGTAGGGCAGCAGGCCCGTCGTCGCCAGCCCGGCCGACGCCGACACCATGTTCTGCTCGGAGATGCCGAACTGCAGGAACCGCTCCGGGTGCTTCTCCTGGAAGCGGACCAAGCCGTTGGAGTACTTGAGGTCGGCGGTGGCGACCGCGATGTTGTGTCCCTCGTCAGTCAGCTCGATGAGAGCCTGCGAGATGGCGGCGAACCCGGGGGCCTGGTCCAGCAGCATGAGCAGGTGCCAGGAGTCGGCGTGCAGCTCGGGCTCAGTGGTGGTCACGCGTTGCTCCTCAGGTGCGCGAGGGCGGCTTTCTCGTCGGAGGGGTGCAGGTAGCCGAGGTGCCAGCCGAACTGGGTCTCCATGTAGGGGATGCCCTTGCCCTTGACGGTGTGGGCCACGATGACGGTTGGCTTGCCGCCGTCGCTGGCGGCGGTCGCCTCGCGCAGGGCCTGCAGCACCTGCGGTACGTCGTGGCCGTCGATGTCGATCGTGTTCCAGCCAAAGGCCTGCCACTTGTCGAGCACCGGCTCGATGCCGATGACGTCGTCGACCTTGCCGTCGAGGCTGTACTCGTTGCGGTCGACGATCGCGATCAGGTTGCCGGTGCGGTGGTGGGCCGCGGACAGTGCCGCCTCCCACACCTGGCCTTCGTGCTGCTCGCCGTCGCCGAGCAGGACGAACACGTTGTAGTCGATGTTGTTGAGCCGGCCGCCGAGGGCCATCCCGAGACCGGCGGAGAGCGCGTGGCCGAGCGAGCCGGAGCTGAAGTCGATGCCCGGCACCTTGCGCATGTCCGGGTGGTCGCCGAGCGGGTTGCCGAGGCGGGTGTACTCGTCGAGCACCGACTTGTCGAAGAAGCCGTAGTCCGCGAGGAAGGGGTAGAGCGCGATCGCCGCGTGGCCCTTGCCGAAGAGAAAGCGGTCGCGTTCCTTCCACTGCGGCTCGCCCGGCTTGAGCCGCATGATGTCGCCGTAGTAGAGCGCCGCGAGGATCTCGGCGCACGAGAAGGCCGAGGCGTAGTGCCCGGTCTTCGCGATGCCGGTCAGGCGCACCGTTTCCTCGCGGGCGAAGAGCGCCTTCTCCTTGATGCGGGCGATCAGCTCGCCGTCGTCGGCTGCTGCACTCACTGGTCCTCCTCCACGAATTCCGGAACCTGTCCCTCGACCGGGGGAGGCGACAGGGAGCACACGATCTCGAGCGTCTCCGAACCGTCGTTGACCTGTCCGTGCACGCGGTTCGCCGCGATGTAGACGGACAGCCCGGGCTCGAGCCGGATGGGCTCGTGGTTCTCGAGATACATCAGGCCGGTGCCGCGTACGACGTAATAGGCCTCTTCATAGTCGTGCCGGTGGCGGCGGACCTCTTGGCCGGGCTGCATGACGCACAGCGAAACGCCGACCCCGACGGAGCCCACGGTCTTCGGATGCACCAGTCGGTAGACCGGCGCACCGAGCGCGAGGAACTCTCGTCCCTGATCACGACGTACGACGGGGGTTGTTCCGTCAGACAAAGCATTTCTCCTATCTGGAGTAGCCGAGCGAGCGGGAGACCTCCGCGGCCGCCTCTCGCACCATCGACTCGTGTCGCTGTCGGTTGTCACCGAGCAGCACGGGAGACACGCCGGCCAGTGACAGCGCGGCGCAGACCTTGCCGGTGTGGTTGAAGACGGGTGCGGCGATCGACGCGATGCCGGGGGTCACGTCCTCGTCGCTAATGACGACTCCCGCGTTCACGTCCGCCACGAGGGACTGCCGCACCAGCTCGGGGGTGTTCAGGGTCTTGCCTGTGTAGGTGGTAAGCGGCGAACGGAACAGGTACTCGTCCCAGAGGGATTCGCCCCCGAAAGCGAGGAGGGCACGAGGCGCCCCGCCGACGTGCAACGGCAGCCGGCCGCCGAGCCTGAGCTCGAGAATCTGTACGCGCGCGCCGTCGATGCGCTCGATGCACACCGCCTCGAGCCCTTGGCGTACGCACAGGAAAACCGTTTCGCCGGTCTGCTCGTGCAGCCTCTCCATGACGGGAAGCGCGGCCTGACGCTCGTCGAACCGCCGAGCAACCGCCGCGCCCAGCCGGAACACCTTGAGCCCGAGCCGGTATTGCCCCCGCCGCCCACCTGGCTCCACCCACCCGAGTTCCTGCATGCTCTCGAGGAGGCGGTACACGCTCGTACGAGGCTCGTCCAACGCCTCGATGAGCCCGGCGATCGGCATCTCGCCCTGGTCGGCGAGCAGTTCAAGCACCCGGTCGGCCTTGCTGAGCACATTCACCGGCGGCATGACGTCTCCCGTTGTCCCGCGTAGCGGTCAGGATGACCGTAGGCCGGGACTATATCGGAGCAGGGCGGCTGCTGTGAAGACCACAGTGCATATCTGTTTCCGATGTGTCGTAGCCGAACAATTGCAGGTCGTAGGGGTGCGCCCGCCGCATCCGGGCACAAGTATCGGGATCGCGGGTCGGTGCCGGAGGGGCGACGGCAAGAAACTCTGTACCGCCCTATGGACAACCAGTCCGTGCGGTGGAACAGTAGCGCCCACCAAGTCGATGTGTGACAGGAGATACACATGGCTGAGATGCCGATGAACGCGCAAGGTCTGACCCGCCGCGGTCTGCTGCGCCGTGGAGGGCTCCTCGCCGCCCTCGCCGTGTCCGCGCCGACCCTCCTGGCCGCCTGCGGCGACGGTGGGGAGTCCGCAGCGGTGCCCAGGGTGGGTGACAAGGTCGGTGGGGCGCTGAACTTCCTGTCCTGGGAGGGCTACGACCTCGCCGGATCACAGAAGATGAAGGCGTGGCAGGGCGCGAAGAGCGTCAAGGTCAACCCCACCTACATCTCGACGAGCGACGACATCCTCGCGAAGATCAAGTCCGGCTCCAGCGTCGGCTACGACCTCATCACCTATTACCAGGCGTACGGACCCCTGTACTCCAAGAAGCCGCTGGAGATCATCGAGCCGCTCGACCTGGCGCACATCCCGAACGCCGCGAAGCTCTTCCCGTTCTTCCGCGAGGGTGACGCCGCGGCGAAGTTCTGGAACATCGACGGCAACCAGGTGGGCATCCCGATGTTCTGGAGCGCCACCACGCTTGACTATCGCACCGACCGCATGGCGAAGCCCGAGTCGTGGCTCGACCTGCTGAAGCCCGAGTTCAAGGGCAAGATCGGATGGGTCCCGGACGCGACGGCCGCGTTCACCCTCGGCGGCCGGATCCTCGGGTTCGACGTCCCCAACTACACCCAGGACCAGTTCAAGCAGATCGTCGAACTGCTCCGCCGGTTCCGCGGGCAGATCAAGGGCTTCGCGCCCTCCTTCGGTGACCTCACCAACCAGCTGGTCAGCGGTGAGGTGATCGCCTCCTTCGCCGGCTGGTCGACGGTCGGGCTGTGGGCCGGGGACAAGGGCGCCAAGGTGGAAAGCATCATCCCGAAGGAGGGCACCTACACCTCCTGTGACGCGTGGGCGGTGCCCAAGACGACGCAAAACCGCGACACCGCGTACGCCTGGGTCAACCAGGCCCTCTCGCCCGAGGTGCAGGCGGAGGCGGCGGTGGCGCTCGGCACGGCCGTGACCTCGCCGGAGGCGGTCAAGTTGCTGCCTGCCAAACAGCAGAAGCTCTACCCGTACGACAACCTCGACGGGTTCTTCACCAAGGCCCCGGTCTTCGGCTTCCCAGACAAGGGGCGGTCGGGGATCGTGCAGCACGAGGAGTGGCTCAGCGAGTGGTCGAACATCCAGGGAGGCGTGTGATGGTTGCGGCCGTCGTACCGCCTCAGGCGGACGTCGCCGCGGCACAGCCACCCGCACCGGCTCGTCGGCGCGGTTGGCTGCTGACCCTGCCGGCCGTTGTCGTCCTGGGCTTCCTCCTGGTGGCTCCCTTCCTGGTGTTCACCGTCTACGCCTTCCTGCAGGGCGGCTTCTACGAGGTGACGGGCACCGTCACATTGTCGAACTTCGCCTCGGCTGTGGGTTCGGAGTTGACCCGCCGGCTCACGCTGAATGCGCTCGGAATCGGGTTCGTCACCGCGACCCTGACCCTGGCGATCGGGGTGCCGCTCGCGTACGCGATTCGGTACCGCGCCGGGCGCATGGAGTACCCGCTGCTGGCGCTCGTCGTGTTCTCGATGTTCACCAGCTACCTCGTCCGCATCTACGCCTGGCGGGTGATTCTCGGCAAGGACGGGCTGCTCACGCAGGTCCTCGGACCGATCGGTCTGGCCCCGCAGGACGGATCGCTGCTGTTCTCGAAGCCGGCCGTCGTCATCGCGCTGGTACATATCTTCGTGCCGTACGTCGCTCTCGTCGCCTATGCCGCGTTCCGCAACATCCCAGGCGACTTCTTCGATCTCGCCGCCGACCTCGGCGCCGGCCGGATGCAGCGGTGGCGCCGCGTCGTCCTGCCGCTGGTCGCGCCGGCGGCGGCCTCCGGCTTCCTCTACACCTTCGTGTTGGCCGCCAGCGACTACGTCACCCCGCAGTTTCTCGGAGGAACGGACGGGAACATGGTTGGGCTGCAGATTTCGCAGCAGTTCACGCAGTTCGGTAACTATCCGCTCGGCGCGGCGACCTCGATCATCGTGCTGCTGCTGTTCATGCTCGCCTACGCCGTCGTCACCGTGTTCCTCCGCGTGCTGGGCCTGAACTCCGTGGTTATCAAGGGGTGAGCGGCATGAGTCTTCTGCGGAGCAGGCGACGGTCGCCGGGTCTCTACCTGGCCGTCGTCCTAGCCTTCCTGTACCTGCCGATCGCGGTCGTCGTGCTTTTCTCGTTCAACTCCAGCAGCACCCTGAACCTCCCAATCAAGGGCTTCTCGCTGCGCTGGTACGAGGCGGTGCTGACCGACCCGACCTACACGTCGGCCCTGCGAAACAGTCTGATCGTGGCGGTCGTCTGCGCGATCACCACCACCGTTCTGGGCACGCTGGCGGCGTTCGGGCTTACCCACGTGAGTCCCCGGGTGCGCCCGTGGCTCGCGGTGCTGTTCTTCGCGCCCATCACGCTTCCCGGGCTCTTTCTCGGGTTGTCGCTGCTGGCGTGGTTCGCCAAGCTCGACATCGAGCTCTCACTATGGACCGTGGCCGCCGCGCACGTGGTCTACACGTTCCCGTATTTCCTGCTCGTCGCTCAGTCCGTCCTGGACCGGATCGACCCGCAGTACGACGAGCTGGCGGCCGATCTGGGAGCGTCGTCGCTGCTGAGGTTCACGAGGGTCACACTGCCGATGACGTGGCCGGTGCTCGTCGCCGGCGGCATGCTCTCCTTCGTCCTGAGCTTCGACGAATTCTTCATCACCTTCTTCGTCATCGGGCCGCAGAGCACGGTGCCCCTCGTCATCTACTCAGCGATGCGTCGTGCGATCGATCCGTCGATCAATGCGTTCGCGACCCTCCTCCTGCTCGTCACTTTCCTGTCCGGCGTCGTGATCGCCGTGCTGGCACGGACGGGCAGGGCTGCTCGAAAGGGAGTCAAGGCCTCGTGAATACCGTTCTCAGCCTGACGGGCATCAGCAAGAGCTTCGGTAAGGTGCCGATCCTGCATGGCGTGGACCTCGACGTCCAAGAGGGTGAGATCCTGTCGCTGCTAGGTCCGAGCGGGTGCGGCAAGACCACCATGCTGCGCATCATCGGCGGGTTCGAACGGCCGGACCGCGGCCGGGTGGTCCTGGCCGGCAAGGACATCACCGACGCGCCGCCGCATCGCCGCCCGATCAACATCGTCTTCCAGCGCTACCTGCTCTTTCCCCATCTGTCGGTCTTCGACAACGTCGCCTTCGGGCTGCGGATCGACAAGGTCGGCAAGCAGGACATCGAGCGACGCGTGCGGGAGGCGCTGGAGCTGGTCGGGCTGGAGGATCTCGCCGACCGGCGGGCGACGCAGCTCAGCGGCGGCCAGTCGCAGCGGATCAGCCTGGCCCGGGCGCTGGTGAAGCGCCCGAAGGTGCTGCTGCTCGACGAGCCGCTCTCGGCCTTGGACCAGAAGGTCCGGATCACCATGCAGGCTGAGCTGCGGCGCATCCACCGGGAGACGGGCACCACGTTTGTCTACGTCACGCACGACCAGCAGGAGGCCATGTCGCTCTCGAACAGGGTCGTGGTGATGAACGCGGGCCGCATCGAGCAGATTGGCACGCCCGCCGAGGTCTACCACCGCTCGGCCACCAAGTTCGTCTCCGGTTTCGTCGGTGACGCGAACCTGATGGCCGTCGAGGCCCTCGACAGCGCGGGGGACGGCAGCGAGGTGAAGGTCGTCGAGACCGGGCAGCGCCTGCGGCTGCGGCAGAAGCTGCCGCAGCGCAACACCACCCTGGTGGTACGTCCGGAGCTGCTTCGGCTGTCGGCGACCGCCGACGAAGGACTCTCCGGCACCATCTCGGACATCGCGTTTCTCGGATCCTGCGTGCAGTTCCACGTCGACCTGGGCGGCATGACCCTGCGGGTGCAGGAGCCGGCGGCCGGCTCGCCCCTGGGCTACGGCGTCGGCGACACCGTGGGGGTCCTTCTGCCCGATCACCCCGTCCACGTTCTCACCGACTGACCACACCCCGGCGAGCAGAGGAGGAGTCACCACATGATCGTCTACATCGAATTCATTTCCCGCCGTCCCGGCATCTCCATTGAGCACTTCCACGCGATCGCAGGCGCCGGGCAGACGGGGTGGGCTAAGCAGTACGGCGACGACGAGCTGGTGGTGAACCTGGGACGGACCTGGCGTATCGGTCCGGAGCCGGAGTACCTCGCCGTGTGGCTGAACCGCAAGGCGGGTCTTGAGCTGCTGGGGGAGTGGGAGCGGGCCTTCGGGTCCGGCGAGGCCGACGCGTTCGAGAAGCCCATGGAGGTGGTCGGCCGGCTGGACCGCGCGGGCTTCTACCGGCCGCTGCGGGAGCCGGTCGCCGGCCGGGTCGGTCCCTACTACGCCGAGTACCTCGATTTCGCCCCCGGCGCCACGCCCGACGAGGTCGCCGCCTTCTTCGACAAGCGCGCGGGCGAGCACCCGGCATTGAAGCTCCATGTCGTTGCCGACCGCATCGGCCACCTCGGCCCGGACCCGCGGTGCATCGCGGTGTGGGGCCTGCCGGACTACGCACACCTGGATGAGATCGGCAGCGAACTGCAGGACGTGACGGCGCCCGTCGTGCTCCGTACCGCTGGCGTTTACGCAAACCTCGGCGAAGAGATCCTCTAGCCCCGACGCTCGCGAGGCGGACATCATGCGATTCGAAGGCAAGAACGCGCTGGTCACCGGTGCCAGCAACGGCATCGGCGCGGCCATCGCCGAGCGGCTGTCGGCCGAAGGCGCATCCCTGTGCCTGCTCGCCGCGCCACAGGATGAGGCCCACCTGAAGGAGGTGGCGGAGAAGCTGCGCGCCGAGTCGGGGGCGAAGGTCGTGACGGTGACCGGCGACATCGGTGACGCCGACACCGCGGAGCGCGCCCTGGCGGCGGCGTGCGACGCGTTCGGCGGGGTCGACCTGCTGGCGAGCAACGCCGGGATCGGCATCTGGGAGAACATCCTTGAGACGCCGATCGAGGAGTTCGACCGGGTGATGCGCGTGAATACCCGCGGCCAGTACGCGATCACGAGCGCCGTCGCCCGGCACATGAGCCGGCGCGGGCGTGGGGCCATGGTCATGACCGCGTCGACCGCCTCGCTCTTCGGCGAGGAGGGGCAGATCATCTACAACACCTCGAAGGGCGCCGTCATGGCGCTGGCCCGGTCGCTCGCCGTCGACCTGGCGCGGTACGGCATCCGGGTCAACGCCCTCGCGCCGGGCTGGGTCCGCACCCGGGCGACGGTGGCCGAGGTGGACGACGTCGCGATCTGGAGCAAGCACCGGACTCGCATTCCGCTCGACCGCCCGGGCGAGCCGGCGGAGATGGCGGCGGTGGCCTGCTTCCTGCTCAGCGACGACGCCTCGTACATGACCGGCTCGGTCGTGATGTGCGACGGCGGGCTCACCGCTGGCTACCGGGCGAGCGACTGGGAGGCGGTCGAGCGCCCGCTGGAGCCGCGCACCCCCGGACTGTCCGACAGCTGACCACGGGTGACACCCGGTCGCGCACCCGGCCCTCGATGGCTGACGTGGTGACCGGTTGAGAGCGACACGGAGGACGAAGTGAATCGGTCGGCCATCGAACAGGGCAGGTTCCTCAGCCCCTCAACGGAAGACGAACGAGCGGTCGTCGAGGCGGTCGAGAAGGAGCTCCTGATCGCCGGGCGGTGGCGGCCGGCGACGGATGGGCACCAGTTGCCGGTGCACGACCCGTCGACCGGTGAGGTTCTGTGCCACGTGGCGGATGCGGTGCCGGCCGATGCGGTGGCCGCGCTTGACGCGGCCGCCGCGGCCCAGCTGGGTTGGGCCAAGTGCCCGCCCCGGGAGCGTTCGGACATCCTCCGGCGCGCATTCGAGCAGCTCATCGCCCGCGCTGACGAGTTGGCCCTGCTGATGACCCTCGAGATGGGTAAGCCGCTCGCGGAGTCGAAGGCGGAAATCGTCTACGCGGCGGAGTTCCTGCGCTGGTTCTCCGAGGAGGCCGTACGGATCGACGGGCGCTACGCCGTCGCGCCGAACGGGCAGGGCCGGCTGATGGTGATGAAGCAGCCCGTCGGGCCGTGCCTGCTGATCACCCCGTGGAACTTCCCGATGGCCATGGGTACGCGCAAGATCGGACCGGCGATCGCCGCCGGGTGCACCATGGTCGTCAAGCCGGCCCGGGAAACGCCGCTCTCCATGCTGGCACTGGCCAAGATCCTGTCCGACGGCGGTCTGCCCGACGGTGTCCTCAATGTGATCACCTCCTCCACCGCGGGTGAGGTGACCGCACCGCTCATCGCCGATCCGCGCCTCCGCAAGATGTCGTTCACCGGGTCGACGGAGGTCGGTCGCACCCTCATCGCTCAGTCGGCCCATCAGGTGCTACGCGTGTCGATGGAACTCGGCGGCAACGCGCCGTTCATCGTCTTCGACGACGCCGACCTGGACGCGGCGGTCGAGGGAGCGATGATCGCGAAGATGCGGAACATCGGGGAGGCCTGCACGGCGGCCAACCGGTTCCTCGTCGCAGAGTCAATCGCGGCCGACTTCGCCGAACGCCTGGCCGTACGGATGCGCGCGTTGAAGGTCGGGCGCGGCACCGAACCCGGCGTCCAGGTAGGGCCGCTGATCACCGCGAAGGCGCGGGACAGTATGCGGGCGTTCGTCGATGACGCGGGTCAGCGAGGCGGTCGGGTGCTCGCCGGGGGCGACGCTCTCGACGGGGGTGGCTACTACTATCAGCCCACCGTCATCGCTGACGTGGACCCAGGGGCCCGGGTGTTCAGGGAAGAGATCTTCGGTCCCATCGCACCCATCGCATCCTTCTCGAGCGAGCAGGAGGCGCTGGCGATCGCGAACTCCACGGAGTACGGTCTCGCCGCCTACGTGTACACCTCCGACATGCGGCGTTGCTTCCGCGTGGTTGAGGCGCTGGAGTTCGGCATGGTCGGCCTCAATCAGGGCATCGTGTCCAACCCCGCAGCCCCGTTCGGCGGAATGAAGCAGTCCGGGGTCGGACGTGAGGGTGGCCGCGAGGGCATCGAGGAGTACCTGGAGACGAAGTACGTCGCCGCGAACGTGTAGCGGTCGGAGGCGCTGCGGCGGCCGCTTGCCAGCCCGCCAGGGCACCTGCCTTGCCCGACCGGACACCTCGCGCCGCAGCCCGCCAGTGGCGGTCCGACCGGACGGCGATGCGGCCGGAGGGTTCCGATGCCCCTATGTTCTGTCAAGCGGTTCGTGAGGTCGGATCTACGGGATCGAGCTGGCGGAGCAGGTGGTAGATCTCGCGGGCGATGTAGCGCTTGAGGCATCGCATGGCTTCGCGGCGTGTGAGGCCTTGGCTGCTGCGTCGGTCGAGATAGTCGCGGGTGCGTTGGTCACCGCGTGATCGGGTCAGGGCGATGCGGTAGAGGGCGGCGTTGGCGCGGCGGTCACCGCCGCGGTTGAGTCGGCGCCGGCGGGTCTTGCCCGAGGACGCCTCGATCGGGTTGACGCCGCATAGCGCGGCGAAGGACGCCTGGCTGTGCATCCGGTCGGGGTTGTCACCTGCGGTGACCAGCAGCGCGGAGGCGCTGTCCGGGCCGATCCCGTGACGTTGCAGCAGCTGTGGTGCGTTCGAGTTCAGCACGGCGGTGATCTGGCGCTGGAATTCGCGTTCCTCGGCGGTGAGTGCCTGGATGCGCTGGGCCAGGCGGCGCAGGGTGTAGACGGTGGCGGTGGCCACGTCGGTCGGGGCGGTGTCGGGCAGGGCGGCGCAGTGGCGGATCAACGCTGTGTCGGACAGGCCGGTCAAGGTGTCGCGTAGCGTCGTTGCGGCGGTGACGATTACGGCCTTGAGCTGGTTGACCGCCTGGGTGCGGGACTTCACCGCGGAGGCTCTGGCCAGGCGGAACATGCGCAGCATCTCCACCGACCCGTCGGCGGTCTTTGCGGTGGCGGTGGCCCGGCCGGAGAGCACCGCCAGGGCGGCGGCCATCGCGTCGATGGTGTCGGTCTTGCCGTGGCGGCGGCGCGCCGCGCGGTCGGGGCGGTTGACCTCGATCACGGTCAGACGCTGGTTGCGCAGGTAGCGGGCCAGGCCCGCGCCGAAGGAGCCGGTTCCCTCGACACCGGCGCGTCGGAGGTCGCCGAAACCACGTGCCCAGGCCAGCAGGTCGCGGTAGCCGGCGGCGGTGGTCGGGAAGCTGGCAGAGGCAACCTGGACGCCGAGCGGAGTGGTCACTGCGGCGACGTGGGCGTCCTTGTGGGTGTCGACGCCGAGGATGACCTCCTCGCCGGTCGGGTCGGGCTGACTGTCCGGGGCGGGGTTTGGCATGCTGGACATGGACCGTTTGTCTCCTGGTGGCTCGGGACGGCGGATGGCCATCGCCGGGCCGGCAGGGCGGTCAGAACTGTGATGGTGCCCTTGTTGCAGCAAGGCCCCTATCGGGACACGCTCTACCGGTCCGGTGACAGCAGGCCCTCCCGCGAGCCACAGTCGACAGATCGGAGCGAAGGCATCGACTGGGCCGGTTGCGTTGCGGGTCAGACCGCGGCCCGCGGGAGCACGGCTCCTACGATCTCAGAACCGCAGCCTCACACTCACAGTTGCGTTGAGTGTTGGCATGATCGAGGCAGGCTTGAGCAGTGAAGTCATTGACTCGCTCTCGCCCGTGGCTGCCTCCGACGTCGGCGTTCGCCGGGTTCCGGTTCCCGCCGGAGGTGATCGTCGTCGCGGTGCGCTGGTATCTGCGCTTCAACCTGTCCTACCGGGACGTGGAGGAGCTGCTGGTCGAGCGCGGCGTGGAGGTCGATCACGTCACCGTGTTCCGGTGGGTCCAGCGGTTCACCCCGCTGCTGGCTGACGCCGCCCGATTCTGCCGCCACTCACCGGGCGACCGGTGGCACGTTGATGAGACGTACGTCAAGGTGAAACGGGGTGTGGCGGTACGTGTACCGGGCGGTCGACCAGTAGGGGCAGGTCATCGACGTGCTGGTCTCGACCCGCCGCGACGCCGCCGCGGCCCGGCGGTTCTTCCGACGCGCGATGTCCACGCTGAAGGTGACGCCCAATGAGGTGGTCACGGATGCCGCGCTGGTCTACCCCGGCGTGCTGGATGAGCTGATCCCGCAGGCACGGCACCACGTCGAGCAACACGCGAACAACCCGATAGAAGCCGATCACGGCCGGCTGACTCGAAAATCGGTGAGTGAGTGGGCAGGCGGCAGCGCCCGGCGTAGCGCAGCGGAGCCGGGCATTGGGTTTGGCGTTCTCATGCGGCGGCGGGTAGCTCCGGTCGGGGTTGAAGATCGACCTTCTGGCCGGTCAGCCGTTCAAGCTGGCGGATCAGGTCGCGTTGGCGACGCTGCGTGTTGATCCTGGATTCGTGGTAGCCGGAGCCGAGGTCGTGGTAGCGGGCGTCGGGGTCGGACAGTAGGTGCCAGATGATGGTCAGTACCGAGTTGCCGACCGCGACGATCGCGCGTTTCTTACCTCGTCGGCGTGTCAGGCGGCGGTAGCGTTCGCCGAGGAAGGTGTTGGTGCGGGCGATTGCGGCGACGACTTCGCCGAGGGTGCCGGCTAGCCAGGGGTTGCCCTTGCCGGTGGAGTTGCCTTTCTTCTTGCCGGCTGACCGGGCGTCGATGGGTGCGAACTTCGCCCAGGATGCCAGGTGCGCGTCGTCTGCATTCGAGGCAACTCAGGCTCGGGTAAGAGCAGCATCGCCCGTGTGGTGCGACGTCGACATGGTCGGGGCTGTGCGCTGGTCGGGCAGGACCACCAGCGGCGCGCCGCCCGTGCCTCTGTCGGAGCGCGCTGCAGACCACCGAAGGTTTTGCTCCACGTGGGCTGGGCAATGATCGGGCCGACGACGACCCCTCTGGAGACACGACCCTCGTGGAAGCCACGGGCTTCTTCAGGGCCATCATCACCGGTCCTTTCATCTGCGCGCTGGGCCGGCTGGTCGTACCGGGCATGCAGAACATCCCGATCTGGCTGACTTTGCTCATCGGCGTGGTCACCGCGATCCTGGGCACCCTCGTCGCCGGAGTCCTCTGCGTCGACGACACCTGCGGTATCGACTGGATCGAGCTGAACCTCCAGGTCGCCTTCGCCGCCATCGGCGTCGCGATCGCCGCTGGCGCCTACGGCCGTCGGCGCGTCCGCTGACCTTCACATCACCGCGCCGGCTCGTCCGCTGGGGAGGGTCGGCACAATGGTGTGCGCGTACCGCCAGCCGCGTTCGCACCGTGCGCGGGGGGACGACCAGGGCAACAGGGACAGGGCCTGTCTCGCATGCCACGTCATGGCCTGTCGCTGAGTACCGTGTCTAGTGGCGGGGTGGCCGAACGCCCGAGCACGTGAGCGGCGAGCAGCGCCAATGTGAGCGCGACCAACGCCCACAATATTGGCATTAGTATCGTCACCGGCGACAGCGCGGCGACTACCAGACTCAGTGCCCGCCGGCGACCCACTGGGCGGCGGGCGCGTCGCCATATGAGGTGATCGGCGAGTAGGTAGACAATGATTCCGCACACCAGTGTGGCCTGCCCCATCATCACCGCGGCACCTGAATGCTGCGTCGGATGCGGCAAGGTCGTGCGCAGCCCGAAGGCGACCAGCACGAGGCCGACGACGAGGAACAGGTGAAGGTACGCGTAGGCATCTCGGGCCAGGGCGCCGCGTTGGCGGCTGGTGGCGAGTTCGGCGAATCGTTGGCCGATGACGACGTCGGTGCCCACGTAGGTCCACCACAACGCGAAGAGCAGTCCGGCGGTGAGTGCGACGGCGCCGAGGCTGCCAATCGAGATGGGCGGATCGCCGATGGCTGTTCCGGTGGAGATGACCGCTTGGCCGAGCGCGATGAGGATTATCAGGTTGTAGCGACCCATCCATCGACTGACGGAATGCAACCACCAGTTTCGGGATCGGATGAGGTAGCCGCCGCCCACGTCAATGAGAATGGCGGCGGCCCAGCAGAATGTGGTGAACGGGGTGAGCGGATCACCAGTGGCCTGGGCGGGCACCACCGCGCAGAGCAGCAGGACTATTCCCACCCCGGTCGGTCCGGCCGCCCTGACAACGGGGGCGCGAAGGGTGGTGTCGCGCCGGACCGCCAGCCAGAACGACACCAGATGCAGGAGGCGCACCGCCGCATACGAGGTGACGACGATCAGCGGCCCGGGCAGCCCTGCGGATACATAGCTGAACGTCTGTGGCGTGGCGATACCCAGCATCAGGATTAGGGCCACGGCGGCGAGGACGACCAGCCGCAGCAGGTTTCCCGCGCTGCGGATCGTCGTGGTGAACCAGGTGTAGTTGACCCAGGACCACCACAGCAGCGCCAGGACAGCTAGTCCCTGAAGCACTCCGATCATCGAAGGGTGCCGGGTCATCAGCACGGTGACTTGGATGAACGCATACACGAAGACCAGATCCAGGAATAGTTCCTCCGGGGTGGCATCGACCTCCTGACCGGCCGTTACCGCGATAGCGCGGTGTAGTTGGCGGTGGCGCCGTCGCAGCAGCGTCACATGGGCGAGCACCACGCAGACTAGGGCGCCGGCGAGGAGCGCGAGGGATCCCGGAGCTGTCAGGTGACGGGCAGGCGCGACCAGCAGCGCGACGAGGACAAGGCCGAGTACCGGACCGCGGCCGACCCGTCGGACGATGCGCCATTCGAACGCCACCAGCCCTAGTAGGTACAGGACCACACCACCGTAAAGAGATGCCAGGTCGGTCACATCCCACCGTTCGAGGTGGCCGACCGGGCCTGCGCTCAGCGCCTTCTTGAGCCCGAACGCGACCAGGATGAGCCCACCGATCATCGGCAGGTGCAAAAGTGAGTAGGCGTCGCGGGCGAGGCGGGACCGCGCGTGATGTGAGGTGGACTGCAATACCTGCTCACCGCTGGGTGCTGCGATGTCGAAGTAGGCCCACCACAGGAACGCCACGACGACAAGACCGAGCACCGACCCGCCGAGCACGGACCAGGTGATCGGATGGTTGCCGGTGAGGCCGCGACTCGTGCCGATCGAGATGATCGTCTCGCCTAAGGCGATGAGCATGATCAGGTTGTGTCGCTCCGCCCAGTGTCGCACCGATGTCAGCTGCCAACTACCGGTACCTGGCGCGCGCAGGCCCGCGTAGTCGATGACGATCGCGACCGCGAAGAGCAGAAGTTGAAGCGCTTCCGCATTCCGGCCCGGTGGTAGGTGGTGGGGCAGCAGGACCGCGCACAGCAGCAGTGGGGCGCTGCCGGCCAGCGGGAGCCACGCGCGCCTGGCTGGAGCGGACGACTTTGCCGAGCCTCGTTGCTCGCGAGAGATGATCAATAGGGACCCGACGCGAGCCGCCAAGAAGCCGACGACGAAAACGAGGGGTCCGGATAGCCCGCCCGGCTGGTCAACGAAGACCTCCGGGATGGCGACGGCGGCGAGCAAAATCGCGGTGGCCGCCGCGAATATGGTGACCGGCAGGCTGCCCCGGTCAAGCCTCACCAGGTTTCCCACCCAGGCGTAGCCGATCCAACTGCGCCAGAGCAGCAGCACCACCAACCCTCCCTGAAGCAGCGCGTCCAGAGCTGGGCGTTCCGACATGAGTTGGGTGACGTTGATGAAGGCGTAGACGAATACCAGATCCAGAAAGAGCTCCGGGCGCGTCACCCCGCCATGCGTCGCGGCCTTGATCCGCCCAGCCGACGGGAATGCGCCGCGCGACGCCACTTCCCCATCGCCGCCACCCACCCGACTACTGTGTCAACGATTGACATCAGGGGCACATAAATCGATGAGCCACAGGATGTTCCAGTAGGTCCTGACGCGCACCCCTTCAGACAAGATAGAGCCGTCAGTCATGCGGCATCGCGTCACCGTCCCCCTTCGCAACACGCGTCAGTGCAGCCCGCCTCGCACCCGCAGCTGCCGTCGGCCTCGCCGCTGCCGGCAAGTACGACGCAGTCCGCGCACTGCTCACCGCGCCACGCCTCACAGCCTTCGGATCGCGATCCCCGCGATGATCAGTGCGGCGACCGGGTTCGCCCAGGACCAGTCGAGCCAGGCGTTGAGGACGAGGCGGACGAGCACGATCGCCGACAGGTACGTGCACAGCAGGGTTTGGGAGGAGTCGCCAATCACGGTGGCCGAGCCGAGGGCGCGGCCGGTGCGGCGTTTTGCCCATCAGCACCGGCATCACAACCCCGGTCAGATGACCGAGCGGAGCGCCGCGATCATCAGACACGCCAGGCTTGGGAGGGTCCGACTGCTACAGCTGACGTCCCGCCCCGGACGGGGTGCGGGCACCGTCAAAGCTGGCAATCAGCCGGGCGGTACGTCGGCGGCGGTGAGATCGAGTCGGGGGCGTAGGTAGCGGACGTGGTGTCGCCACCGGTGGTGTTCGTAGGCGGTGTCGACGTCTATTTCCGCGACGATGGTGGGTGTAACGGGCCTGTAGGGGAGTGGTTGGGGTCGGTCGAGTTGTCCGGTCCACGCGGCGGGGAGGGGTTGCGGCCAGGGGTGTGCCCCCGTCGGGTCGAGGGGCGTGAGCAGGGCGGCCATTTCGGCGCGTTGTGCCGGTCGTAGGGGGTTGGTGCGGCCGGTGTAGCGCAGTCGTCCGTGCTGGTCGCAGCGGCCGAGCAGGAGGGTCTCGGGGTTGTCGGTGCTGGGGGTGACGCCGCCGATGATCGCTTCGGTGGTGCGGTAGGCCCGGACTTTCTGCCATCCTCGTCGGCCGGGCTCGTAGCGCCCGTCGAGGCGTTTGATCACGACGCCCTCGATGCCCGCGGCTGTCCAGGTGGTCAACCATTCGGCGGCCTGGTCGAGGTCGGTGGTCTGTGGTGACAGGGTGAGTTGGGCGGGTGCGTCGGCGAGTAGCTGTGTGAGCAGGGCACGTCGCTCGTGCAGGGGCCGGTCCAATAGTGGTCGGCCCGGTGGGGCGCTGAGCAGGTCGAAGACGACATAGTGCGCGGGGTGGCGTCGGGCGATGTCCGGAAGCTGGCCGCCGGCGGTGACTCGTCGCTGCAGGTGGGCGAAGTTGGTTCGTTCGCCTTCCCACACCACCAGTTCGCCGTCGAGGACGGCACCCGGCTCGACGGCTTCGGTGACAGCTCGGGTGATGTCGGGAAAGTAGGTGGTGACGTCCCGGCCGGCTCTGGACTGCAGGTACACGCCGTCGGGCCGGCGGAAGGCCAGCGCCCGCCAGCCGTCCCACTTCGGCTCGTAGGCCAGATCCGATGCCTCAGGGACAGCGTCGACGGCATTCGCCAGCATCGGCGTGAGCGGCGGACGCAGCCCCTCGGTGGTGCCGACACGCCGGCGGGCCGGAGTCACCGCAGGACCGACCGACGACATCGAACTCGAATTTCGCCCACCTCCTCTCTCATGGTTGAGGGGCGTACGGGGGTGGCGCCGGAAGATGCCGAACGGTCGATGGCGGTATGCGGAATGAAAGGCGGACGAGGTCCGGCTGGGTCCCCCCAGCTCGTGTCCGCACGCCAGTGAAGTGCTTCGAAGTTTTGTCGCCGCTTCCTCACCCCTTTCCAAACATGCCTTTCGATGGACATGATCGTCAGAGACGGTTGCCGTCCACCCGGCGCCCAGGAGGCCCCCATGCGTGTAACCCAAGTCTCAGCCCGTTTTCGCGTCACGCGCCACGCCGCCGCAGTCGTCCTCGCCACCCTCGCCGGCGCCGGTCTGGCCGGCGTCAGCGCGCAACCCGCGTCGGCCACACCTCCCGGGATCCCGTCGAAGGCCACGGCCCAGTCGCAGCTCAACGCCCTGACCGTGGCGGCGCAGGGCTCCACCAGCGGCTACTCACGGGACCTGTTCCCGCACTGGATCACCATCAGTGGCAGCTGCAACACCCGCGAGCAGGTCCTCAAGCGCGACGGCACCTCCGTCGTCGTCAATAGCTCCTGCGCGGCGACCTCGGGCCGCTGGTACAGCCCCTACGACGGCGCAACCTGGACAGCCGCCTCCGACGTCGACATCGACCACGTCGTGCCCCTCGCGGAGGCGTGGCGCTCCGGCGCCAACTCCTGGACGACCAGCCGCCGGCAGAGCTTCGCCAACGACCTCACCCGCCCCCAACTGATCGCGGTGACGGACAACGTCAACCAGTCCAAGGGCGACCAGGACCCCTCCACCTGGCAGCCGTCCCTGTCGTCGTACCGGTGCACCTACAGCAAGATGTGGATCACCGTGAAGTACAGCTGGGGCTTGAAGCTGCAGTCGTCGGAGAAGTCAGCCCTGCAGAGCATGCTCAACACCTGCAGCTCCTGACACAGCCCCTCGACCGCCGGGGCGTCCTCTGCGGGACGCCCCGCCGGCCGGACTATGCCTGCTATGGCGAAGACGGTGCGCTGTCGCCAGCCTGCTTGCGCCACTGGCCGCCCGCGTCGGCGGCCAGGAGGCGCTTGACCATCGCCAGAGCATCCGCCTCCGTGTCGAACTCCCAGCGCAGCACCCGGCCGTTCTCGCTGTCGCCAGCGCGAGCGACGACCTTCCACCGGACCTCACGGGTCAGCCACACATCCCGGCGGCCCAAGCGCCCCCAGATGCCGTTCCACCAGCGTCCCGCCACGTCCTCCACCAGCGCACCGTACAAGTGTTCGATCATCGGTGGGTGTGGGGTGGCGAGTTCGCCAAGCTGAGCCTTCGTGCGGCGGTAGGCGTTCGAAGGCCGCCCTTCACCTTATTGCCCGCCCTCGATGAGGTCACTGGCCGTGAGGGAGGGGCCCGTCGTACCGGAATGTCGGCGGGTCCCCCTGGCCCTCGCCGTCGCAACGGAGATAGCGGTGCTGCACAGGCGGACTGGGATGCTCACGTGCGCCGAGGTAGGCGCCGGCCTGCAGCAGGAGAATGGCCTGCGGAAGGGACCCGTCCTCGTCGACCTCGATGGGGGTGATGCGGCCATCGGCGGGCCCGCCGAGCAGCCAGGCCTCCACCGCGGGCATCAGTGCTTCACCATCGGCCCAGCGGCCGCCAGCAGCCCGGCGACTGCCGCGATGACAGCGGCCGCCGCGCCGACGAGGCCAGTGACGGCGGCGAGGTAATCGAGTGGCGCCGGCGTATCCGTGCGGCGCGTTCGGCCGTGCCCGCCCCTGGTCATGGCTGCTCTCTAGCCCTTCAACGGATCGATGGGACGTGGCGTCGTCCCTCCGGGTTACTTCAGCAGGGCGCGGCTGGCGGCATCAAGCGTCGCGGCGTCATCTGTGGATAACTCAGGTGCTCGTGGATGAAGGAACGATCATGGCGGGTTTCTCGGTCATGCGTCCGTTGGTGCCGATTCGCGGCGTGGTGTGCCGGTGAGGGTCCCTTTACGCGCCCGCACTTTGGTGACCGTCGGGCCATTGGATGGCTGGTCCGTCGTCGGCGTGCAGGCGGCCCCGGTCATCGAGTTTGAGCAGGTATGGTCGTTCGCTCATCAGAGCGGTGTTTGGGAAGGGCCACCAGGGTCCGGAAGTGAGCGCGACATCGCGGCATCCCTTGCCAGGCGGGATCGGGGGCGGCCCCGAGGGCGGTGCGATAGGTGTCGATCGCGGCAAGGACGATGAGGTCGGGGTAGTAGCACGAGGCGGCGTCGGAGAATCGATCGTCGAGGTTGGGCGTGCTGTAGCGGACGACAGCGCGGGCCTCGTCGTCTTGGCGGACGACTCCGTGGTCGTCGTCCCAGCACCACGCCAGCTGGATCGCGTAGCGGGCGGTGATCGAGCGGTCGAGCGCCGCCCACATCGGGCTCAGGGCGTGCTGGTACGTCTGATAAACGGCGCCGAGCACCGGCTGCAGCGCCGATCGCTCGGACGGCAGAACGGGCGGGCATCGGTAGGGATGCTCCATCAGGTCATAGCGCTCATCCATGCCGTCATAGCGCTGCTCGCCGTACTACCCCTCCCACTCGAAGAAGGTCGGGTGGCCGATGAAGCGCAGCGGACTGTGGGCGCGAGCGTGCCCGATGTGCGGATGGTGGTGCCGGCAGGGTGGGGGCCGCCACGCGGTGCCATCGGGTTCACCGGACCGGGCGGCACTCGCCGCCGCCCGGGGAGTCCTGGTCACCGCCGGCTGCGGATCCCGGAATCGTGGCTGCGCCGGCGCGCCGGCCGCCAAAACCCCTGCATCTTCCTCGGCAAGCACCTGCGCTTTCCGCCGCCGCCCTGGCTGCCATCGTCGCCAGCGCCGCTGAACCTCCAACAGGCCGGCGCCCCACCCGCCGAGGCTCTCGCCCACCGGCGTAGCCGCGACTTGCCCAACTCCCCAAGTGGAGCGTCGATCGATTCCGCACCACCATCGAACCGATCGGAGTAACCCCAGGCCACCTTTGTAGGTGCGTCTCCGCGCCTGTCCCACGGCTAGGACGATGAGGTGTAGGCCGCACTCTCATCATGAAGGCTCATTCGACTCAGCCGGACACGACCCGGGCACCCGAGCGGCATTGCGTCGATAGCCCAGGCCGTGAACGCTGACCGTGAGCCTCCGGCCGAGCGTTGCCATATGGGTAGACGCTGACGCTGTACGAACTCGTGCAGGTTGGCGCCTCACCGAATCGGCGAGACACCCAAGCCCTCCCGATCGTTGAGCCAATACCCCCCCCGAACCGGGCTGTTGCTGAACTGGAGGACAGGGTGCCGGACTATCCGAAGGCGATCGGCCCGGACGACCGCGTTGAGCCGGTGCCCCGCCGGATCCGCGCCTACCTCGCCGGCGAACTGGTGCTGGACACCAAGCGGGCGCAGTACGTGTGGGAGTGGCCCTTCTACCCCCAGTACTACATCCCGGCCGCCGACGTGAACCGGAGCCTCCTGGTCGACGAGCACCGCACGGAGCGGGTCCGGTGTGGGACCGGGCGGGTGCATGGGCTGCGGGTCGGCGAGACGACTCGTCCTTCGTCCGCTCGGTGGTACGGAGACGACGCGCTGCCCGGGTTGGCCGACACCGTCCGGTTCGAGTGGGGCCGCCATGGACAGCTGGTTCGAGGAGGACGAGGAGGTCTTCGTGCACCCCCGGAATCCGTATGCCCGGGTGGACGCAATGCGGTCCACCCGACGCGTACGGGTGGAACTCGACGGGGTCGTACTGGCCGAATCGGCGTCGCCGGTGCTGGTCTTCGAGACCGGTCTGCCGACTCGCTACTACCTCAACCGGACCGAGGTGGCCTTCGGGCACCTCGTGCCGTCAGAGACGACGACCTCCTGCCCGTACAAGGGCCGGACCAGCCGCTACTGGTCCGTGCGCGTCGACGGCACGGTCCACCCGGACCTGGCCTGGTCGTACAGCTTCCCCACAAGCGCGCTCCTGCCGATCGCCGGGCTGATCGCCTTCTACAACGAGAAGGTCGACCTGATCATCGACGGGGAGCGACTCACCCGGCCGAAGACGCACTTCTCCTGATCGTCAACGGCGGCTGAACTTGAACCCCAGGCGACGCGACGGGTGAAAATTGACCCCCTCGTGCGGGTCGGTAGTAGCGGTCTCAACGTCGACGTCCGCGAGCAGCTCAGCTTGGTGGCGGTCGAGTCGCTCTGGGACTCCAGCCCCGTCGAGCCGGGCGTGGTCTGGGCTACTGACGATGACGAGTTCGCCAAGATCCTCAGCGAGTGGACGCGAGCCGTGCCCTACTTGAGGAAGACCGATACGTACATCGCTCCTGGTACCTGGGAGTAAGCCGGCCGCACGACCGGGGCCACTACGCGGCGTTCCCCCCTCGGCGGGGCAGCTTCCAGTCCGGCCGAACGAAGTGGCAGGTGTATCCGCCGGGGTTCCGCTCCAGGTAGTCCTGGTGTTCCGGCTCGGCCTCCCAAAACGAGCCGGCAGGACTAACTTCGGTGACCACCTTGCCCGGCCACAGGCCCGACGCGTCGACGTCGGCAATCGTGTCCTCCGCGACCTGCCGCTGCTGGTCGTCCTTGTAGAAGATGGCTGACCGGTAGCTGACTCCCACGTCGTTGCCCTGGCGATCCTTCGTGGTCGGGTCGTGAACCTGGAAGAAGAACTCAAGGATGTCCCGGTAGGACACCTCGGCAGGGTCGAAGGCGATCTCGATCGCCTCGGCATGGGAACCATGGTTGTAGTACGTCGCGTTCGGCACATCCCCGCCCGTATATCCCACCCTGGTGGCGAGCACGCCAGGGCGTTTCCGGATAAGGTCCTGCATCCCCCAAAAACAACCGCCGGCCAGAACCGCCATCTCAGTCGTGTCAGCCATCGCTTCGCCCTCCCATCCGGGCTCTCGAAAGCAAGGTCACCTCCGTCGTCGCGCCGCCACATCGACGGACGCAGCCCCGACAATGGCCTTGTCGCCGTCGTTCTGGACATAGCCGACCACCGAGGCCTTTCGAGGATCGAGAGTTGGCGGCATCTCGAGGTCGACCCGCCCGCGCTCCACGTTCATTGGAATCGACGTGAAGGCGCGCACCACGCCGTCCTGCCGAAGCCGCCGCCCGGCGTTCTCGCCTCGGGGTACCTCGTTCTCCAAGCCACGTTCCACGACCGCCACGTTGAACGCCGCCGGCTGTGGCAGTCGCCCGGCCTGGTACTCCACCACGACCCGGCGTCCATCGCCCGTGCCCTCGGGAGCATCCTGCAAGGACAGCGCGAGCGGCGTGGTATCCGCCGCCTCCGAAAGGGCGGAGCTGATCGCAGACGAAGCCTGCCGGCGGTCGGATCCGACGAACTCAACGACGCCGTTGACGATCATCTGGGGGGTGTACAGCCCCCGGGAGCCGAGCGCCCGCGCGTACGCCTCCTGACGCAGGGTGTGCGCCTCGGCGCCGAACGGGTCGGCCCAGCCCAGGTGGTCCCAGTAGTCGACGTGGAACCCGAGCGCGTAGACAGGCTCGCCCCGATCCCGGGCGTCGCGGTCGATCTCGGACAACACGTCCTCGGCCGGAGGGCAACTGTTGCAGCCCTGGGAGGTGAACATCTCCACGACTGCGAAGCCGCCGCGGCCCGGCGGCCCGGCGCTACCAGACCCGGTGCCCCGTGTGTCCGTCATGGCGCATCCTCCTCGGTCAGTCCCGCTGGCGGCCCTGACCTTCCCGTTCCGGCGACCACCATGCGGAGGTACGAGGATCAAGACCCTCCTCAAACTCTTCAAAAGCGGCACCGTTCTCACGTGTGGCCGCCGCGCTCATCGGTCAAACCGGACGTCGCCCTCGGCAGCATCGTCATCCACCTGGCCGGTCACCACCCTGCTGCCCAACGAGGGCCGTCCACGTCGCCAAGGAACAGTCTGCCGCCGCCGCCGAGGAGATCGATCTCGCGCTACGGATGGCGTTCATCCGCGACAGCCGGTGCATCTCCCTCCGCCACGAGATTCTTGACATCGCCGACGCTGCCGCAGCGTCGACAGCAGTCGCCTCGCCGACGCCCTCGACACCGGGCAGGCCCGGGGCACGATGATGCGGGACTACCAGCGGCACCGCGACGACGTGCGGGGCAGTCCCCACCTGTTCTTCGCCGGCGGACACCAGGTTCACAACCCGGGCATCACGATGCACTGGGAAGGCGAGCCCGGCGCCGGCTTCCCCGTCGTGGACGTTGACGACCCGTCGGTCTTCGCCGAGCTCGTCGCCCGTGCCGCAACCACCGTCACCTGATCCGGCATCTTTCGGCGCTACCGCTTCCGGGCCCGCGCGGTGGCCCGGGCGTTGGCCTTCTCGATCGCGCCGACCTCGTCGCCCTTGTTCAGGTTCTCCGGGTCGTCGATGCCGACCCGGTGTGCGACATCGTCGAGGTGTTCCTTGCTGGCGTTCGCGTCGACCCCCTGGGCGGTGTCCCGCCGTCCACGCGCCGACTCTGGCGTCCCCTGCTCGGCCTGCGGGTCCGATGGGCCCTTGTGCTCCTTGGGCTCCCAGTGGTCCCCGACCTTTTCATGGGTGTGCTTCAGGGAGGCGAACGCGGTGCGGTGGGCGCGCTCGCCGTCGCCGTAGGACTCCTCCGCCGACTCAAGCGTCTTCTTGTAGGTCCGTACCGCCTTGTCGTCGGAGCGGGCGATGGTCGACGGCACGTCGTCGCGCATCTGCTCGGCCTGCTCGTGCTTGTCGGGCATGACAACGCCTCTCTCCTGGTGATGCCGGCGGAACGGAACGCCCGGCGCGGCAGCCGCCCCGCAGGAACTCATGCCCTCCCCAGGTGGGCAACAAGGTGCATGCCCGCCTCGTGTAGAGGGAAACACCCGATCGAAAGGCGGCGGCCCGAGCAGGGCGTCGAGCGTCTGGACGACGTCAAGGAGGTCCGGATGGAGTCCGAGGGCCACATCAGCGTCATCACCCGCGACGCCGGCAAGCTCCCGGGACGAGGTGCTAGCTGACGCCGTTTGCGCCCCCCGGCGCCGGGAAGGCGACGGGGACAGTGGCGCGCGGAGCCGCCCGCGCCATCGCACACACGGGGAGGCCGACATAGTGACCGGGAACGGCTGCACGATCTTCGCCAGCAGGCCCACGACGCGGGCATCGAGGGCAACTCCAAGATGACTGAGGAGCAGCTGCGCGACGCGCTGCGCAAGGTCGGCAAGGGCGAGCGGCCCCAGATGGCCAAGCACGAGACCAAGCGGTAAGCGCACGAGCGGTGCCGGCACCCTGACGGGTGCGCAGTCCAGGTTCGTCCGTACGCATTTGGTCAGCTCGGCGACCATGTCCTCGCTGAGAGGCAGGCGTCCGCGCACGCGGTGCAGGCCTGGGCGCAGTCGTTGAGGGCGTCGATCGCCGCCGCCAGCTTCGCGCGGTCCGTTGATCGACTTCGGGTACATCTACCGCATCAGCATCTGGTGCTCGGCATCAGGGAATCCTCTCTCATGGTTCCCCGATCCCTACCCGAAGGCACCGACACACACCGCCGGACACGGCGGTATGACGGGGACGGCAGCGGGTACCGGTTGCACATGCCGAGTCGATCCGAAGCACTCGGACCGGCGTGACCCCCGGGGCAGAACCATGACCGACCAAGCGCCTCGCGAGGAGGGGGCGCGCCTGGCACGGCAGGAGAAGGAGGACGACCGGCTCAACGGTCTCGCCCGTCGGCTGGACAAGCCGATGGGCGTACTCGGCATCCTGTTCTTGCTGCTGGTGCTCGGCCAAGCCGTCACCCGCGACCAGCCACTCACCGGCGTGCTGACCGCCGCCAGCTGGGCGCTGTGGGCGGCCTTCGTCGCCGAGTTCGCGCTGCGTGCCTGGCTGGCCCGCCGCCGCGCCCGCGAGTTCCGGAGCGCAACTGGTGGCAGGCGATCTTCCTCGCCGTACCCTTCCTGCGGTTCGCCCGCGCCGCCAACGCGCTGCGGGCCGCGCGCGGCACCGGCGTGGTCGCCGCCGCCGTCCGCGGCTCCCGATCGGCGGGCCGGCTGCTGCCCGACCGGCTGGCCTGGCTCGCCGTGGTCACCGTGGCGATCATCCTTGCCGCCGGGCAACTCCTAGTCGTCACCGGCTCCTACCCGACGTACGGGAAGGCCCTGCACGGTGCGACCCTGACCACGATCAACGGCGGTGCCAGCCGCTCAGCTTGGCCGGGTTAAGCACAATCCAGAGGACGGCGACCCTGGCGTCGGCCGTCTTGATGCCGACCACCGCGATAGCCTGGCCGGAGCGGCGCAGGGCCAGCCCGGCCCGGCCGTTGACGGCCTCGATGGTCAGCTCGGCGTCCGGTTGCCCGGACAGCAGGACCGCGGCCATCTGGGCAACGTCTTCCGCGCCGTGAATGGGGCTCATTGCGGCGGGCAGCAGCCCGCCGCCGTCGCACACCGCGATCGCGTCAGCGTCCAGGGCCGCCCCGAGCGCGGCGATGTCTCCTAGCCGGCAGGCCTCGGCGAACCTGCGCACGACATCGTCATGCCGATTGAACATGCTGGGACCGGATAGGCGGCTGCGCGGGTGGCTCCACCGGGTCGTCGCCGGTGACGAACGCGCGGCGGGGATCCTGCACCGAGGCCAGCGAGACGATGTCGCGGCCGAACACCACGGCGGTCAGCCAAACCGCCAGCACCCGGGTCTTCCGTTCCCAGCTCGGTACGGCGAGGACGTGGTACGCCCGGTGCATCAGCCAGGCCGGCAGCCCCTTGATAACGATGCCCCGGTACTGGAAGATGCCCCGACCGAGGCCCAGCGTGGCGACGGTGCCGAGGCTGTGATGCACGTACTGCTTCGGCTTCCGCCCGCGGAGGTTGGCCACGATGTTCCTCGCCAGAAGCTTTCCCTGCCGCACGGCGTGCTGGGCGTTCGGCACCGTCACGGCGCCGGGCCGGCTCACGGCAAGGTCCGGAATCGCCGCGTCGTCGCCGGCACCCCAGGCGTCCGGCACCGGGTCGCTCTCGGTGCCGACCCGCAGGTCGGCTCGTACGATCAGCATCCCGCGCCCGTCGATGGGCAGATCGGTGTGGCTGCGCACCATCGGATTGGCGGCGTTGCCGACGGTCCACACGATCAGATCGGAGTCGAACTCCTTCCCAGTCGACAGCACCACGTGACCGTCGCGCGCGGAGATCAATTGGGCATTGAGGTGTATGCGTGCGCCGCGCTTCTCCAGCGACCGCACTACCCATTGCCCGGGTCCGTCGGAGACCTCGGGAAGGATCCGGTCCCGGGCCTCCACCAGGTGGAACTGCAGCTCGGCAGGGTTCAGCTCGGGGTACGCCCGCATCAGCGATGTCGCCAGGGACAGCAGCTCACCGAAGCCCTCGACGCCGGAGAACCCACCGCCCACGAACGTCACGGTGAGCAGCCGCCGGCGCAGCGGCCCCGGCTCGAGCGTCGACGCCCGGTCGAAGGCGGTCAGCAGCCGATCCCGGATCGCCACCGCTTCCTCGACGTGCTTCATACCGATCGCTTGCTCCGCCACGCCGGGAATGGCCAGCTTGCGGGTCACCGCGCCGGCGGTGACGACGATGATGTCGTAGCCGAGCGCGAACTCCGGACCCTCGGCCGGCTGCACAGTAGCCGTCCGGTGTGCATGGTCGACCGCGACGACCGTACCCGAAATGAGCGTGGCCCGGCGTAGGTGCCGGCGCAGCGACACCGCGGCGTGTCGCGCCTCGACCGATCCGGCCAGCACCTCGGGGAGAAACGGCTGATACGTCATGTACGGGCGCGGATCGACCACGACGACCCGTGCCTCGTCCCGCCGAAGCTTCTTCTCCAGCTTCCAGGCCGTGTAGAAGCCGGCGTAGCCGCCGCCGGCCACCAGAATCGTTCGCACGGTGTCCTCTGTTTCTCTCGCAGTCGACACCTATATGACCAGGTAGCGCGCTGGTTTGTGACGTCGGCGGATCAGGCCAGTCCGGACACCGCTGCGGTCTTCTCGGGGTTCATTATCCACAGCACGTGATTGATGCCCTCGGTCGAGGCGCTGACCATGAGCACGGCGGCCAAGGTGCCGTCGCGCCGCAGCACGGCGAGGTCTGGCCGTTCGTGTTCGCCCACCCCACATCGAGGCCGTCCCAGAACCAGGTGATCGCGTTCAGGAACTTCGCCACGCGTACCACTCCCGCCAGCGGCCGGCGGGCGACGCCCAACGCGCCGTTGCCGTCGGACAGGCTGGTCACGTTCGCCGCGAAGAGCCGCTCCAGCGCGGTCATGTCGCCCGAGCGGGCGGCCGCGATGAACGTGGTCAGCAGCTCCCGTTGTGCGGTGGTGTTCGCTGGTGTGCGCGGGACGGCGTGACCGAGCGTCCCGCTTCAAACCTGCAGCGGCAGTCCGTCGTGATGTAGACGAAAGCCGTCAAGAACAGCGGGATCGACCGCGAGACGCAGGTTAGGAAGCTGTTGCGCGATTCGTTCGAACATGATCCGGCTCTCCAGCCGGGCCAGGTGGGCGCCGAGGCAGAAGTGGATCCCGTGCCCGAAGGCGATGTGCTTGCGAACGTCGGTGCGGTGGATGTCGAACACGTGCGGCCGGTCGAACACTGTGGGGTCACGGTTGGCTCCCCACAACGACAGTCCCACGCGGTCGAACGCAGGGATCCGCCCACCAGCTATCTCGACGTCCTCGAGGGCAAATCGCGGTGGCACGATCTCGACCGGGCCCCGGAACCGGAGTGTCTCCTCGACCACCGCTGCCGCCAGCAGCGGATCGTCCCGCAGTGCCTGCCATTGGTCGGGATGGGTGAGCAGGAGTCGAATGCCGTTGCTGATCAGGTCGACGGTTGTCTCCTGGCCGGCGATGAGCAGCAGCTGCACCAGCGCCACCAGTTCGTCCCGGTCGAGTCGGTCGCCCTGTTCCTCGTGGGCCACCAGTTGCGATATCAGGTCATCGGCGGGGACGGCCCGCCGCCGGGCCGCCAGCTCGTCGAGGTATGCCGCGAATGCCAGCGTGGCGGCCGAGCTGTCGATGCTGGCCGACACGATCGCCGCCGACCAGGCGCGGAACTGTGGCCGGTCCGGTTCCGGAATGCCGACCAGCTCGGCGATGACGTTGACCGGCACCGGGTCGGCAAGGTCGGCGATCCCGTCGATCCGTCCCTGCTGGCGCGCCCGCGCGACCAGCCGGTCGGCGAGTTGGCTGATCCACGGCTCCAACCGGGCCACTGCCCGTGCCGTGAAGCCGCCGCTGACCAGCCCTCGCAGGCGGGTGTGGTCGGGCGGATCAAGGCTGATGAGCTGGCGGGCCTCGATCCTCGCTACCTCCGACAGTTCGTGCCGGGCGGGTTGCCTACCGCCGGGGCAACGCCGGTGAATCTCGTGTCCGATCGCCGGGTGACGCAGCCCTTCCAGCACATCGGCATGTCCGGCGATCATCCAGAACCGGTTGCCTGCGGGATCGATCTGAAGGACCGGCTTGCCAGTGGCTCGCACCCGGTCGTAGAACCTGTGCGGGTCACGGCGCACCACCGGATCCCACAACTCCGAGACGCCGAACTCGGTGGCCACGTCGCCTCCATCAGCGGGAAGTGCACTGTGTGCTCCGGTCGCCTTGCGCATCCTGTCGGATGGCGCACGCCTGGTCACCACGTCGTGTGTCTGGCTTCGGAGCGGACGGCTGACGGCCGACCAGCCAGGCCTGTTGAGCGCTAACATAGAGATGTTTCCAGCACGTGTCAATCGAGCGTTTTTGCTTGCCCGACGGCACTGTCGACCTTAGAGTTAGCGCTCACATTGGTTGGTGATCAAGGCCCCCCGCCGCTGACTCAGCGCCTTCCGTGGGCCGCCGCGGGCACCGGCGTCTGTGGGCCAGCACAACGGTTTAGTGGAGGAGCTTCGATGAGATAGCGCCAACCCATCGACGAGCCTTGTCACGGCTTGGAGGGCGGAACGCGCCGAGCACCGCGGCGTCCCTCCTTGCAGTCGCCGGGCTCGCGCCGCACGCATGACACCTGCACACGAGACGGACCGCCACGGGGGCCAACCGTCGACAACTCCCTGAGCGACTACCCCAACACGCCCAGCGGCATCCCGCCCGCTACTGGCCGACCGCTGTCATCCGGGCCCATCATTCGCTCGGTCATCGCTACCTCCGTCCGGCATGACAGCTGACCACCCCGGCCGAGGCCAATCCATCAAGCGGATCGACCGCGAGCAAGAGGCTGGCCGAGCGGTCAGTACCGACCGACATGTGAGGACGATTCCAAGTGACCCAACCCGACAAGCGCCCCATCAGTCGGCGCAAAGTTCTTCAGGCATCAGCCATCGGTGTGGCCGCGGCGGCCACCGCAGGCGCGTTGCCAGCGACAGCCGCCGAGGCGGCACCAGCCGTCGAGGCGGCAGCAGGCCTGAGCGCGCTCGCCGCGACCCCGGCCGATCTCGGCCCCGGCGCTACCGCCCCGGTCAGGCCGTTCCAGCTGCGGGAGGTGAAGCTGGGCGACGGACTGCTCCAGGAGAAGCGCGACCGCATGAAGGCCTGGCTCCGGCAGTTCGACGAGCGGCGCTTCCTTGTGCTGTTCAACAACCAGGCTGGTCGGCCGAACCCGGCGGGCGTCTCCGTCCCTGGCGGGTGGGAGGACGGCGGTCTGCTCAGCGGCCACTGGGCCGGCCACTTCATGACGGCCCTGGCGCAGGGCTACGCCGACCTTGGCGAGCCGATCTTCAAGACCAAGCTCGACTGGATGGTCGGCGAACTCGCGGCGTGCCAGGCCGCGATCACCGCGCGGATGGGCGATGGCGGTCCGGGCGGTGAGGAGCCGCAGGAGCCGCAGATTGGCCGGGTGCCGGGCCGCTTTGGCAGCGCGCTGCGTCTGAATGGTCCCAGTCGGGCGCAGCATGTGACCCTTCCGCAGGAGGCGATCAGCCAGCTCGCCGACTTCACGATCGCCACCTGGGTGAACCTCGCGGCCACTCAGAGCTGGAGCCGGCTGTTCGACTTCGGTCAGAACACCACGGTCAACATGTTCCTGACTCCGCGTGCTGGGGTTACCGGAAACGTGCCGCGGTTCGCGATCACGGTCAGCGGTGGTGGTGGGGAGCAACGGATCGACGGTAACGCGGCGTTGCCGACCAACCAGTGGGTGCACCTGGCCGTCACGCTCACCCAGCAGACCGGCACGCTGTACGTGAACGGTCAGCAGGCTGGCCAGAACACGGCCATGACGCTGAGCCCGGCCAACCTCGGGAATCCCGGTAACCGGTGGATCGGGCGGTCGCAGTACGGCGATCCGTTCCTGGACGCGAGCATCGACGAGTTCCACATCTTCGACCGGGCGCTGAGTCAGGCGGAGGTCCGGTCGATGCTGGACTCGCCGACCGGGAGC